>JADIYN010000061.1 GCA_016705335.1 Draconibacterium sp. | reverse complement strand
ATAAAACTTCATTATTTTAATTTTTGAAATACTTATTTGAATTGAAATAATAACTTTTTAAGTTCAGGTTAATTTGCTGAGATTTTATTCAGATGTTTGTTATTTTTGAAGAAATAATAAGATAAATGAAACGAACTATATGTTTTTTATTGATAATCTGCAATTTATGTAGTTTAACTACAATAGCTCAAACAAGTTCTCTTAAAGTTGTAGCAACGGTTTCAAATGAAATTTCAAATAATTTACACCAAAAAGGAAGGATTTTTTTATTTGTGAGCGAAAGTAATAACCGCGAACCCCGCATGAATACCTGGCCCAATAAATCAAACATGATATTTGCTACAAACATTGATAATTGGGAAGCAGGAAAATCATTTACATTTGATAATTCAGTGCCTTTTGTAAAATCGGTTGATCTGTCGCTGGATAAAATTCAAAATGGTAAATATAAAATACAGGTTTTGTGGGATCAAAATACAACTGAATCAAGCATTAATGCCCCGGAAATTTATACAGTGAAGCAATAACCGTGGATTTATCTGAAAATCAAACCATTGAAATTCAACTTACTAAAATAATCCAACCTACTAAATTAGCAGAACATAAACTTTTAAAAGAGATTGATATCAAAAAGCGAAATCCTTTCAAAATGGTGGGGAAAAGAAATGCGGTTAAAAGCCGCAGTTATTCTGCCAAGAAATTATTTTGAACATCCAAACCAAAAATATGCAGTGAGATACAACATTGCCGGATATGGCGGGCGTTACACACGTGCCAACCGTTTTTTAGGCAATATGGATTGGTGGACTTCAGACAAAGCCGCTGAAATTTTAAACGTTTATCTTGACGGCGAAGGTCCGTTTGGCGACTGCTACCAGCTCGATTCTGAAAACAGCGGCCCATATGGAAAAGCATTAATTGAAGAATTGATTCCCTTTATCGAAAAAGAGTACCGTGGAAAATCAACACCTGAATCCCGTTTTGTTGAAGGTTGCAGCACCGGAGGCTGGGTTTCGCTGGCTTTGCAACTTTTTTATCCCGATTTTTTTGGTGGCTGTTTTTCTTACAGTCCCGACCAAGTTGATTTTGAAAACTGCCAGCTAATTAATATTTACAAAGATAAAAACGCATTTTATAATGAATATGATTATTTGCGTCCAATAGTTCGCGATGTTTCCGGCGAACCGATTTTATCACAAAAAGATTTTATTCAGTTTGAAAATGTTTTGGGACATTCCGATACATATGTCACATCCGGAGGACAATTCAGCGCTTTTACCGCGCTTTTCAGTCCAAAGGGAAATGATGGTTTGCCAAAACCGATGTTCGATCCAATTACCGGAGAAATAAACCATGAAGTTGCCGAATACTGGCGAAAACACGATCTGAAATATTATGTTGAAACCAATTGGGAAACACTTGGGCCCAAAATACAGGGAAAGGTTTGGATTTGGGCCGGAGACATGGATAACTTTTACCTCAACCCCGCAACCCGCGCTTTTGATGAAATGCTGAAAACTATGGAAAATCCAAAATCGGATGCTTCCGTGAGTTTTACTCCCATGAAAGGGCATTGTGCTGAGTATAATGAAATAAAAGTTATAGAGCAGATTGTTGAAAAATTAGAAATTGAAAATTAGAAATACAATGAATAGATTGATTCAAATTATAATATTGATGCTGATTACTTTATCAGTGTCAGCTCAAAAATATGTACAGGTTTGGGGCGATGAATTCAACACGCCTGGGTTGCCCGACAGTACAAAATGGAGCTATGAAAAAGGGAAACTTCGTAACAACGAATTACAATATTATACCAATCGCATGGAAAATGTGCGAATTGAAGATTCGGTGCTGATTATTGAAACCAGAAAGGAAAATTTTGACGGTGCACAATATACTTCGGCAAGTATTATTTCGAAAGGAGTTGGAGACTGGAAATATGGCAAAGTTGAAATCAGCGCTAAAGTACCTACAGGCAAAGGAACATGGCCCGCACTCTGGATGATGCCAACATACAATGAATATGGAAGCTGGCCCCGAAGTGGCGAAATTGATATTATGGAATACATTGGTGTTGAACCACAAAACCTCTATTTTACCAGCCATTTCGAGGGAATAAATATGTCTGCAGGAAAACACGGTTCAAGTGGTAGTGGTCCGCAAAAAGTTGTTAGAGACCCATTCAACGAATTCATTACTTTCACGGTGGTTTGGACACCCGACAAAATAGAATGGTGGGCAAATGACCGAAAATACCATGAATATAAAAAACCTGCCGACGATTATCGGGTTTGGCCTTTCGACAAGGAATTTTACCTGATCTTAAATTTGGCATATGGTGGAACTTGGGCCGGCTCTGCCGGAGTTGACGATACAAAACTTCCGCATAAATTTCTGATTGACTATGTGCGTGTTTACCAAGTGCAGGATTCGGAAAGCCCGTTTGAATTGAATATTCAACCTCCTGTTCACGGGAAAGTGGAAGTTTCGCCCAAACTCGATTTCTATCCTGAAAATACTGAAGTTACATTGACTGCAATCCCAGATTCAGGGTACAGTTTTAGAGCCTGGACACATTTAGGCCAGGCCAATCCTTACAAGTTTATCATCGGTAAAAACACAACGGTTACCCCTGTTTTTTATAATCAAAATGAACTTCTCTCGAACGGTGAATTCGATAAAAGCTGGAATCCTTGGTCGTTTTATGTTGAAAACAGTCAAAATTTAAGTTATACTCCTACAATTGTTGACAGCACTTTTGAAATCAATATTACCAAAACAACCGGAACTGAGTGGCATCTCGGTTTCCAGCAGTCGGGTCTTTCGCTGAAAAAAGCTGAATACAAATTAACTTTCGATGCGTGGGCTGAACAGCAAAAGCAATTAAATATTACAGTTTCGAAAAATTATGCCGACTGGGGTGCACATATCGTGAAAAATATTGGTATTACTTCCACAAGAAAAAAATATGAAATTACCCTGATTATGCCTGTAAATGATGAAAATTTGAGACTGTTTTTTGGAATCGGAAGATTTCTTGGAAAATTCTCTATCGATAATATTAGTTTAACTCAGATTGAGGAAGTTACTTCAAATGGTGATCAGGAAATTGATTCAAATAAAGATTCATTTTCTGTGTATCCAAATCCGGCAAACGGCGAGTTTAAAGTTTTTATTTCTAATTTTTCAGAAATGAAATTGCAAAATCTGGAAATTTTATCGCCCGATGGTAAATTGCTTTATCAAACAAAATTATTAAAACCTGAAACCGAAATCTATACAGGTAATATAAAACCAGGTTTCTATATTGTAAAAGTAAGTTCTGACAAGTCGGTTCAGGCAAAAAAAATTCTGATTTTATAGAATGGATTCTTTGTTTTTTCAACACATGATTAATAAACTACTTAAACTATAATTCAATGAAAACATTAAAAACCTTCTTAATTCTAACCGGAATTTTCTTATTTTCCTTCATTTCAACAAATGCCGAAGTAAAAATTCCGCGGATTTTCAGTTCAAACATGGTTCTGCAAAAAGGCATCGAAATTCCTGTGTGGGGCTGGGCAAACAAGGGCGAACAAATTACTGTAATTTTCAACAACCAATCTATTCGGACAAAAACTGATAAAGATGGAAAGTGGTCAGTCAAACTTCCGGCTCAGGAATATGGCGGTCCTTTTAAATTAACAGTAAAAGGAAAAAATACTGTTGTTTTCGACAATATTTTGATTGGCGAAGTTTGGGTTTGTTCCGGTCAATCGAACATGGAATGGCAGGTTGCAAATTCTGTAAATGGCGAAAGTGAAATTGCCGCAGCCAATTTTCCAAAAATCCGGTTATTCACGGTTCCCAAAACTGTGGCTCAATTCCCGAATGAAGATATTTCATCGGGTGAGTGGGTTGAATGTTCACCTGAAACTGTAGGTAGTTTTTCAGCAGTTGGATATTTCTTTGGACGCGATATTTTTAAAGAACTGAATGTTCCGATTGGTTTGATACATACTTCATGGGGCGGAACAGTTGCAGAAACCTGGTCGAGTGCCGAAACCATTTCGAAAGACCCTGATTTAAAAGGAGATCTCGCTGAATTACAACAAATGGATCTGAGCAAATACAAAGAGGAGAAAATGGCACAAATTAAAAAAATGCTCGGAGGAGAAATTCCTGAAAAAGATATGGGAATGGAAAATGGCAAACCGGTTTGGTCAGCTGTTAATTTTAATGATGGTAACTGGAAAACTATAAAAGCTCCAAATTACTGGGAACCGCAAGGTTATATGGATATCGATGGAATTGGTTGGTACCGTAAGGAAATTCGGTTAACCGAACAGCAATCGAATGCAGATGCAACATTGCATTTGGGAAAAGTTGACGATTCAGACATTACTTTCATGAACGGGATTGAAATTGGAAAAACTGAGACGTATGATAAAGAAAGAATTTATTCCATTGATAAAAAATACCTGAACCCCGGAAAAAATATGATTGTTGTCCGAGTGAACGACACCGGTGGAAATGGCGGAATTTGGGGCGATCCAAAAGATCAGTTCCTTGCTATTGGAAACGAAAAGGTTGACATTTCGGGTGACTGGAAGTTCAAAATTTCAAAAGCAACTGTTGGTGCAGTAAACATTGGTCCAAACTCCTACCCGACTTTGTTGTTTAACGGTATGATAAACCCAATTCTTCCATATGGAATTAAAGGTGCAATCTGGTATCAGGGTGAATCGAATGCCGGACGAGCCAAACAATACCAGCGTATTTTTCCTGAAATGATTACCGACTGGCGCACTCATTGGAATCAGGGAGATTTCCCATTTCTGTTTGTTTCGCTTGCTAATTTTAATCCACCAGCCGAAACTCCAGGCGAAAGTGACTGGGCTGAATTACGCGAAGCTCAAACCAAAACACTTTCGTTGCCAAACACAGGAATGGCATTGACAATTGATATTGGCGAAGCTCTGGATATTCATCCAAAGAACAAGCAGGATGTTGGCAAACGACTGGCTTTAAACGCCTTGAAAGTTGCATACAACAAAGACATTGTTTATTCGATTCTGATGACATAAAAGATCCGAAATCAGTTCGTTACGGTTGGGCAAATAATCCTGATGATGTGAATTTGTACAATGTTGAAGGTTTGCCTGCAAATCCATTCAGAACTGATGACTGGCCCGGGATTACAAAATAAAGAAACCCCCTCCAACTCGCCTGGAGGGAGAGAGTTAAGAACTACAAACTTTTATAATCAAATAAAACCACGAATCACAAAAGTTTTTCTGGTTGAAATTAAACCAAAGATTACTTTTGATGACTTAAATTTTCAAAACCATTATTATGAAATTCGGATACTTCGACGACACCAACCGGGAATATGTAATTACCAACCCGAAAACACCCTGGCCATGGATTAACTACCTTGGAAACGAAGACTTTTTCTCTCTTATTTCGAACACTGCCGGTGGCTATTCTTTTTATAAAGATGCAAAATTCCGACGTCTCACACGTTACCGTTACAACAATGTACCCATGGACAGTGGCGGCAAATATTTCTATATTAAAGATGGTGAATCAACATGGTCGCCGGGTTGGAAACCGGTTAAAACCCCGCTCGATAAGTACGAATGCAGGCACGGGATGAATTACACAAAAATTAAGGGCGAAAAAGACGGTCTTAGTGCCGAAGTACTCTATTTTGTGCCATTGAAAACTCATGCTGAAATTCAGAAACTAACGTTGACAAATCATTCGAAAGAAACAAAAACTTTAAAACTGTTTTCGTTTGTAGAATGGGCACTTTGGAATGCTGCTTCCGACATGGAAAACTTTCAACGCAATTTTTCAACAGGCGAAGTTGAAATTGAAGATTCAGTAATTTACCATAAAACAGAATATAAAGAGCGCCGCGATCATTATGCATATTACTCTGTTAATGTGCCGATTCAGGGTTATGATACCGACCGGGAGTCATTTTTTGGCTTGTATAACGGGTTTGAAGATCCTCAGGTTGTAGCTGAAGGAAAACCACGCATGACCGAAGCACACGGTTGGTCACCAATTGCTTCTCATTATTTGGAAATACAGTTAAACCCAGGTGAATCAAAGGATTTTGTTTTTGTACTTGGCTACATTGAAAACAAAGAATATGAAAAATGGGAATCGAAAGGAATTATCAATAAAACAAAGGCAAAAGCGACAATTTCTAAGTTTGATACCACTGAAAAAGTTGATGCAGCGTGGATTGAATTAAAAGAATACTGGGATGACTTGTTGAGTATTTACGTTGTCGATTCAGGAGATGAGAAATTGGACAGGATGGTGAATATCTGGAACCAGTATCAATGTATGATTACATTTAATTTCTCGCGTTCGGCTTCATTTTTTGAAAGCGGGATTGGCCGCGGGATGGGTTTCCGTGATTCGAACCAGGATTTACTTGGTTTTGTGCATCAAATACCGGAACGTGCACGGGAAAGAATTATAGATATTGCATCAACTCAGTTTCACGATGGTGGTTGCTATCACCAGTATCAGCCACTTACAAAACAAGGGAACAATGATATTGGCGGCGGTTTTAACGACGATCCATTATGGCTTATTGCGGGAACTGTCAGCTATATAAAGGAATCCGGAGATTTGGAAATACTCGATGAAATGGTTCCATTTGATAATGACATTAGTGTTGCCCGTTCTTTGTTTGATCATTTAACTGTTTCTTTTGATCATGTAATCAACAATTTAGGTCCAAATAAATTGCCTTTGATTGGCCGTGCTGATTGGAATGACTGTTTAAACCTCAACTGTTTCTCAAACGACCCCAACGAATCGTTCCAGACAACTGAAAACAAAACAGAAGGTTCAAAAGCTGAATCGCTGATGATTGCCGGGTTATTTGTTGTGTACGGAAGAGATTACATTGAATTATGCCGGGTGCTTGGCAAATATGAGGAAGCAAACCGTGCCCAAAAACATGTTGATGAAATGGTTGCAGCCATTAAAATGCACGGCTGGGATGGAGAATGGTTTATTCGTGCATACGATTATTATGGTAAAAAAATAGGTTCAAAAGAAAACGAAGAAGGGAAAATTTTCATTGAATCAAACGGTTGGTGCGGAATGGCTGGAATTGGCAAAGAAGAAGGAATGGTTGAAAAAGCAATGAATTCGGTTAAAAAACATCTCGATTGCGAACATGGCATCGTTTTAAATAACCCGGCCTTTACCAAATATTATATTGAATATGGTGAAATATCAAGCTATCCGGCTGGTTACAAAGAAAATGCAGGAATATTCTGCCACAACAACCCATGGATTATGATTGCCGAAACCGAAATCGGCCGTGGCGAAATGGCCTGGGAATATTACAAAAGATTTGTCCATCATACCTTGAAGAAATCAGTGAATTGCACAAAACTGAACCTTATGTTTATTCGCAAATGATTGCCGGAAAAGATGCTTTTAAACCGGGCGAAGCGAAAAACTCGTGGTTAACCGGAACTGCGGCCTGGAATTTTTATGCAATCTCCCAATACATTCTGGGATACAACCTGATTATGACGGATTGATCGTAAATCCATGTATTCCAAAAGCCTGGAATGGATTTAAAATTACACGTAAATTCAGGGGAACAACTTATACAATTGAAGTTAAAAACCCGGATCATATTTCAAAAGGGGTAAAAGAATTATGGGTTGATGGAATTAAAATCGATGGAAATAAAATTCCTGTTCAGATCAAAAAAGCGTGTGAAGTGAAAGTTGTGATGGGATAACAGGACTTCGACTTTCATAAGTCGAAGAAAATGAAATAAAAATCACGGACTTGGAAGTCCAGCCAATAAAAAATTAACCCTGCACAATTTATTTATCAATATAAAGTTGATTATAAAACTCGTTTGTTAGATTTGCGCCATCTATGAAAATAGCCTTACTTATATCCACATTTCTTATTGCTTTTGCCCTCACAGGTTTGGCACAGAGCAACAATGCCACGTTAAAAGGTGTAATTACCGATCAGGCCGGAAAGCCGCTCGACATGGTAAATGTTTCCTTAAAAGATTATGCTTTGGGAACCAGTTCAAAACGTGATGGCACTTTTATATTGCGTGTTCCGGCACAAAAAAACATAATCATCGTTTTTTCTTCACTGGGCTACTCAACGGTTACCGACAGCATATTTGCAAAACCGGAGGAAAATATTACCCTTAAAATAACACTGCCCGAATCGAATCTGAAACTGGCTGAAGTTACCATTTCACAAAATCGGCGTGAAGGGGGAAATGTAACCCGTATCGACCCCAAAATGCTCGATCAGATTGCAGGTTCATCAACAGGCGCTGTGGAATCTTTAATCAAAACACTTCCGGGAGTTTCATCAAACAACGAACTTAGCTCACAATACACAGTTCGCGGCGGCAACTTCGACGAAAATATGGTTTATATCAACGATATTGAAGTGTATCGCCCAATGCTGGTTCGGTCAGGACAACAGGAAGGAATGAGTATTATTAACAGCGATATGGTTTCAACCATTGAATTTTCTGCCGGAGGTTTCGATGCAAAATACGATGATAAAATGTCATCGGTTCTCGATATAAAATATAGCAAACCCAGCGAATTACATGGCTCTGCTACAGCAAGTTTACTGGGTGCAACCGCGCATTTCGAAGACGCGGCTTTGAATGGAAAACTGGCGCACATTTCAGGAATCAGGTACAAAACCAGCAAATATTTATTGGGAAGTTTGGATGAACAGGGTGAATACAACCCTGAGTTTCTTGATTTTCAGACTTATATTACCTATTCCGTCAATGAGAAATTCGATATTTCGTTTTTGGGGAATATTGCTCAAAACCAGTACAATTTTAAACCTGAAACCCGTCGCACTACTTTTGGAACCTGGGATGCACCATTAAATACAACCATTTATTTTGATGGGCAGGAAGTGGATGATTTCCAAACTTACCTTGGGGCTTTTTCAGCCAACTACCACCCAAACAATGCATTAAATCTAAAATTTATTGCTTCGGCATATTATGCTGAGGAAAATGTTACTTACGATATTCTTGGCGATTATTATTTAAATGAACTGGAAAGAGATATGTCGTCGGAGGAATATGGCGACAGCGTTTTAAATCTTGGTGTTGGTTCATTTATCAATCATGCACGCAATTACTTAAATTCAACTGTATATAATTTCACACACCGTGGCGCATTTAATTCCGATAACCATTTGATTAACTGGGGTGTGAAATTTCAGCACGAAGCAATTGAAAATAGAATTAACGAGTGGATTTTCAGGGATTCTACGGGTTATTCAATTCCTTATTCCGATTCTGAAGTTAAACTTTATTATACACTCAACAGTAAAAATTCAATTAACTCAAATCGTTTTACAGGTTTTATACAGGATACCTGGAGTGTACCAATCAGCAGGGGTGATTTGTATGTAAATGCCGGTGTGCGTTTTAATTACTGGGACTTTAACAATGAATTTCTTATCAGTCCGCGGGGTACAATAAACTTTTACCCCGATTGGAAAAATAAAATATCATTCCGGCTTTCTGGTGGAATATATTATCAATCGCCATTTTTTAAAGAATTGCTTTTTACCGATGGCACAATTAATTACAACACGCGCACAACGCTCCTACCAGGTTGTTGCCGGGTCTGATCTGATTTTTACAGCATGGGATCGTCCATTTCGGTTTACATCTGAGGCCTATTACAAATACATGAACAGGTTAATTCCGTATGAAGTAGATAATGTGCGGATCAAGTACCTGCCCGAACATGAAGCCGTTGGATATGCCGCGGGTCTGGATATGAAAATAAATGGAGAGTTTGTAAGCGGGGTGCAATCATGGGCGAGTTTATCGTTTATGCAAACCAAAGAGGACATTTTTATGGATGGGCACGGTTATATTCCACGCCCTTCGGACCAATGGGTGAATTTCAGCCTGTTTTTTCAGGATTATCTGCCCGGAAACCCAACCTACAAAATGCAGCTTTCAGGTTTTTATGGTGCCGGACTTCCAACTGGTCCACCAAATGGCGAACGCTACCAAAGTTTACAGAATGCCGTCATACCGCCGGATCGACCTCGGATTTTCCAAGGTTTTTATAAGTGAGGCAAAACCTGTTGATCGTGCTGTTCTTCGCCATTTTTCTGATATGTGGCTCAGTCTCGAAGTATTCAATTTGTTAAACCTCAACAATACTATTTCCTATTTCTGGGTTTCAAGCCTGCAGGGCGACCAGTTTGGTGTGCCCAACTACCTAACCGGCAGACGTATAAATTTAAAGTTGACGGTGAAGTTTTAGGAACGATGGAAGCCGGAAGTCAGGAGTCGGAAGTTATAATTACAAATAATAAACTTGCAGGTTTAATTTTTCCTTTCAACTTTGTCCTAATCGCAATCGGTTTAAACTTTAAACATTAAACTATACCAATGAAACTCAAAATCTATCAGGTTGATGCTTTTCCAGAAAATATTTTTGAAGGAAATCCGGCAGCAGTTGTTCCTCTTGAAAACTGGTTACCCGACAACATTATGCAGCAAATTGCAATGGAAAATAACCTTTCTGAAACTGCATTTTTTGTTCCAATTGAAAACGGATTTCATATCCGCTGGTTTACACCGCTGGCTGAAGTAAATCTTTGCGGACATGCAACTTTAGCATCGGCGCACGTATTATTTCAACATTTAAATTACTCTGAAAAAGAAGTTCATTTTAAGTCACGCAGTGGCATTTTAAAAGTGAAAAGGAGAACGACATTATAGTTACTCGATTTTCCTGCCTCACCATTAACAAAAATTGAAATTCCGGATGAAGTTGCAAAGCTTTTCATATACAGCCGCTTGCGTGCTTTAAAGGACGAGATGATTTTATGCTGATTTTGAAAACGAAGAACGCAGTTTTACCGAGTTAAAACCGATTTTCAACAGTTGGTTAGGGCAAAAACCAGGAGTAATTTGCACCTCAAAATCAGAAAAATACGATTTTGTATCGCGCTTTTTTGCCCTGCCGTGGGTGTAAACGAAGACCCGGTAACAGGTTCAGCGCATACAATGTTGATTCCTTACTGGTCAAGAGCTTGGGAAAAATGAATTAACCGCAAAACAGGTTTCAGCGCGCGGTGGGTTTTGCATTGTAAAAATTTAGGAGAACGGGTTGAAATTGGCGGAAAAGCAGTAACTTTTCTGGTTGGGGAGTTTTTTTTGTAATTCTGAATCCCTGCTTTATTTTTATATCCAGTGTTGCTGAGGACTCGTCCCCCTTTGAAAGAAAGCAATTTTGAAACGCATTATCTTTTTTCAAAGGGGGAATCAAAGGGGGATTTTGTGTACTATCTGAATCTTCTTTTAATTTTTATGTTGTTCTTTAATTTCTTGATTTACAATTAAAGGGGGATAAGTTTCATTTATAAATCTTTTACAGTTCATACCAGTTCAACAAAAAATATTTCCTGCGTCATCTTTTTTTTGGGAAGTGGACTATACTTTGATTCGAACAATTAGAAACAAAAAAAGTATATATCCGAAATATGTGAATAGTAAATCACAGCAAATAATTTATCCAAAAAGTAATTTCGATTCTTCAATTAACCTTGCACAGGTTTTTGAACCCCGAAGAAATTCATACCTGAACGAAATGACTTTATTTACAACACTTTTCAATTCAATTCCGAATTTCATTCACGAAAAAGATATCAATTGTAAAAAAGCAAGAAATTGGTTTTCTGAAACTTACAAAGCGGAAATCAAAGATTGTTATTACGACAAAATTTATTTCGACAGAAACAAAACGGCTGAATTCGACGACATTTTCTATAGTTTGTGAAGATTTGTTGATCGACTTTGATACCCAAAATTCAATAGTCCGTTTTCTTTTCCGAAACACAGGAATGGAGAAAGTGGAGGGAATTATCAGCGAAATCAGAAAGTTCAGAATACGCAAATCGAAACGAAAGCCCGAGATTTTCCTTCTGATGGTTACCAGAAACGGAATTGAAACCAAATCGCTGACCATTACCAAACCCAAGCTGAGCATCAACGACAACTACAACAACAATTTCATGGAAATACATCAAACTATCATGAACCGGCTTTCACAGAACAACGACAAAGGACTGGTTCTTTTGCACGGAAAACCCGGCACTGGAAAGACTTCGTATATCCGTTACCTGATAACTTCACTCCGGAAGAACGTGATTTTCCTGCCCCAAACATGGCAGGAGCAATTACCAATCGATTTAATTTCCATTTTAATCGCAAATCCCAATTCGATATTTGTAATTGAAGATGCCGAAAACATAATTGTTGACCGCGAAAAGGAAGGCCACTCCCCTGTTTCGCATTATTGAATATTTCTGACGGATTGCTTTCCGATTGCCTGAATATCCAGATTATCTGTTCTTTCAACACCGACATCACCAAAGTTGACAGCGCTTTGCTGCGAAAAGGCCGGTTAATTGCGAAATACGAGTTTAAGGAACTGGAACCCGAAAAAGCCAATTCACTTTCCATGAAACTGGGATTTGACGCCACTTTTAACAAACCTGCATCGCTGACTGCCATTTACAACCAGGATGAACTTGATTTTCAGCAGACGAAAAGAATGAATACAATTGGATTTCAAGCATAAATAAACAATGAACACTTTTACTGCCATCGATTTTGAAACCGCTCACGGCAAACGCTGGAGTATCTGTCAGGTTGGACTGGTGCGGGTTGAAAACGGTGTGATTACCGATGAACTCAGCATTTTGGTACAACCACCCAATAACTTTTACTGGGACAGGTTTATCGACATCCACCACATTACACCCGAAATGACCCGAAACGCGCCCACGTTTAATAAAATCTGGCATTTGGTAGAACCGTTTATCAAAAACCAAACAGTAGTTGCCCACAACGGTTTCAGCTTCGATTTTCCAGTGCTTGCGCAAACACTTCAGTATTATGGATTGGAAGTTCCGGAGTATGAAAAGCATTGTACTTACCGCTTATTTAGAGACAATCTTGCTTCATTATGTAAAATATATAATATATTTTTAAACCATCATGAAGCTTTGAGCGATGCGAAGGCTTGCGGGGAGTTGTTTTTAAGGCATTTAATATAAAATTGTATTATTAATAAAAAGAAAATCCTATGAAAAACAGAGAAGAAATTGTAACTAAACTCAGAAATTATTATGAAGAAAATGGAATAATTCCTGATGAAAATTTTAATTGTCTTAATAAAGATAAATGTAATAGCCAAGGAATCCAGTTGGCTCAAGGAATGCAATGTCATATAGGTTCTAATTTTGGTGAAGTAGGTCGAATTAAAGTGCTGGTAGTTTCACTGGATTGCGGAGGAGGAATAGATAATATAGCTGTTAGAACCCAAACGGTAGAAATGGGTGATAATAATCCTCATATATGAAAAAACTATGGAATTAATTGCAGATATAATGCAATTTGAAAATAAATTAGAATCTCTACGTTATTATGCAATGACTAATTCATGTAAATGTAGTCGTAAGGGCACAGATACAAGTCAGCTTCCAGATTTCTTTTATGAACAATGTATTGAGTTTAAAATAAAAGAGATTGAATTAATTGAGGCTGACATTATTTATTTTCAAGGGAAGAGGGCATTAATTGGGCTTAATTTTGAAAATCTAAACAACCAAACAACTGGTATTTTTGAGTATATAAAGTTAATGAAAATTGGCACGAAAAAGGTTTATGCAGTTCAATGTATCCACCCTTCTACAAAAGGCAAACATTCTCAAAGAAAGAAAACTTTTTATACTGAAATTTTACCTCAAATAAATGACTATTTAAGAGAGAAATTATTTTTACGTTCCAACACCTCTATATAATTTTCAGTTGGTTCAGCCACCTTATTGAGTGTAGTCGTTTCAGGTGAGTAAACCTTTTCACTTTCTGTAGAAATGATTTCAGCCAGCGGCATAAAATTAATTACCGGCACTTTTCCAACTGCGAGGGAAAGTTTAATCAGCTTTTTAAGGTAGTTAAACTCTCCCTTCGCAATTTGCGAAACATACCCTTTTGTTACGCCTAATTGATCGGCCAACTGGTTTTGAGTCATATTGTCTTTCAAATAGGCAGTTACCTGGCGAAAAATCTCATTTTGAATGGTTTCAAGCCAGTACTCAGGTTTTGTTACTAATTCCTCGCGTTTTAACATTATTTTTTTGTTTTTAACGATTTAAATATTCCTTTTTTATCAGGCGAAAATGGTTGATGTCTTTTTGTTGTGTTGTCTTTTTTTTAGCTATGACTATACTACTTTCAAAATTTATTTAAAAAATTTGAAAGCTAAATTTACCTGAAAAGTAATACTTTCTTAACTTCCTGATTTTAAATTGAAATAGAATAATTACCAATCTGTATTTTTCTTTCCAAAAATCCTTAAAGTCTCTCATCCCTCTAAAACCGCTTGATTTTAAAATAACTGAAAATTAATAAGTTATACCCAATAATAATTAATCCTGTGTCTTATTTTGTCGCACCATGTTATTAACTTTGGTTCTGTTTAACCAATAAAATTTCTAACAATGTCAGTAAGAGAAACAATAATGAGGTATCACCAGATCATCAGTAAACTTCGTATCCATCCTTTAACTTTTGACGAGTTGGCCGATTTTCTTGCAGTGAATCAGAGTTTTACGGCTACAAATTCGAGAAAACCAAACGCACCATTCAGCGGGATTTTGAAGCAATCCGTTCCATTTACAATATTGATATTCGTTTTGATTTCAAACGCGGGGTTTACGCGCTTGTACCCGATGAAAACCAGGAGAAAAACCTGCGCATGGTTGAAGCGCTCGATATGTTTAATGCAATGAAAGTAACTGAAAATATTTCGGGAATTATTTATTTCGAAAAACGCCGCCCACAGGGAACTGAAAATATGAACGGACTGCTTCACGCCATTCAGAACCGTGTGCAAATAGAATTTACATATTCAAAACACTGGGAAAATGAATCAACCCACCGGATTGCTGAATCTTATGCGCTGAAGGAATTTAAAAACCGCTGGTACCTGGTGGCGCTGGACCACAAAGACCGCAAAATAAAAACCTTCGCCCTCGACCGCCTGACCGACCCTGAAATTTCAAAACGTAAATTTCAGTATCCGCAAAAGTTCGATGTTAACTCATATTTTAAACATTGCTTCGGTATTATCACATCCGACGGTAAAGAACCGCAGGAAATAGTTTTGTCGTTCGACCCGTTTCAGGGGAAATACATAAAATCTATGCCTTTACATGAATCGCAGGAAATTTTAGTTGATAATGAACATGAAATTCGAATCAAAATCAAAATATATCTTACCCATGATTTTCTGATGGAAATCCTTTCGCAGGGTGAAAATGTAAAAGTGATTGAACCAACCGAATTAATTGAGCAATTGAAATCAAATTATACAAATGCACTTAATCAATACTGAAACGGATACATAAAAATATTGTATTGTAAAAATTTAGGAGAACGGGTTGAAATTGGTGGAAAAGCAGTAACTTTTCTGGAGGGTGAAATAAATATCTAATTTCTTTAGCAATGGAAACCATAAATTTTGACGAGAAAATTATTGAAAATTATATTGAATCCATTCGCCCTTCGGTTGAAATACGTAACCAAATTGATATCGGTTATTCCTTTAAAAACAACGAAGTGATAATTTTCGAAATTCGCCCTCAATGGAACGATGAATCAAAA
The DNA here is from genome assembly GCA_016705335.1 of Draconibacterium sp. Lineage (GTDB taxonomy): Bacteria > Bacteroidota > Bacteroidia > Bacteroidales > Prolixibacteraceae > Draconibacterium. The sequence continues at coordinate 28,632 of JADIYN010000061.1, read as the reverse complement.
AAACACCAGTACCCATTTGTAAAGGCAAAATTTGTAAAGTCCCAAAAAATCTGGAAAATATACTGGATGAGAGCCAATGGAAAATGGGAACTTTATCAGCCAAATCCATCTGTGCGAAATATTCAATCTTTTATTGACATAGTGGAAGAGGATGAACATGGTTGTTTTAGGGGCTAGTTTTTAGGTTTTAACTACTCTCTCACTTTGTAAACAATCAAAGCATTACCGTGTCTCACAAATAATTTTCCATCACCAATTACCAATCGTGCCCAATGTTGGTCAGTTCCCAGCGGAACTTTAAATCGGCTGACAACCTCAAAACTTGCCGGAGAAGACTTTGCAAGTGCCACTTCCCCATCGTTTTCGGCATAGCAATAAAACATTCCATCAGCATAAATTATTGAACCTCCACCCAAATCTTTATTTTGAACAAGCATTTCCCCGGTTTTCCAGTTGATAACCTGCCAGTCGTTTTTCAGGTACGCAGAACCATAAATGCAGGTATCAATTCGCACCAATCCGCCCATCAAATTGATAAATTTTTTATTCCGCCAGGCTACTTCGGCATTTTTACCGTTTTCTGAAAGTTGAACTTGTACCAAACCCGAAGTACTCTCCCGCCCGGCACTTGAAACCACCAATTTTCCATCGAAATAAAGTGGTGTGTTGGCATGTATTTTATTTTGCTGGGTTTGCTCAACTCTCCAGTACATTTCTCCGGTATCGGCGTCAATTCCCATAATCGAACCCGCTGACATGGCAACTACTAAACGCTGTCCGCTTCTATCAATAAGAATTGGAGAATTGTAGGTTGCAGGTTCTTCAAAACCCTTTGAATTCCAAATTTTCTTACCTGTAAAACGGTCGAGGGCGACCACATTATTTTCTTTACCTCCCGGAACGCAAAATAAACTGTTTCCATCAATTAATACCGATTCAGCATAACCAAACTGACTTACTGAATCGACACCCAAATCTTTTATAAAATCAACCGACCAAACCTGGTTACCGGCTTCGGCATTTAAACAATAAATAGCGCCCATTCCGCTTTCGATGTAAATTAAATCGTTAACAACCACTGGAGTTGAGCGCGTTCCGTGAAAATTCAGGCTGAAATCTTTGCCATATTCCTTTTGCCAAAGTAGTTTTCCGTTTAAATCGAAGGTATAAAGTGTTCCGGCTGAAACGATTGTATCTTTTATTCCGGTAACATAAACTTTGTCGTTTGCAATTGCCACACTGCTGTGACCAAAACCCAAACCTTCAAATGACCAAAGTAATTCAGGTCCATTTTCCGGCCATTGTTTTAACAGGTTTTTTTCAGTAAAAATGCCATGGCGGTTTGGACCACGCCAATCTGAAATTTCAGTTTTTTGTTGAGCGACAGACAAAATGGGTGTAAAAATGAGGGCAAGAAAGCAGTAAAGAATTATTTTCATTTGATTTTCGGATTTAATGAGGCCAAAAATAGGAAAAAATAAGTTTTAACTTCGCACAAAATTAAAAGCATGAACGACCCATTTGGAGAAGCTATTCAGGATTATTTTGAAAAAGGGAAAACACCCGATTTGATTGTAAACAGCAACTATACAGAGGATGAAATAATTCCGGTTTCCTGGTTGTTCAGGGCTTTGAAAGAAATGCCGGCAATTGAACGCACAGCTTTACACTATTGTAAAGGAAGTATTCTTGATATCGGCGCTGCTGCCGGTTGCCATTCAGTAATTTTACAGGAAAAAGGTTTTGATATTACAGCACTTGAGAAATCGGAAAAAGCTTGTGATGTGTTGAAAAAAAGAGAAATTCAAAAAGTTGTCTGTGCTGATATTTATGAATATGCAGAAACCAAATTTGATACTCTTTTACTTTTGATGAATGGCGCCGGAATTGGTGAATCACTGGCCGGATTAAAGAAACTTTTTAATCATCTTAAAAACCTGCTTGTCGAAAATGGGCAGATTTTGATCGATTCAAGCGATATAAAATATCTTTTCGAAGAAGAAGACGGTTCTCTTTGGATTGATTTGGCAAACGAATCCTACTATGGAGAAATGGAATATGAAGTGAAATACAAAAATTCAGTTTTGAAATTTAAATGGTTGTTTGTCGATTTTCAGAATTTAAAAAAAATTGCCGGAAGGTGTGGATTTGATTGTAAATTACTTGAAAAGGGCGAACACCATGATTTTTTGGCGCAATTGAACCTAAAATCAAGTTAAAAATAGAATTAAATCGGTTTCATGCAAACAGAATATTCCATGTTAAACTATTTCTGAACATGAGATCAAAAAAAATCCAAAGAGTTTTGGTAAAATGATTATGATTTGACCTAAATTTGAGTCAATCAATTCACTAAAAAATCAAAAATATGACACTTTTAGGTTTTATTGGCCCACAGGAAATTATTGTAATTCTTTTAGTTATCCCGGTTTTCCTGATCATCCCATTAATTGCACTGGTTGATATTCTCAGAAACGAATTTACCCACAACAACAAAATCATCTGGGTTCTGGTAGTTTTGCTTTCACAAATTATCGGCGCAATTCTGTATTTTTTTATTGGGAGAAAACAGAAAATTATAAATCCTTAGACTTTATAAATTACTGCTGTTTCTCTATAAGTCAAATTAATGATAATAGTTTTATTTATATTTAATTCGAATTCGAATTAATAACTTGCTATGCCTAAATTTCTATTTTTCTGGATTTTATTTTGTATTTATCTGACCGGTTCAGCACAAACCAAAAAGGTTGTTGGATACCTTCCCTCCTACCGGTTTTCAAATTACAACTCAATAGAATTCTGTAAGTTAACCCATTTAAACATCTGTTTTGCAAACCCCGATTCAAATGGAAACTTAAAAATCAGTGGTTTTACATCAATAAAAAACAAGGCTAAAGAAGATAATCCTGAAATAATTGTTTCAATATCGTTGGGCGGCGGAGTATTAAGCCCTGTGCAAATGCTAACATGGGCCAACTTTATCGACATTCCGGCCAATCGCCCGGTTATGATATCAGAAATCCTTGATTTTGTTGAATTACATCAACTTGACGGCGTTGATTTTGATCTCGAATGGGATGCAGTTACTGCGGGATACAGCGATTTTGTGATTCAATTAAACGACTCGTTGAAAAAGTATGATAAACTGTTTACTGCCGCTTTGCCTGCAACCACAAGATATTCGAAAATTACAAACAAAGCTTTGGAAGTTTTTGATTTCATAAATATAATGGCATACGACAAAACAGGACCCTGGTCGCCGAATAATCCTGGTCAACACAGCTCTTTTGATTTTGCCAAACAGGCAGTCACTTTTTGGAAAAATCAGGGTGTAGCTTCAAATAAATTGGTTTTGGGTGTGCCTTTTTATGGATATAATTTCGAAGATCAGGGAAACGTGACTGAGTTTTCTTATTCAGAAATGGTAAATAAAAACATTTTAAATGCCGATTTGGATCAGGTTGGTGAAGCCTATTATAACGGGCGACCAACAATTGAGAGAAAAGTTGAACTGGCAGCAGAAAGTGTTGATGGAATTATGATTTGGGAAATTGGTCAGGATAAATACAATGAATATTCGCTGCTTTCAACAATTCACAATAAGTTTAATGCCTTGGGTTTAATTACCACAGGACTTTGCGGGAATACAGTATTTGCCGGAAATCTTAAGGAATTGAGGTTAAAAATCTACCCCAATCCGGCCTCTGAAATTCTTCATATCGAATTGAATACAGAAAAACAGTTTAAGGTATCATTATATGATATATTGGGACAGAAATTAAACTTATTTCCTCAAAAACAGTTTAATAAATTAATACTGAATGTTTCCGGATTAAAAAAAGGAATTTATCTGTTAAAAGTTGAAGGAAAAGATTTTAATCAAACAAGAAAAATAGTAATTGATAATAATTCACAATAAAAATTATAGTTATGGAAAAAATAAATATGAACCGTCGAAAATTTGTAACTGCATTAGGATTAGGCACAGCCCATGTTTTATTTTCAAATCCACTTTTTGCTGCCAGTCCCGGACGTTTTTCATCAAATAATCCAACACAGGAAATTCAACTTGGAAAATCAGCAGTAAAAACATCACTGCTTGGAATTGGAACAGGTGTACATGCAGGAAACAGAACTTCGTTTCTGACAAAACAGGATAAACAAAAAAGCCTGGCACTCCTGCAACATGCCTACGACAGGGGAATTCGGAATTTTGACTGCGCCGACAGTTATGGAACTCACGGTATTGTTGCCGAAGCATTGGCAAAGAAAAACAGGAGTGACTATACACTAACTTCAAAAATATGGGTGCGAGGCGGCGGAATACCCGAACCGGAGCGGCCTGATGCAAATATTGTAGTTGATCGGTTCAGAAAAGAATTAAAAACCGATTATATCGACCTGGTGCAAATTCACTGTATGGTTGATGAAAACTGGACAGAAACCCAGAAAAAACAAATGGACATTTTGGAAGATTTAAAAGCCAAAGGAATTATTCGTGCCCATGGTGTTTCGGTACACTCATCGGATGCAATGAAAGATGCAATAAAAAGCCCATGGGTTGATGTACTTCATGCCCGGATAAATCCATATGGAATGGCAATGGATAAACCTGATCCAAAGGATGTTGTGGAATTAATTCAACAATTGCACAAAGCCGGCAAAGGTGTAATTGGGATGAAACTTGTTGGTGATGGAAATTTGCGGAATGACAGTAAAAAAATAGATGATTCGTTGCGTTTCGTTTTGGGATTGGGTTGTGTTGACATGATGATTGTTGGTTTTGAAGAGACCGAACAAATAGACAATTACATTGGCCGCATTGAAAAAACTTTGAAAGAAATTAATCAAGGTTAAGAATGAAACCTTCAGCAATTCTCAAAATTAAAAAGTTAGGATTTCCAGGGGAAACACAGGATCCGTTTCTGTTTTGTGTTCATCATCTCGATTTTTACCCTGAAGGCGACGGAAAACTTGGTCCAAAAACCTCACTTGCAGAAAGGAATATTGGAAATGATTTTGTGATTAAAGATGGTTGGCGAATGTATCATGGCGAAACAGTTCCGGGATTTCCGGCTCACCCGCACCGTGGTTTTGAAACAATAACTTTTGTTTTACAGGGAATTATTGATCATGCCGATTCGAACGGAGCTGCCGGACGATATGGAAACGGAGACGTTCAGTGGATGACCGCAGGAAGTGGGTTGCAGCACTCTGAGATGTTTCCTTTATTAAAAGAAAATGAAAAAAACACAACAGAATTATTTCAGATTTGGCTGAACCTACCAGCAAAAAGCAAGTTTGTGAAACCTGCATTCAAAATGCTTTGGGAAGATTCAATCCCAAAAATCAAATTAAAAGACAAAAATCAGAAAAATATTGAAATTGAACTTGCAGCAGGTAAATACAAAAATTATTCAGCTCCCGATCCGGCTCCCGATTCATGGGCTGCAAATCCTGAAAACGAGGTAAATATCTGGCAAATTAAATTTGAAGAAAATGCAATCTGGGAAATACCGGTAGCGTCTGGAAAAGTAAACCGCTCGCTTTACTTTTTTGAAGGAGAAAACATTGAAGTTGAATCCAACTTAATTGCTGTTAATCAGGTTTTAGAGTTGAACGCTGGTATGGAAATCAGTATAAAAAATGGCAACAAACCTGCCAGATTGCTGCTGTTGCAAGGGAAACCAATTGGTGAACCGGTTGAACAATATGGTCCGTTTGTGATGAATAATATGGCTGAAATCCAGGAAGCGTTTGCTGATTACCAGAAAACCCGCTTTGGTGGCTGGCCCTGGCAACGATCTGATATGGTTCACGGAAATAAAACAGGAAGGTTTGCAAAATTTTCGGATGGAACAGAAATAAATAAAGACTGAATCGGATTGACATGACCTTAAACAATTTACATTTCTTTATCACACTCATTTTAACAAGCATTTTTTCAAATTATTCCGAAACTGGAAAATCTGATATAATTTCTGAATTTAATAGAATTGAAACAACTCCTGAAATCCTTAATTTTTCAAACAAATTTGAAATAAATAATACTGACGGACATCTGCAGGGAATTCAGGAATTTGAAAATGAACATGGAAAGTATGTTTTCATGACCGGAAGTTCTGACTTATATTCTTACTGTTCTGTGGTAAAATTGGGTAACGAAAATAAAGTGGTTTCAATCAATAAATTGATGGAAAAACCTTTTAAACATGCCGGAGGATTTCAGATTTTTCAAAATTATCTGGCAGTTGGGATTGAGGATAATTCAGCAAAAAACAAATCAAAAGTTTGTATATATGATATTTCTGAACCGGAAAATCCTTTGGCAAAACCAATAGCAATTTCAGAAAGAAATGGCGAACCGTTAAGAAGTACAGCAGGTTGTGTAGGAATTACAAAATACAAAAACAAAGCTTTGATTGTTGTTGGCGACTGGGATTCGAAAAACCTTGATTTTTATTCAGTTGATTTTGATGAGATAAACAATTCAGCATTCAAAAAAATTAGTTCGATTGACACAGAAAGTATTTCGAAAAAAGATTGGATTAATATTGAATGGCATTCTTATCAAAATATAAACCTGTTTAATATTGATGAAAAATTGTATTTAATTGGGTTGGGACAAACAAAAAATCAGATAATATTGCTGATTTATACACAGTTACAGAGGTATCAAATGATATTTTTCTGTAAAAAAATTGCCACCAAAACTTTTAACTGCACAAACGATTGTAGTTTTAAGGCAGGTGCGGGAATTGAATATGCAAATGAAAAATTTAAAGTATTTGCTTGTGCATACAACATTAAAAGCATTTCGTATTTGAATGTTTTTCAATCGAAATAGAATTTTTATTTCCGGCTACCAACTTATGACTGCCTTCATTCCCAACTATTTCATAAATTTTGTGTAGTAATCCACCTTCGACTCCTCGCCAAACCGAGCATAAATATTGGCCAGGTAACTTGCATATTTTTCTCCCGGTTCAATTTTCCACAGTTTTTCAAAAAATGGAAGTGCTTTATATTGTTTGTTGGTTTTGTTCTTGTTGTATTTTTCCATTTCAAGCTGGTAACGGTTTTCGCCAAGCCAGTAATATTTATTGCCATGCCATTCCAAAGCATCAACATTTGCAGGCTCTTTGTCCAATATAGCCAATGAAAGGGAATCACAAACTGCTGTGTTTCCCAGAGATTTATTAATCTTGAAATACGTTTTTAGGTTTGAAATTTCATTTTTTGAATTTTCATCCATTTCTGCCCATGATACAAGTGCTTTATCAAAAATTTTAATCTCGAAATAGATTTCAAACAAACGCTTATTTACCTCATTAAGGTTATCAGAAAAATTGGATTTATAATATTCCAAAGCGCTCAGTTCTTTTGAAATATTTTGTTGAGAATTGTAGATTTTGGCAAGAGTTAAATACATTTCAGCATTGGAGAAATTTTTATAACGTGCCTGGTCGAACCAACTTACCGACTGTGTTTGATCGCCCGATTTAAAAGCAGTTTGAGCAGCCTGCGCAAATTCATCTCCTGTGGTTTGTTCAATCGGAGTCTGGTTAAAATATAGTTTCCAGGAATTAACCGCCTGTGCATAATTACCTGCAGCCATTTCTTTTTCTGCAATTGTTTTATTCGAATTTAAAGGCGAAGTAGTTATTTTTGGTCCACTACATCCTGCAAAAAACATGATTACAATCAATCCAGTTATTAAAGAAAACAGTTTCATATCTTAAAATTTAAGCCGCCAAAGCTAATGAAATAATGTTTTAATGTGAAACTGGCTTTTAGTTTTATAATTTTGGTAACAAATTTGGAGAGTTGCCGGAGCGGTCGATCGGGGCAGTCTCGAAAACTGTTGTCCGCCAGCCGGCGGACCGAGGGTTCGAATCCCCCACTCTCCGCCATTTAAATGAAGAATTACCTCTTGGTTGCAAATTAAAATCACATATTTTTCAGTATTTTATATTGAACTTACCTGTAACAAAATTGATTAATTGACTTTCAAATCGTGTAATTTCTTTGTCTTCGATATTCATATTATGAATTGAAGACATGTTTAATTGCAGATAGTTTTTATTTTAGCAATCATTATTGAAACTTAATCATATAATGTTAATTCGTGATGAACATAAAATTCGTTAAAAAGAAAATTGGAAATTCATACCTGATTTGGTTTCAAAACAGCAATTTATATTTTTCTTTGGAAGAGCCGGCCTGGAATGTCTTCAGGAAAATCGTGAAACGCTGTAAATCAGAAACAATTGCAAAAGAATTTTCTGACCGATATGGATTAAGCTATGAAGAAAGCTTAAAATTTGTGGTGGAAGTTAGGCTTAAAATCATGGAAATGAATAAGTCTGATGAACCTGCGAAATACATTGAGAATTCTTCAGAAGAGATCAACAATTACGTTTATCCGATTTATTCGACACATTGTTATGACATGCAGAACAAGGTAATTGAGTTCTCTTTTGAAACAGCGTGGCTTGAAAACTTTATTCATCCACTTATTAAACATTTGGAAACCACGGAAGATTTTACAGGCAAATCATATTTTGAATTATTTACTTACCATGAAAGGGTATATTTCCGTTTAGACAAAAAAATAATTGGAAGTTGGGATAAAAATGAAAGCCATTTAACCAAGGGTAGAATTTTTATCGAACTCGTTAATGTATTACACAATAAATCGGAAACCGATTGGCTAATGACAGTGCATGCTTCAGCAATTTCTGATGGACGGAAAACCATTCTTTTTTCAGCAGCTCCGGGCAGTGGAAAGTCAACAATTGCAGCTTTGTTGCAAACCAAAGGGTATAATATTATTTCAGATGATTTTGTTCCAATTGAGCGATCTACATTTAAAGCATTTCCGTTTCCGATTGCATTGTCGGTAAAGGAAGGTTCGCTGGATTTATTGAAACCTCACTATCCTGAATTAGAGAATAATCCATTAATAACCTTAAATCCGGAAAAAAGAATAAAGTATTTACCAATAGATAACAGGATTATGAAAATGGTGTTTCCGGTTAAAGAGTTCATATTTATTAAATATGACAGTTCTGTTGATTTTACTTTGGAAAAAATTGAACCGGCAAATGCAGTTAAAACACTTTTTGAAGAAGCCTGGATCCCGCCTCAACCCGACAATGTTGCGATATTTCTGGATAAAATTATAAACATTTCATTTTACAGACTTACCTATTCAAACAATAAAAAGGCATTGGAAGCAATTAGTCAACTTTTTGATAATAACTAAAAACAATAGTTTATTGAAGTTTGTATATTATATCGAACCTGTTAAAATACTGCCAGTCGTTTTCAATAAATTTTTTAACACAATAAAGGATGAATGAAATAAACACGATAAATATTTGGGGCATTCGGATTGATGAACCAATTGTAACCATTACCGATTTGCTTGTAACGGTGGTTTGTTTTATTGCAGCTTATAAAATTCATAAGTCGGGTAAAAAGGAAAAGACATTTATCTATTTTAAAATCTATTTTTTCACAATGGCATTGGCGACATTATTTGGCGGAATAATCGGCCATGCTTTTTTGTATGCTTTTAGCTTCTATTGGAAACTTCCGGGATGGATATTGAGTATGATTTCCATAATGTTTGTTGAAAGGGCTGTTATTGAACATACACGGATTTGGCTGAATAATTCGGTTGTCCGGGTTCTGGGAATAATAAACATCTTCGAATTTTTAACATTCCTGACACTTACAATAACTACGCTCAATTTTTTCTTTGTTGAATTCCACTCAGGTTACGGACTTATGTTTGTCGTGCTTTCGCTGGAAGGTTTTTTATTTCTGAAAACAAGAAATGCGGCAGGAAAATATATGCTTGCAGGTGTTGGTTTTGCAGCTCTTGCCGCAATATTTTTTATGACCAAAATTTCTCCCCACCAATGGTTTAATTATTTATGTGTGAGCCATGTTTTTATGGCAGCAGCGGCTACCCTGTTTTATTTGGGAACACAAAAAATTGATATGTCTGTTGTTGCAAAAAAATAATTCCAGTTTAACTAACAATTTTGTTAATCCTCACAATATTTAAATTCCAAATTTTATCATCAGTAATCATTTTCATTTCTGATAATAACATTTTTTTCAGTTTTATCTTTTAAAATAAGACAGGAAACAGGTTAAACAGCACACTTTCATATTGTTGCTTAATCGGTTTAATTCAGCATTTCTTGTTGATTTTTTACAGTAAATTATAAAGTACAAGTATTTGCGCAAATAATACAAGACATTCGCATCCACTTACCCTAATTTTGGTTCAAGTAATAAAACAAAAATTTAATAATTATGAAAACATCAGTCTTGACATTTATCGCAGTAGTATTTTTAATGAGCAGTACATTTGCTCAGAGTAACTCAAAAATTCCATTAATTGGATCAACAGCACCTTCATTTAGTGCGAATTCAACACAGGGAAAATTAAATTTTCCAAATGATTTTGGTAAAAACTGGAAGATTCTGTTTAGTCATCCGCAGGATTTTACTCCTGTCTGTTCTTCTGAATTACTTGAACTTGCCAACTTACAGGGTGAATTCGATAAATTAGGGGTAAAAATTGCAATTATCTCAACTGATAATGTTGACCAACATAAAATGTGGGTTGCACATCTTGAGGAAATTGATTACCGGGGTCATGGCAAACAGGTAATTAATTTCCCTGTAATTGAAGACAGCAACAAAACTGCATCAAAACTTTACGGAATGTTGCACGAACCTGTAAGTTCGAACAAAGATATCAGAGGCGTATTTATAATAGACCCTGAAAACGTGGTTCGGTCGATCAATTTTTACCCAATGCAGGTTGGTAGAAACATGAATGAAATTGTAAGACTTGTTGAAGCGCTTCAAACGGTTGACCAGTCAAAAGTTTTAACACCTGCAAATTGGGAACAGGGTGAAGATGTAATGGTGCCGTATTATCCTTACACAAAAGAACAACTTGCTGCAAATCCTGAATTAAAAGATGAGTATTACAGCATGGGGAACAGAATGTGGTTCAAAAAATAGATAAATAAACGTAAACAAAAAATAGTTTTTTTGTAGATAGAGTTTTAGAATTAAACAGCAATTAGGGGGAACAGAGGTTCCCTCTTTTTTTGTTTAAAATAATTTCAAAAATAGAGTAGATTGAAACGTACGATTTCAAATTTTATAGAGTAAATTACGCTGATAAAAAAAGAAAAATACCAAGCTATGAATGACCGAAAATTTTCAGTTTCGCGCCGTAAGTTTATACAAACAGCGGCAACAGCAGCTCTTGCAGCTCCACTTCTTCTCGAATCATGCGCACCAAAAACTAAATTACGACATGCCTGTATTGGTGTTGGTGGAATGATGGGATTTAATGATTTGCAAAATTTCGTCTCACACCCTGATGTTGAAATAGTTGCAATTTGCGATGTGGATTCAAACTTTTTAAAAAAAGCACTCGAAATTGTACCCAATGCGCGAACTTATTCAGATTGGCGCGAAATGTTTGAAAAAGAGGCTGATAACATTGACTCAGTAAATGTTACCGTACCTGATCATAATCATTTTACCATTTCATATCATGCTATTCAAAAAGGCAAACATGTTTATTGCCAAAAACCGATGTGCCACGATGTTGCCGAAGTTCGGTTACTTACTGAAGCTTCTGTAAAATATGGTGTAAAAACCCAGCTTGGAACCCAGCATGCATCTTCTGCCAATGACAGACGGGCAGTGCAATTGATTAAAGAAGGTGCAATTGGAAAATCAAACATGCTTACCTCTGTTCCAATCGTCCAGGTGCAGTTGAAAATTACAGGCCAATGGGTCCTCGACCAGTTGAAGGAGAAGAACCACCTGCTACTTTAAATTGGGATGTTTGGACCGGCACCTCTCCCATGCGGCAATTTGTTCCAAAAATTTATCATCCTTCGTTATGGAGAGGCTGGCTTGATTATGGCACTGGTTGGTCGGGCGATATTGGATGCCATATATTTGATGCTGTTTGGAAAGGACTTGGGTTGACTCCACCAAAAACCGTTATTGCAGAAGTTCAAAAATCATGGCAGGAATCACCGGAACGTCGGGCTGACAACTGGCCACAGGGAAACCACATTACATGGATGTTCCCGGGTAATGATCTCACTGAATCGGATGAATTGCCGTTGGAATGGTTTGATGGTGAATTTTATCCACCCAAGGAAGTTCAGGATTTATTTCACGGAGATGTTTACCCTCCCGAATCGGCAATGCTTGTTGGAACTGAAGGTGCACTGCTTGTAGCCCATGGAAATGATCTTGTACTTTTACCTCAGAGTAAATTTAAAGACCATAAAATTCCAAACTTTAAAGATCGCAATCATTATCACCACTTTGTAGATGCATGTTTGGGTGGTGAAAATACCGAATCGCATTTTGCCCAATCCGGACCAATGACAGAAGCTATTTTACTGGGAACAGTTGCAATACGCGTACCTGATGTGTTGCTGGATTGGGATTCTGAGAATTTGATGGTTACGAATAATCCGGATGCAAACAATTTGCTTCGACGTAAATATCGTGAAGGCTGGGAGGTTGCCGGATTTTAATAAATGCAACTTTCACCTGTTGATAAAAAGTCAACGGGTGGAAGTTGCATACATTTCTTGATTAGAAGGTTATCCCAATTTGAACACCGGGATAAATATTATTAAAAAATCCATTGAAATAAAGTTCGGGATTTACAGAAATGGTTTGATTTATTCTTTTGTGAATGCCAAACTTCCAGGTTTTTTCATTGAAGAAATCAGTATTTCTGTCAACAAGATAACCAAGTGACACCCCAAACCATTTTTCATTTTTAAGGATTTTCGAGTAATTATGTTCCCAACCTACAGTAACAAAACTATTAACTGAAAACAAATTATCGCTTGAGGCATTTGAGAAATCATAATACATTTTAAGTTCGGCAAAATACACATTACGTTGCAGCCCTTTATTCATAAAACCTAAACCAACTTTAAAACTAATATCATTAACCCACTGATTTTTAATAACACCCGCTCCCACTCCGGCATTCAAAATCAGCATGTCTAAAGTCGCCGGCGAAACTTCTTCCAAAAAATGAGTATCAAAATTACCTTCCTTATTTGTTGTCATCCAACCATTTATTTTCTTTCTTCCGGCAGGAATTAGCTTTTCAGCATTCGCAATATGTTCGCTAAATGTTTCGGCTGAAATTTTATTTAAATCCTGAATCGCCTGTAAATAATATTTTATTGTATAAACGGGTTCCCGAATTTCTATAATGTAATTTCCAAAATCCTTTTCTAAGATTTTACCATCAGAAAAAACCATTTTCTTCGAAGTTCGTTTTCTGTTTTCGAAAATTACATTTTCATAATTCGATTTTTCTTTGCTGTCAGCATTCGAAATCAGAATATAAATCAGCTCATCCAATTCTGGCTCACTTATGTTAACCGGTTCAAGCCAGTCAATTATTTTTGTCGCATTTTCAGCTAGTCGCGCCTTTTTTAAAGGGTTTTTTATTAAATCAGACGTGATAACTTCAATCATAAAATCATCAAACTTAATTCGGATTGTATCTCCTTTATATTGCTCAGCACCCCAACCCGAATTGGTTAACATTAACAGCATAAGAATTAAAATCGCAATAAATTTTTTCTTTGTTTTCATTGTTTTCATGGCTTTATTATTTTTTAAAAATGGTTGAATTCATGTCAAAATTTGTTTTTTTCACTGGGGTTAGAGAAGAGTTGAAGTTTCATTTTCGGGTTAACCGGATGAAAATTTTGCTGCACTGGCATTTCAAATTTTTCGGGCTTCAACTCTATTAAATTTGACTGCGGGAGTTTTTCACTTTGAGTGGCATTGGTTTTATTGCTGAGGGCAATATTCAAAACAATTATTTCATTTAAAAGACTGTCAGTTTTGATTTGCAGATTCTTAGTTTCCAATTCAAATTGTTTGGTTTGAAGAATAATTTTGTTTTTTAATTTTCCAATTTCTTCATTTTCCGCTTTAGTTAAATCCGATTTTTTTCCAACCCGAATATAAACCGGTTTTTCCTTTTCAATATATTTAATTTCGGTAACTGTTTGTTTCAATGCTCTGAAGAGAATCAACAAGAATTTGCAATTCATAATTTCTTCTTTCAAGCTGAACGATTCTTGATTTATTATAATTGATTAACAGAATACTTGAAAATGCTCCTGTAATAAAAAATACTGCCAGTAAAACTGCTGCAATTCTCCATAGACCGTGAACTCCCAATTTCGAATTTCGGGTATTGGAAATTCTGTTCCAAAGCTCATCTCTATTTTGATAGCTTGTTGAAGCATCTCTCTTTTTATATGCTTCTGCAACTTTATGTTCCAAATTCGTTTTCATAATCTCGTTTTAATTTTTGTTGAAGCAGGTTTCTGGCTTTAAAAAACTGCGATCTTGAAGTTCCTTCGGTAATCCCTAATTGTGTCGCAATTTCCTTGTGCGAATATCCATCCACGACATACAACAGAAAAACCGTTCGGTAGCCCACAGGCAGCAATTCAATGGTTTCAAGCAAATCTTTTTCACTCAGTTCATCAGCTTCTATCAAATTGTCGTTTTGTAATTCTGAAATCTCTTCAATTTTATAAACTGTTCTAAAATCGTCTCTTAAATACATTAATGCTTCATTTACTGCTATTTTTTTGAGCCAACCAATAAGAGCTTTTTCATTGATATAATTAAAATCATTCAGATTGATAAAAATCTTCATCATTGCCTGGTATAACAGATCATCAACTGTTTCTGAATCTTTTATATACCGATTTATTGTGGCGTACAACAGATCGATATATTTATAAAAAAAAGCTTTTTGAGCCCTTTGATCCCCTTTCAAACACTTTTCTATAATTTGTTTACTATTCACAAAAAGTTGAGATTATATTCAAAATTAACCTTAATTAATTTAAACATCATTCATATTAATAAATGCACAAAAAGAGTTTTACGTTGCCTGATGGATAATTAATTTGTTTGATAAAAATTACACCAAAAAAAAAGCTGCCAGAAAATGACAGCTTTTAATAGGAACGAAAAAATGTTTTTCTATTCAATCTCTTTATTTTGTCCGGTCAATTCAATTCTTGCTGAAACGGTATTTGAGATTTTTACATGAGGTTGTCCTCCGCCAACTGAAATGGTAAACCATCCTTTTTCAATAACCCGTTTTTCATTTGGACCAATCATCGAAAACTGGCGCGGAGTTAATTCAAAATCAATAACTTTTGATTCACCAACGTTCAAATGGATTCTTTTAAAACCTTCCAACTGCACTTTTGGACGTGGAGTTGAAGCTTCTTCATCTTTTAAATACAATTGAACAACTTCATCACCAGCCACTTTTCCTGTATTTGTAACTTTCACTTTTACAGTTACATTGTCGCCAACTTTTGTTTTTTTGCTGAGGGTTAAATCGTCATATTTGAATGTTGCGTAACTCAACCCGTAACCAAACTGATAAAGCGGTTCTCCTTTGAAGTATTTGTAGGTACGGCCTTCCATATCATAATTATCAAACGATGGCAATTGATCTACTGATTTGTAGTAAGTTACGGGTAAACGGCCTGCAGGATTATAATCGCCAAACAAAACATCGGCTACCGCATTTCCACCTTCCTGCCCCGGGTAACCCGCTGAAATTATGGCGTTGAGGTTTTCATTTTCCCAGTTAACAGCAATTGCACTTCCGTTAAGTAAAACCAAAATAGTCGGTTTTCCTGTAGCTTTAATGGCTTTTACCAAATCCTCCTGTGTTTTTGGGAGATTGATATGTGTGCGGTCGCCACCGGCAAAACCATCAACCTGTATTGCCATTTCCTCTCCCTCCAAACGTTGCGATAAACCTAATACAACAATCACAGCATCAGCTTTTTTGGCAGCTTCAACTGCTTCGGTTTGCATGTTTACATTTGGCACGCTCCACATTAATTTTGCATCGCCATCACCCGTCCAGTTTTTATATTCATACACAAATTTGTATTTCATCCCGGCCTGCATTTCAACAGCTTTTTCCTGGTGAAATGCGTGGTGTTCGGTATTTGTACTTATTATTTTTTCGCCTTCAACCCAAATGCTGAGCGTTGGCATTCCCCAGCAACCAATTTTGTACGTCCCTGAAACCGGGGGAACTATATAACCTGTCCATCGGATACTAAAATTATCATCGGGCAATTCTGGTGCCGGAGAACCAGTTTCCCAATAGAAATTAATTTCATTGTCAACCCTTGTAAATGCCGGGTTTCCTTTTAGCGAATCGTTTGCAAAATATTCTCCAACCACACCTTGTTTTCCATCTGCAGTAAGCAAATATTCGTTTTTAATAACGTGCAGATTTGTAACACCTTCGGCCAAATGCGAACCTTCGGCATAAAGTATTTCAGTGTTTTTCAATTTATTACGAATGCCTTCGAGCACAGTAACCGGGTTTTTTGCAATGCCATTGTAATTTCCTACTAACGCTTCCCAGTTATCGGCATTTGGCCCAATCACTGCAACAGTTTTTATATCCCGGGAAAGAGGTAAAGTTTTATTATCATTTTTGAGTAGAATGATACTTTTTTGAGCTGCCTCCAATGCAAGTGCATTATTTTCTTTTGAAGTATTAACAGAATAAGGAATTTGAGCATAAGCAACTTCTTTTTCAGAATCAAACATTCCTAACTTAAAACGTGCATTAAACAGGCGCTTTACCGATACATCAATTTCATTTTCTGTAATAATTCCACGTTTAACTGCTTCACGCAAATGAGGATAAGACGCACCACAATTAAGGTCAGTTCCGGCTTTTACTGAAACCGCTGACGCCTCAGCAGCATCTTTCGAAAAACCTTGAAAAGTATAATAATCGGAGATTGCCCAACAGTCTGAAACTACATAACCCTTAAATCCCCATTCGTTTCTTAGAATTCCGAGTAATTCGGTACTTGCACAACAAGGAAAACCATTAAACTGGTTGTATGCACCCATTATGGAATAAACGCCTCCGTCCATCACCAAAGTTTTGAATGCAGGAAGATAAGTTTCCCGTAAATCACGTTCGCTGATTTGTACATTAAAATTATGTCTTGAAGATTCAGGTCCTGAATGAACTGCATAATGTTTGGCAGTTGCCACAACTTTCAGGTATTTAGGATCATTTCCCTGTAAACCTTTTACAAATTGCGTTCCCATTTGCCCTGTCAGAAATGGATCTTCTCCATACGTTTCATGTCCGCGCCCCCAGCGTGGATCGCGAAAAATATTGATATTGGGCGACCAAAAAGTAAGTCCCTGATAAATTCCACCTTTCCCCCGACGGACAAACTCGTGGTGTTTTGCACGTGCTTCATCTGATATTGCAGTAGCCACCCGATAAATCAAATCAGTGTCCCACGACCCTGCAATTGTAATCGACTGAGGAAAAACTGTTGCATATCCGGCACGTGCAACACCATGCAAACACTCGTTCCACCAATTATATTCAGGCACATTTAAGCGATTTATTGCAGGCGATGTAAATACCATTTGATCGATTTTTTCCTGTAAAGTCATTTGCGAAACAAGCAAATCAACCCGCTCTTCAATGGGCAAAGCTGAATTTAAAAACTCAAAGTTTTCGTTTTGAGTATAGGCTGATAAACCTATTACAATCAATACTAAGTTAAATACAATTTTTTTCATATTCATTTGATATATCTGTTCTGTTCTGGTAAGCCAAAAATATTATTTTGAATTTAAAAACAGACAATAAATAACGTATTTTGCACACCATAAAATATTATTTCTATGAAAGATAATGAGAATAAACATTTTAAGAAGTACAGAAAACTGGTTAACAAAATAGAACAAAGTACGAAAGTACTTGAAGACATTCACAGCAAACACATGATGTGTAAAAACGGTTGCGATTTGTGTTGTATTGATTTCAGCATTTTTCCGGTGGAATACTATTTTATTTTGAATGAATTGGAAAAGGACGAAATCAAGCTTGAATTAGAATTAAATCAAAAAGGTAATACCTGCGCATTTCTGAAAAACCATTCCTGTTCAATTTATAATCACCGGCCAATTATGTGCCGTACTCATGGGTTTCCGTTAATTTATGTCAATGATGAAGACGAGAACGAACTTTCAGCTTGTGAGTTAAATTTTACAGAATTTGATTATGAGGATTTTACAATGGAAAATTCACTTCCACAAGATAAATTCAACAGCAAATTATTTTTACTAAATCGTGAATTTATTGCTGGATTTACTGACAAAAAATATGGTGAAATGGATTTAATTCCGTTAAAGGATTTGGCTAAACACATTAACCAAAAGAAATCCTAAGTACTATTTAAACATTTAAAAAAACAGATACAGATGAAACGTTCAATTTTTTTAATCATTGCAATTTTCGCATTTAGCGGGATATTTGCACAAAACGAAACAAAAATGGAAGATAATTCAAACAAACTAGCAGTGCTTTGGACAAGCGGCGACCCCGATGTAGCTGAAAAAATGGCATTTATGTACACTTACAATGCAAAAAAACAAGGTTGGTTTGATGAAGTTGTACTGATTGTGTGGGGACCATCGGCAAAACTTCTTTCTGAAAACAAAATGCTGCAGGATTATGTAAAAAAGATGCAGGTAGCGGGCATAAAAGTAGAAGCTTGTATGGCTTGTGCAAGAATGTATGACGTGGATGGCAAACTTCAGGAACTTGGTATTGACGTAAAAGGTATGGGCGTGCCGCTAACCAACTACCTCAAAGAAGGCTGGAAAACATTAAGCCTGTAAAAGTTTAAGTCTAAATTCTTTGTTTCAGTTTTGATAAATTTATATGTTTACATAAAAATTAACTGTCCTTATTTCAATATATTCTTAATTCATTTTATTCTATAATTTTGAAAAAACCAAAATGAAAAAATCATTTATTCTTTGTGCTTTGGTAGTTGTACTATCAGCATTTAATGCTAATTCCCAGGTTGATACAACTCAAACCCTTGATTTACTGAGTGAACTTGAATCAACTGTTACTGATACGGTTAAATTACTTCCTGATCATTTTATTTTCACGCAGCGAATGATGTGGGGAGAAAAAGGCCTAATGAGAAATTTTAAATCTTTCGAATTGTCGCCTGAGGAAAGACAGAGGGAATTAAAAATCAGAAGAGGAATGCTTGTTGCTCACCAGGCTACCGGTTTTGTTACTCTCGGGGCAATGGTAGCTCAGGGAATTGTTGGAACAAAGTTATATAATGGCAATCAGAATGTACATGATCTTCATGAAGCCCTCGCTGTGGTTATAAACGTTGAATATATAGCAACTGCTTCACTTTCATTGTTTGCTCCGCCAAAAATGGTTGACGAAAGAAAAGGTTACAGCAGCATTAAACTGCATAAAGCATTGTCAATTGTTCATATTTCGGGGATGATTGCAACAAATATTCTTGCCTCACAACTTGATGATGGGGAACACTCCAACCCCAATCTGAAAGGATATCACAGAGCAGCTGCAATAACCACTTTCGGTGCCTTGGCAGCATCAATGATTGTTATTAAATTTTAAATTGAACTAATGAAAATATTCATTTCAATTTTGGCTATTTCTCTGTTTTACAGTTTTGCAGATGCTCAGCAACCTTCGCAGGTAAAATATTTTGCTGATAAAACGCAATCTTCAATAACATATGCAATGAATCACCCGCTACATTCGTGGGAAGGTGTAAGCCGGGAAATTAATTCGGTGATTTTAACTGATGCAAATAAAAATATTATTACCCAGGCAGCTGTTTCGGTGAAAATTTCTTCTTTCGACAGTCAAAATGCAAATCGTGATTCTCACTGCATGGAAGTTACGGAAGCGATAAAATATCCCAACATCAGTTTTGCAAGTACTTCTGTCAAACAAAACGGCAATATTCTGGAAATAACAGGAAATTAACTTTTCATGGTATTACAAAAGAAATAACCTTAACTGCCGAAAGGAAGACTATAAATAATCAGGTGCAGATAAGTGGCAGCTTTAGTGTAAACATGACTGACTATAATATTGATCCTCCATCACTTATGGCAATGAAAACCGACAACGAAATTAAATTAATGTTTTCTTTGGTTTACTGAATATCATGAAAATATTGAAACATCAATTCACTGTAAACCAACTTTGAGTTGTGCATTTACATTGATTTCCAATGTTAATTCCGATTATAATTTTAAACCTATTGAACAGCTATCAATTTATTTGCACTGCAATTTTCACCCGAAATATTGAGAAAATACACACCTAACGGCAAACGGTGATTTTCGTTTATATTTAACTGAAACAAAGTCCGGTTAATATTTACATCTTTTGTAAATACCTGTTTTCCATTGATATCACAAATAACACATTTGTATTCCCCACCCCATTTATTACGGTTGAGTTCAACATATAAAATACCATCTTTAACTGGGTTTGGATAAACACTTGTTTCAATAATTTCAAATTCGTTTGCTGAAGTTGAGTTTGAAATTTCAATCCAGTTAATATTAAATCCTGCCCTTCGAACCCGCCAGCGTAACAAGTGTTCCCCTGCTTCCAAATCCATGGTGGTTAATACATCTTTCCATATCTGCCAGCCCCCTGTTACCGGTGTATCAACAGTTTTTAACAACTCATTATCAATCAGTATATCAATTTTTCCTGAACCGGTGCCTGATGTTCTCAATGTCATTGAGTAAGTACCACTTTTTTCAATTGAAATTTTATAATCCGCCCAATCACCCATTTCAGTCCAGCCAACATTTAAAAACCCATTTTCATCGTCAGTTGGTTCACAAAATAATCCCGACATTAAATAGTATTCTTCACATTCAATTCGGCCTGGTATGTTGAATTTCATTTCCGGATCATAAACCGGGATATCCATATACATTTGCCCCAATTCTGTCAACATTCCATTTGTTCCATATAAATCAATATATGGTGACGCGGTTATTCCACCCTGTGTGCGCCCAATAAACCACGAATAACGATAAACATCCGGATCGCGTTCCAAAAAATTTGTAGTGCCGGCAAGATATTTTATCTGGTCATCAACATTTTGAACCAGGTTGCTGTAATCCCATGAAGCAAATTCGGTTACCCATATCGGTTTATTATATTTTCTTGCAGTATTTACATAATTTACAATAGAATTCCCGCTTCCGTACCAGTGCAAACCAATGTAATCCACCTGGCAGGTATCGCAGGCGGTAAGAAAATCATCTAGGTATGTAAACGGATTTGTATAATATTTACCATTTTCAAAAACTGATCCTTCCGTCGAACAGTAATTTACAGCCGGGCTTACAATTTTTAAACTGTTTTTTTGTGCTATTTTCTGTAGTGCCGGCCACGCTTTTGCGGCCTGCGTGGGAGTCATGTTTGCCTGCGCCTTAAAATTTGGCTCATTATATCCAAGTATGTACTTTACAGTTGAATCTTTTTCCACCCATGTATTAACTCCACTTGTTCCAGAAGCATTCCATGACATTGGCGTAAAATCAACATTATAAACATTGTAAGTATTTCTGATGCTAATATCAGGCTGTGTTGCCCAATTGTACCACCACGAAATATTTGCTGATGCCTTTTGCATGTCCTGGGTTGTGTGAAAACCATAAGCAACACCGCGTTTATAACTTTTCTGTGAATAAACTCCAAAACAGAAAATAAATAAAACAGTACTTAATAATAACTTTTTCATATTGACAAATTTACAAAAACAGTTTAAAGAACAGAAAATTACAGAAGAACCCAAATTACAACTGTTCCAAAATTACAACAATATGTACATCAAAAAAAAAAGCACCTGTTGTTTCAACAGATGCTTTATTATTGTTTCAAAAAACAATTAATACTCGTCTTCATTAAAAAAGAAATCATCCTTACTCGGATAATCAGGCCAAATGTCTTCAATACTTTCGTACATTTCTCCTTCATCCTCCATTTCCTGAAGGTTTTCAATCACTTCCAAAGGCGCACCTGATCGAATTGCAAAATCAATTAATTCGTCTTTAGTTGCTGGCCATGGTGCATCTTCTAATTTTGATGCTAATTCAAGTGTCCAATACATATGCTGATTTTTATGTGGTTAAACTCGTTTTTTCAATGCCGCGAATATAATAAAAAATTGATGCAAAAAAACAAAAAAATTAAACCTTAATTTTTTTATTAAAATAAAGTTTAATAGCAATCGTTAAAAACCAAAAAAGCCTGTATTTCAAATAAATACAAGTATTAAATTTTTGCATGGATAATCCCGACATTGGGAGGGACGACCCCACTTCCCAATCCCGCCGAACTGCCAACTTCGCTACTCCCCATAAATTCATCTTCGAAACTCATAAATAAAACAAAAGCCCCCCCCCCCCCCCCCTCCACCAAACCATTTCAAACAATGAGTTTTTTTTGTCGGGGTGAGAAGACTCGAACTTCCGACCCCCACGTCCCGAACGTGGTACGCTAGCCAACTGCGCTACACCCCGATATTTATGTTTTTAAATTTAAATGAACTTCCAATCTCTCATCCCGAATCCCGATAAATAGGGACCAACCAACTACGCTACACCCCTAATTTTAAGTGCTCCAAAATTAAACTTTTTTATATATCACTGAATAGTTATTACTTGAATATTTTTACTTTTCTTTCTTTTTAAAGATGTTTTTAATCTTTGTCCAAACCGGAGTTCCCTTTGATTCATCGTCATTTTCTTTGGCCTGGTTTTTTCTTCAACAGTTTTTAAATCCTCTTTTTTCTCCTTCTTTCTGAAAATATCGGCTAAATTGAATCCTCTATCTTCAATATCCATAACATCTTTGTAATCAGGCAAATCAAGCATTGCCAAAATTTCAGGAGAAGGTTGATTAAACGATCCGCCAACGTACTTGTTTACTTTTGCATCCTTTTGCATCCTCGAATAAAAACTTCCTACAATTGGAAGCGCCATATATGCACCCTGTCCATAAGTTATGGTTCTGAAATGCACCCTCGGATCATCGACACCGACCCAGCATCCGGTAACAAGCCGGGGAGAAACCCCAATAAACCAGCCATCCGAGTTGTCTTGCGTAGTCCCGGTTTTTCCGGCAAATTCGCCTTCAATCCCAAAACGTGAACGAATTGCACTACCGGTTCCTTCATCCACAACAGCTTGCATCATATTAATAACAGTTCTGCAGTTTTCGGGAGAAGCAGCCTGTTTTTCTTCCTGCTGATATTTGAATTGTTCAAGAACATTTCCTTCATTATCAGCAATCTGAACCAGGTAATGTGTTTCAACAGGTCGTCCGTCATTTACAATTCCAGCGTAGGCTTCAACCATATCTTTGAGTGAAACCGAAGCAACACCAAGCGCAATTGATGGATAATCAGGAATGTCAGCATTGATACCCAGCCTTTCGGCAACGTCAATAGTATTTGCTATTCCTGCATCAAGCAAAACTTCAACTGAAACTGTATTAAGTGATTTTGACAAAGCGCCTTTCATAGTATAATACCCGCCATATTCATCATGTGAATTTTGTGGCGACCAATTATCATATTCATCATATATTTTCTGAACATTTGGGTAATATTTATCAGGCAAAATGCCGGTTTCAAGCGCAGACAAATAAACTATTGGTTTAAAGGCCGAACCGGTTTGTCGCGGAGCTGTAATGTGATCGAATTTGTAATACCTAAAATCGATGCCTCCCACCCAGGCTTTTAACGCACCGGTTTGGGGTTCTATGGCAATAAAACCTGCATTCAGAAATTTAAGGTAATGTTTTATCGAATCGAGGCGAGTTATTGTAGTATCCCGCAAACCGTTCCATGTAAATAATGTGGTTCGAATTTTTTCATCGGGATTTTTACCCTTTATTTCACTGCTGTTTAATGCACTTTTAATGATTCCCGGATTGTCTTTAAAAACATCCTTTCCTTTCCAGTGGTTGTCGAAAACGTTTTGAAGGTTCTTCATATAATCTTTTACACTTTGTTGAGCATAAACCTGAAGGTTATATTCAATTGTGGTTGATACAACCAAACCATCAGTGTATAAATTATAATATTCGCCATCTTCTTTTTGATGTTCTTTGCACCATTTTAGTAATTGCGGTTTCAGTCTCTCAACAAAATAAGGCGCGGGACCCTGCGTATATGATATTGGACTATATTTCAGAACCAGTTGGATGGCCTTGTATTTTTCTGCGTCGGTTTTAGAAATGTATTCATGTTTCGCCATCAAATCAATCACCACATTTCGCCTTTCTTTGGCACGGTCGGGGTTTGAATGCGGGTTGTAATAATTGTTTGCTTTGAGCATTCCAATAATAGTTGCAGCTTCAGGTACGTTCAATTCATTTGGCGATTTGGAAAAGAACCGTTCAGCCGCTACTTCAATTCCAAAAATATTTTCGGCAAACGGAACTGTGTTTAAATACAGGGTAAGAATGTCTTCTTTGCTGTAAATCCGCTCCATCCGATAGGCAATTATACCTTCACGGATTTTATTTACGGGCATTGAAATCGGGCCAAGACTAACACGGGGAAAAAGGTTTTTTGCCAATTGCTGGCTGAGTGTGCTACCACCGCCTGAACTGTGATCCTGTAATAAAATCGATTTCACGAAAACCCTCAACAGTGCAATTTCATCGATGCCCCGATGTTCATAAAACCGTGAATCTTCAGTTGCAACAAGCGCATTTATAACATTTGGCGAAATTTCATTAAATTTTACACTACTTCGGTTTTCGACATAATATCGGCCAAGTACTTTACCGTCAGATGATAAAACTTCCGGAAGCAATAGGGTTTTTAATGACTTGCAATTGTTGCTTTGAAGGTACTGGCCCTAAAGCGCCAATAAAAACGAGAATAAAAAACAATGCTCCAAGCAAAAACAAAATCCCTGCAATTTTTGCAATAAATTTTATAAGCGAAAAATTACTTTTTTTCTTTTTAGAGCCCTTCTTTTTTGGTTTTTCGGGTTTCTTTTTTAAATCAGTCCATTCTACTGTATTTCCTGCCTTCATTTATTATTTTTCGATTTCAATTATAAACGGTTTTATTCAATTCATTTTAACAAATGAAAAGTTTGTTTTAACCTGTAATCAGTTCTTTTGCAAAATACCAGGTCATCATTCCTGAAGCAACAAGTTTTAAAACTGTGCCTGTAAAAAATCCAACAAACGTACCAAAACCCGATTTTAGCGCAGCTCCCGAATCTTTTCCTGCAATTAATTCCCCAATTACTGCACCTGCAAATGGTCCGATAATTATTCCAAATGGTGGAAAAAACAGAAATCCAGCAAGTAACCCAATTATGCTTCCCCAAATGCCATATTTGCTGCCACCAAATTTTTTGTACCCCACACCGGAATCAACAAATCAACACCATAAACAACTGCTGTAATTATTGCCCAAAGAACCAAAAATTCAGTTGAAAAATGGTATCTGCCCGTAAAATGAAGCAACAATAACCAATATAGTTTAATGGCGGTCCGGGTAACAACGGAAGCACACAACCGATTATCCCGACAGTCATTAGAATTATTCCAAAACCTATTAATACAAAATCCATGAAAACTATTTTACGGGTATATTTTTATTTTTAATCAATTTCGAACTGAATAAAAAAATAAGAATCAGGGAAAGTAAAACAACAAGAATGCTTGTAATGTAAACTTTTTCTTTTCCCATTAAATAAAATGCATGCGAGCGGATTTCCTGCCAATAAGTTAATGAAAGCAATACAAGAAAATTATTTATTGAATGCCCCAGAATTGCGAGTAAAATATTGTTGGTTCGAAGCATTATCCAACCAAAAGCAAACCCAAACGAAAGTTGCAGGAAACTGCCAGGGGTTTAAGTGAAAAAGAGCAAACAACAATGCCGACATAAAAACGGCAGTAAATGCAGTATAATTTCGTCGGAACCCTTGCAAAATAAGCCCCCTAAAAATCAGTTCTTCTACAATCGGGGCAACAACCGCTACTTTCATAAAAGCACCCCACCAGCCAAAATCGCCTTCAAATATTTTATTAAACATCTCCCAAAACCACGCTGGTGCCGGAAAATATTTATCGAGCAAAGCGCTTGGGATTTCGAGTAAATTATGGGCAGCCCAAAGAAATGTAACTATTGGGGACTACTAATGAACGGATTAAAAAATTTAATTGGAAAAACATCAAAAAGCTGTGCTTTAGATTTTCTGAAACCATAAATCAATATAAAAACAGTTGAACCAACACCAAGTCCTATTTTTTTGATGGGATGGTACAAGTACTCGGTATCTTTAAAATAATCGATCATTGCCAATGGAAAATCAACAAGTGACTGAATGAAAATATAAAGAATAAGCAGATGAATTGCCTGTAATACAGTGGGATAATATTTCTTTCTGAGTTCGTTCATTTTTATATCGGCTAAAGATAACCAAAATTGGTTACGGCAATATTTATGAATTTAAAAATAAGATACTTGTATTTTAATCAATTTGATGTAGGTAGTTTTGAGTGTGAGATTCAGGCTAAAGTTTGCATTTATTGAAATTGAAAACTTCTGTTACCCGATTCTGAAAATTTTGTAGTGGATATAAATAATATAAAATGAAAGAAATTAAAGTAGCACTTATTGGCGCAGGTTACATTGCAAATTATCATGCCCGCGGGCTTCAAACTATTCCTGGAGTTGAAATAGTGGCAGTTGCAGCAGTCCCGCTTCAGGCGGCACAGGAATTTGCAACAAAATACGGTATTAAAACAGCAACCGATGATGCATTATCATTGGCTGCCAGTCCCGATATTGATGCAGTTGTTATTGCAACGCCCAACAAATTTCACGCGCCATTTGCCATCGAATTTTTAAACAATGGAAAAGATGTTTTCCTTGAAAAACCAATGGCAATGAATGCAGAAGAAGGTATTTTGGTAAAAGAAGCTGCCGAAAGAAACAAGCGACTTGTAATGGTCGGTCACATGTGGCGTTTGATACTGATGTAAATTTTATAAAACAGGAGCTCGACGATGGTAAACTTGGCAGAAATTGTAAAACCAAGGTTACGGAATTCATGAAAACTGGGGACTGCTGGTTGGTTTGCGCAAAAGAACTGGTCAGGGCGGCGCACTTGCCGACATGGGAGTACATGCCATTGATACTGTCAGATATTTACTTGGCGACCCGAAACCAACAAAAGTTTACGCAAAAATAGGTACACACTATGGAAATTATGATGTTGACGATTCTGGAATTGTAATGATTTCGTGGGACAACGGAACTGAATCAATAATTGAGAGTGGCTGGTGGCAACCACACATGGACGGCCCCGAAGCCGGCACAGGATTATTTGGAACAGAAGGCTACGCCAATGTTTTCCCAACTTTTATAAAAACCAGGGTTGACGGCAAACCTGTAAAAATTGACGCAAATCTTCCGGTGAGGACTGAACATTGCGAACAGGGAATGTACACCCGGCAGATGGAACATTTTGCAGAATCAATAAGAACAGGAAAACAGCCGGTTCCCGGATTAACAGAAGGACAAATTATACTTGATATTGTTGATGCAGCTTACAAATCATCGGAAACCGGAGAGGTGGTGAACCTGTAAACTTACAAGAATGGAACAACAGCAAATTACCCAAATGGCTATTTATAGTATTTCCGCACTTGCAATGATGTTGGGTGGGGACTTCGCGGACATATTGGTGGCGACCATTTGGAGCTATGATTCCTGGAGCGATGGTCGCCATTTGTCTTGGTTTGCTATTGAAATGCCACGCACTGCAATTTCCATACTTGCCGTTTTGGGGTTATTGGAATCGGGTTGGGTGGAGAAATGACATACGGACAAACGCTTGGATTTTTAAGAAACCCCGAAACTGTTTGGTGGGAACTGCCGGAACAACAATAAAGGGTGCGGTTTGGGGAATGCTTGGCGGTGCCGTTTTATCACTTGGATTCTTTTTGAACAGAATACAAAAAAAGACTTTAATTCTTGCCTTTTTACTGATGATGGCCGGAATGATTGCGGGTTTTAAACTGATCAACGATCCAATGGTCCTTATTTTTCTGATCCCGCAATCCCCGTTCTGAATCATGGGCAGCGCTTCTATTTGGCGCAATCGCTCTTTTACTTTCCTGAAATTCAAAACCGATAAAAATACATTCAAAATTATTTTGCGTTTTGCCATTTGGGGCACAATAGGCGGTGGATTAGGTTTTGGATTTGGCGGTTTTTGGATGATTTTAGGAAGCCACTTGCCCGACGTAATTTTCAAAAAGTGGTGAAGCTATGGAATTTACTTTTGGTTTACTTTTTGGTGCTTCGTTGGGAATTGCTGCCCGATTAGCTGGAACGAACTAAAAACCTTCAATAATGAAAAACCTGGTTTTTGATGAACAGCAATATTTCCGTTTGGAAAAGAGTTGCTGATTGTGTTTATAACAGGAATAATTACTTATTGGTTTCTCCTGTTTCATATAGAACTTTTTGTTGAAACTTCTCAAACAGCAGTTCATTCATTGTTTTAATTTTACATGAATTGGCCTGAATTGTATCGAATTATGCATTTTATGCTTTTTATGCTCGTAATCAT
>JADIYN010000060.1 GCA_016705335.1 Draconibacterium sp. | reverse complement strand
AACTTTTTCGGCTATCGTTTTCAGCCACGAAATGGCATTGTCAATTTTATGGCTCCTCTTTTTTCCGTTGCCCGCAAATTGATTGATGATGAGAAATATTTTCTTTTGATTCTGATAATTCATTTCTTATTTATTCATGCAAATAAACCCTTTTTACCCTTTGCGAAATCCCAGTCAGAATTTCATATGGAATTGTGCCTGCTTTTTCAGCCACTTGGTAATGGTTATGTTTTCACCGAAAATCTCAACTTTTCGCCGGGTTTAACTCCAAGCCCGTAATATCGAGCATTAACATATCCATGCAAATATTGCCGATAACAGGAACTCGCGTTACCATGTATAAATGCAGAACCGTTTTTGTTCCCAGTTTGCGGTCGATTCCATCGGCATATCCCAGCGGGACAATGGCAATCTCACTTTCACCTGAAATTTTCCCTTTTCGGCTGTAACCAACAGTTTCGCTTGACTTCACTTTTTTTACCTGCGAAACTGTACTTCGCAAAGTGCCAATGTTTTGCAACGGTAATCCTGAAATTGAAATACCATACAAACCAATACCCAGCCGCACCATTTCAAACTGGTTTTCAGTGAAGCGTTCAATTCCGGCAGAGATTAAAATATGGCGAAGAATTTGATATGGAAACGAATCTGTTATAAACTTAGCAGTTTCCCGAAACCGGGAGATTTGCTCATTTGTGAAATTGTCGAGGTTTGTGTCGTCACTTCCTGCAAGGTGCGAGAAAACCGACTTTACAACCACTAAATCACTCTCTTTTACAAGTTCTACAGCGTTTTTATTTCGTCATCTGTTTTAAATCCCAGCCTGTTCATTCCTGTATCAATTTTTAAATGAATCGGGAAATCCCTGCAGCCACTTTGCGAAATGGTTTTGATAAAAGATTCAAGCAACTCAATACTGTAAATGTTTGGCTCGAGTTGGTAGTCAATAATTTGCTGGAAACTTTGCTGTTCGGGGTTCATCACAATTATAGCAGTCTGAATTCCTGCATTTCTAAGTAAAACACCTTCGTCGGTAACCGCAACTGCGAGGTAATCAACATTTTGGTATTGAAGCAAACTGGCAATTTCAACATCGCCGCTGCCATACGAAAATGCTTTTACCATTACCATTATTTTTGTTTCGGGTCGAAGTATTCCCCTGAAAACATTGAGGTTGTGAACAAGCGCGCTCAGGTTTATTTCCAATTGGGTTTGATGCGATTTTTGCTGTAAAAGCAACGAAATTTTTTCGAAAGTAAACTGCCGGGCTCCTTTTATTAATATGGCAGAATATTGGAATCTGGCCCGGTTAAAATGTTTTTCAAAATCAACAAGCGAATCAAAGAATGATTTCTTCATTGAAAACAGTTCAGAATAACGTGAAATTTCTGTTCCAATTCCAATTATTTCATCTATTTGCCAATCTGCCAGCAATTTGTTTACCTGGCTGTATAATTCGGCTTTTTGCAAACCGGTTTGCTGAATATCGGATATGATTACTGTTTTGTTCAACTGTGCTTTTGCTGCTTGCTGGTGCAAAACCGACAATGCAATTGTTAGCGAGTTCAAATCGGAATTATAGTAATCGTTTACAAGCAGACAGTTATTAATACCCTGTTTTATTTCGAGGCGCATTTCAATGGGGTACAGGTTTTCAAATTCAGGAAGCAGATTTGATAAACCGATACTTAAAATACTTGCTGCAGCAAAACAATGACAGGCATTTTCGATTGCCGAATCGTCAGTAAAAGGTATTTTGAAATGATATTTATTTTCATCAGTTTTGGCAGCCAAATCAGTAAAATCATTGTGCTTTTTTGCCGAAAAGTAAATTTTTGCATTTTGATCTTTAAAAGACCAATTCACTTTTTCAATCGAATTTGTTTTGCAAAAATCTTCAATAGCGTTTTTTGTTGTTTCACTATCTGAATTGTAAACCAATTTTTTACATGATTTAAAAAGCTGCAGTTTTTCTTCAATTTTTTGTTCGAGCGAAATAAAACCTTCCTGATGTGCATCGCCAATATTTGTAAAAATGCCGGTTGTTGGTTGTATTATTTCAGCAAGATTTTTCATTTCTCCGGGTTGCGAAATTCCGGCTTCAAAAAATTCCCAGATTATATTCCGAATCCATCAGTAAAACCGAAAGTGGAACGCCAATCTGCGAGTTATAACTTTTAGGATTTCGAACAATTTTGAATTCGCCCGATAAAATATTGTGAAGCCATTCTTTTACAATTGTTTTCCGTTACTTCCTGTAATTCCAACCACCTCGTAATTTTGTTTCTGACGGTTGTAGGAGGCTAATTTTTTGGAGCGCTGCAGTTGTATTTTCAACCAAAATGAATGTTGCTTTTTTATTGATCGACAACCGATCAGAAACTACAAAAGCTGAAATTCCCTTTTCGATTAAATTGGGAATGTAGGAGTGCCCATTATTTCGGGGGCCCGTTAAAGCAAAGAAAAGAGCGTTATCGCCTTTAAAAAAAGTGCGGCTGTCAGTAACAATCTGCGTTATTTTTTTGTAGCTTAAATTTTGAGCGATAAACAGTTCTGCATTTAAAACCGATGCAATTTCTGTTAACGTGAATCCAATCATTGATTTTTGTTTATTTCGCGGAAACAACCTCGGCACAGTGGTTCGTAAACATCTTTTTCGCCAAGCAGCACAACCTGTTCTTTTTCAGATAAACGGTGAGAAAATTGGGCAATATTTCCGCATTTGACACAAATGGCGTGAACTTTTGTAATGTGGTCGGCAACCGCCATTAAATCTGGGATCGGTCCAAATGGTTTACCTTTAAAATCCATGTCAAGCCCGGCAATAATTATCCTGATTCCCATATCTGCCAGTTTTACAACCACTTCAACCAATCCTTTATCAAAAAACTGTGCTTCGTCAATACCTATAACATCAACATTTCCTGTAAAGCAAAAGTATGTTGGCCGAATTCCTCAACCGGAGTTGATTGGATTGTATTTTCATCGTGCGAAACTACATCTTTTTGCGAAAAACGTACATCAATCGATGGTTTGAAAATCTCAACTTTTTGCCTTGCAATTTTTGCACGCTTCAACCTTCTGATAAGCTCTTCAGTCTTTCCCGAAAACATTGATCCGGCAATAACTTCAATAGAACCTACCTTTGTTTTGTTATTTATGTTTGTCTCAATAAACATGGATTTTGTAAGAAATTAGTACTTTTACAAAAGTAAAATTTTAAAACATTAGCCTGCGAAGAATGGAAAATAAAAAACTGCTGAAATATTTGCTGAACGATTTAAGCGAATTGGAAGAAATGTTTGCGGAAAAGGGAAAAAACAGCTTTGATGAATTTGAAACTGAGTTTATACAAAACCGCATTTCGGGGTCGATAAGGTTGGTAAAATTATTTTTGGAAAAGGAAAATAGTATTTCTGCCAATTTGGAACCGGTTGTTACCACATTTAAAAATCAGGAACAGCCTGTTACGGAATTATTAATAAATAATGTAGATATCACTTCTGAAGAAAATATCAGGGAAAATAAAGCAGTAAGGAATCCTGGTGTTTGGATTGAAGAAAAAGCACCGGTAGTAGTTACCCATGAAACTGAAGAAAAAGTTGTTGTGGTTGAAAATAAAATTACTGCTCCCGAAATTGTCACGGAGAATGAAGAGAAAATTGAAGAACAAATTATAATTGAAACATATAAACAAAACTTTCATCTTCATGAAGAACCTGTGCAAAATGAACTCCGGCAGGAAGATGAACCGGTTGATATTCACAGTAAACGGCTGGGTGATTTATTTTCAAAAGAAAAATCGGTTAACGACATTCGGTCTGATGATATTTCGAAACTGGAACACAAACTTTCGAACCGCCCGGTTTTAAGCATTCAGTCAGCAATTGGAATCAACGACAGGTTCCAGTACATTCGCGAGTTGTTTGAAGGTAGTGCCGATAATTTTGTAAAAGCGGTTGCTGAACTCGATTCGATGAACGACATGAAAGAAGCTGTGGATTATTTGCAGGCAAATTTTAAATGGAAAAAAAATGATGCGAGCCTGAAATTTGTGAACCTCATTAAACGCCGCTTCCCAAATGGGTAATTTCGGAAAACTAATACTTGTGCCAACTCCCATTGGCAATTTGGGCGACATTACTTTGCGAGCAATTTCGGTTTTAAAAGAAGCCGATATTATTCTTGCCGAAGATACACGTGTTTCATCGCGCCTGCTCCACCACTTCGAAATCGATAAAAAACTTTGGGTACATCATAAATTTAATGAACATAAAGCTGTCGGTTCGTTGGTTTCCAAAATTCAGGAGGGAAACAAAGTAATTTTAATTTCTGATGCTGGAACTCCCGGTATTTCCGATCCCGGATTTCTGCTGGTTCGTGCATGTATTGAAAATGATATAGAAGTAGAATGTTTACCTGGTCCAACTGCTTTAATTCCGGCACTCGCAGTTTCAGGTTTACCTACCGAAAAGTTTGTTTTTGAAGGTTTCCTGCCACAAAAAAAGGGTCGCCAAACCAGGTTAATACAATTATCAGAAGAGACCCGTACAATGGTTTTTTATGAATCCCCGTACCGACTTGTAAAATGCCTGTCTCAATTTACTGAATTTTTCGGGAAAGCAAGAAATGCCTGTGTTTGTCGCGAATTAAGCAAAATGTTCGAAGAAATAAAGCGTGGCACTGTTGAAGAACTTGCTCAATACTATACAGCAAATCCTCCAAAAGGTGAGATAGTGATTGTAGTGGAAGGAGTATCGAAAGAAGACAGGAAAAGTGGCAAAACGGCCAGCGATGAATAAAAAATATACACACATTTTTTTCGACCTCGACAATACACTTTGGAATTTCGAAATAAACTCCCGAAATGCGATGTTTTCAGTTTTTCATTATTTTAAACTTGATGTTTTATCAGAATTTGGTTTGTTTTTCAAAACCTACACCAAACATAACCATACACTTTGGGAAAGTTACCGCAAAAATGAAGTTGTAAAAAAAGATTTGACCCGACTTCGTTTTCAAAATACTTTCAACGAACTTGATATAACAGGAGTTGATGCAAATGAAATGAATGAGTTGTATTTAGGTGAAATGCCAAAACAAAAAGTACTGAATGAAGGGGTGATTGAGATTTTAACCTATCTGAAAAAGAAAAAGTATCACCTTAATATTATTACAAATGGCTTTAAAGAGGTACAGCACAATAAAATTGAATCTTCCGGCTTGAAACCATATTTTGATAAAATTTTCATTTCAGAAGAAGTTAAATCTCCTAAACCGGCACGCGCAATTTTCGAGTATGCTATTAAATCGTCAAATGCAAAAAAGATTAACAGTATAATGATTGGTGATGATTGGGAAGTTGATGTTTTGGGTGCTGTTAATTATGGGATAGATGCAGTTCATTTTAATAAAACCATGCAAAATTCATGTAATCTTAACCTAATTTTAATACAATCCAGCAAAATATACAGCATTGAATTCATGAGTCAGTTATACAATTATTTATAAAAGAATATTTCTTCCAAAAACAATGACTTTTCACCAAGATTCGTTGAAAATGATAAAATGGATTGGTTTTAAATAGTGTACTTTCCTGCTGAAAAAATCATTTTTTTTTATCACCAATGATTTCTTTTTTAAATTTGCCCTGCTAAAGAATTTTAACAATTATAAAAAGTATAGAATTCTATTAAAAATTAATATTTCAAACCAAATCATTTGTTGGGTGGTTTGAAATATCCTGAAAAGAATTTTACAATATTTTTAGCTGTTTAATTATTAATTTAAAACTATTTCTATGAAAAAAATTGCATTTTTTTTATCGATTATGTTATTCATGGGAACTGTATTTGTAAATGCTCAAACGAAGACACTAACCGGAACGGTTACTTCTGATGAGGATAATCAGCCAATTCCCGGAGTTTCAGTATCTGTAAAAGGTACTACACTCGGAACAATTACAAATCTTGAAGGAGAATTTGAACTTACCGTTCCTCAGGATGCTAAAACTTTGGTTTTTAGCTTTATTGGAATGAAAAACTATGAGTCTGAAATTGGTAGTAAAACCAATTTTATTATTAAAATGGAGTCTGATGTTATTGGCATCGACGAAGTGGTGGTAACCGCGTTGGGTATTAACAGACCCAAAAGAGAGATGACAAATCAGGTTCAGAATGTTAAATCTGAAGAACTTGTTGCTGTTTCTCCATCACGCGCTGCCTCAGCACTTGCAGGGAAGGTTGCTGGTTTGCAGATTAATGTGCAGGACAACGGGGTTAATCCAAGTACCCAGATCTTGCTTAGAGGTTTACGCTCAATTAGCGGTGATAACTCTGCATTAATTGTAATTGATGGTTCTATTGCTTCTCAGGGAGCTTTTGATGACTTGAATCCAAATGATAACCAGGGTATATGAAAAGGCGCTACTGCAGCAGCGCTTTATGGATCTAATGCGGGTAATGGTGCTTTGATTGTAACTACAAAGAAAGGTCAGCAGGGAGATAAGTTTACCGTTGGTTTAACTTCAGCTTATACAATGGATAAAGTTGCTTATATGCCTCATTTTCAGTCTGAATATGGAACAGGTTGGGAAGGTGCTTATGATGCAGTGGAAAAGTACAAACTGGGGACCTCGCTTCGATGGTCAATTGCGCCAGATTGGGACCTGCATTTCCCCTGCTGATTACGGTTTGAAACTCAAATGGTACCCTATGCTTCTGTAAGAGGACAATTTGTTGAATTTCTTTAATAATGGACAAACCATTAACAATACCCTCTATTTGTCAGGAAGTAATGAAGGTAGTACATTTTATGTATCTGTAGGCGACCAAAGGTCGGACGGTCTTGTTCCTGATGATACTTACCAAAGGAATTCATTCAGGGCTAATGCAAGTAAAAAAATTGGAAAAGTTGAAATTTCTGCCAGTACAAGTTATTTTACTGATAAAACCGATGTTGTGGGAAATACTATTGGCGACCAGGACAGAACGCTTTACTGGTTTATTCTGAATACTTCTGCCAATATTCCGTTATCAACTTACAGAGATTGGAGCAATCCAAAAAGTTATGGTTATGCTGACAACTACTACAACGCATACTACCAAAACCCTTACTGGGCAATTGGTACAAACAGAAATATTGACGAAACTAACCGTTTGGTTGGAAACCTAAACGTTTCATATGATATTTGGACTGGTTGAATTTTACTGCCAGGGCAGGGGCAAACAATGTTTGGGGAAATGGTAAAAACTGGCGTGCTGCACAAAAATATGATCCTGTATTGCAATCAGCAGCGGGTGCTGTTTCTTCCTTTGCTGAAGACACCGAGTTTTCAGACCAAACATATACAGGAGATGCATATTGTCGGGCGACTTTAAATTTTTGATTCGTTTACTCTCAAAACAATTTTGGGTGGAACGGTATTCTCAACTGATAGCAGAGACAGCAGGTTACGGGCTAATAACCTTAGTATTCCGGGATTTTACGATATTTCGAACGGAACAGGTTCTTTAGTTGGCACAGTTAATGAATCAGTAAAAAGATATTACGGTTTCTTTGGTGATTTCACCTTGGGTTATGATAACTATTTATTTCTGAACTTTTCAGGACGTAATGACTGGACTTCAACTTTGGCAAAAGGAAACAACAGTTATTTCTATCCTGCAGTTGGTTTATCTTTTGTTGTAACCGATGCAATCGAAGCACTCAAAAACAATGAAATCCTTTCTTCAGCAAAAGTAACAGTGAGTAATTCAACTGTATATAAACGATCTTTCTCTTACCGTATTAATGAAAGTTATTCTCAGGCAACAGGATACCCATTTGGTGGAGTAAATGGTTTTGTCTTATCGAATACCGCAGTTGATGCAAATCTTTCGAAAGAAAAAATCAATACAACAGAATTGGGCTTAAACCTTGGCTTCTTTAAAAGCAGGCTTTGGGTTGATGCATCATGGTATAATACAATCACTTCAGATTTGATTACATCAACAACGCCATCAAGAGCTTCTGCTTCAACTGCTTTCCTTACTAATATTGGTGAATTACAGGGAAAAGGATTGGAGTTGGCACTTGGCGGAACTGTTCTACAGGTGGGTGATTTTAAATGGGATGTAAATGTAAATTACACTTCAAGTGAAACTGTTGTAAACGAAATTTACGAAGGTTTGGATGAGGTTGCAGTTAATACCGGTAATGGACAATATGGAATTTATGCTGTGGTAGGCGAAGCATTTCCACAAATGAAAGCCAATGTTTATCAGCGTGACCCACAGGGAAGGTTGATCGTTGACCCGGTAAGTGGTCATCCGTTAACTGAGACAGCTCTTGCTAATCTTGGTAAAACAATGCCGGATTATATTGTTGGGTTAAATACTGTCCTCAGTTATAAAGGATTTTCAGTTTATACAACCTGGGATTATCGTGCCGGTCATGTTTATTATGAAATAGGTTCGGATGCAATGGAATTTACAGGCCGGGGCATGGCCAGTGTTTCAGCCAACCGTCAGGATTTTGTAATCCCAAATTCAGTAATTGAAACCAGCCCGGGTGTTTATGTTGAAAATACAAATATCCAGGTAAGGGGTGGACGCCAAAGTTACTGGACCGATGTGTATAACGATGTAAAATCGAATTATGTGAAAGATGCAACTGCCCTTAAAATGAGGGAGCTCGCAGTAAATTATGAATTGCCGGCAAATCTGTTATCAAAAACACCACTTCAAAAAGTTACTATAGGTTTTATTGGAAGAAACCTTTTGACATGGTTACCTGCAGAAAATAGGTTCTCTGATCCGGAATTTAATAATACCCTTGATAATGCGATTGGTATTGGTGGATATAACCAATCACCACCAACCAAATCTTATGGGTTTAGTTTAAATGTAGAATTCTAAAAATACATGATTATGAAAAAGATATTAAAATATACGAGTTTGCTATTGGTGGTCATTGTATTGGCATCCTGCGAGGATTTTTTGATGTAAATGTTGATCCAAACAATCCTACTACTGTAACGCCAGACTTGGTTTTACCTGTCGGGCAAACCTACACTGCCAATATTATACAGGGAAATACCGGACGAAGAGCCAATGCCCTTGGCAATATGTTAATGTATAACTGGAGCCAGAGCGATGGTTATTCATGGTACACCGATGAATTTAAATACAATGTTACTTCATCTTTCTACCCGGGAATTTTTAACGACAGTTATACTACTGCTTTAAAGCAATACCAGATTCTGGATCAATTGGAAGGTGTTTCTTATAACAATTACAGGGCTATTGCCAAAGTAATGAAGGCATATCATTTCCAGTTGTTAGTCGATTTTTACGGAGATGTACCTTATTCTGAAGCCTTGTTAAGAAGTCTGGAAGCAACACCAAAATACGATGATGCTAAGACTATTTATGAAGATTTAATTACCAGCTTGATACTGCCATATTCCTGATCGATAATGCTGAGAGTACTTCTTTGGTTCTTGAAATGATGATGCAATATTCAACGGGAATATGACTGATTGGAAAAAAAGTTTGCCAACTCTGTTAAACTGAGAATCCTGATCCGTCAATCAAACATGTCGGGAAGAGATGGATACATTAAAGCTGAATTGAGTAAAATAGCCGCTGAAGGTTCAGGTTTTATAACTGGTGATGTTGGCGTAAATCCGGGTTATGCAAAAGAGGAAGACAAACAAAGTCCGGTATGGAACTATTTTGGTTATGATGCCAGTGGTACAATAACAATGGACAATAATGCAACCTGTGCATCGGATTTTATACTTGCATATTTGGCTACCACTACTGACCCAAGGATCGACCGTTTGTATGAAAAACCAGGTACTGGTCATTTAGGCGTTCCTCAAGGGTTGCTTGATTACGATACACCAACAGTGGATAAATATGTCTTTGCTAATGTTTCCAATATTGGCCCGGGAATCTTAAAAGGTGCCACTCAGGATGCTATTATATATTCTTTGGCTGAATGTTACTTTAACCTTGCCGAAGCGCGTCAAAGAGGATTTATTACCACTGGTGACGATGCTAAAACGCTTTATAACAAAGGGATACATGCTTCATTTAATTATCTGGGTGTGGCTGCCGATAGGTTTGAAATCTACTCAACACAAAACAAAAATAACGTAAGTTGGGATGCTTCAACCAATAAGCTCGAAGCTATAATCACTCAAAAATGGTTGGCAGTTAACGGTATAACCGCAGAACAGTCATGGTTTGATTACAACCGTACAGGTTATCCGTCAAACCTGCCTATTTCTTTGCAATCTGCCAAAGCTGATCGTCCGGTGCGTATTTATTATCCTGCCGGTGAATATTCTTCTAATGGCGAAAATGTACCTGCACAACCTGATGCATTTACTGATAAGATATTCTGGGGTAAATAATTAAAAATTGATAATTATGAAAACATTGAAATATATTTTTGATTTTCATGCTGAGCATGGGATTCTTTAACTCTTGCCTGGTTGGAGGATACAACAGACCTCGATCAAAACGGACAGGGACCAAGTTTGGTTACATTTGATGGAACCGGATTAGTTAACCTCACTGTATTGGCAAACGGCAGCGAATATGACAGGACAATTAAAGTTCTTGTTGTTGGTCCTACAAAATTTGGGTTAACAGGTGATTTGACAGTAAATGTTAAACCTGCTGCAAATTCAACAGCAGTTGAAGGCAAACA
Organism: Draconibacterium sp.; assembly: GCA_016705335.1. GTDB lineage: Bacteria > Bacteroidota > Bacteroidia > Bacteroidales > Prolixibacteraceae > Draconibacterium. The sequence continues at coordinate 4,982 of JADIYN010000060.1, read as the reverse complement.
TTATACAATCGAAAAAACTCTTGTACTAAAACAAAGTGACAATTATCTTGGTTATGTTAATATTACATTGTTAACTAAAGATAATACACCTCCAATGGATGGAACACCTGAAGCAGCTACATACAAAGCTCCAATTCTATATCTTGAAATTGAAAGTGTTGCAGGTGCAACTGGTGTTGTAGGTTCAGGTAAACCAGCGCAGGTAAACCTTAACTTACTCCACTAAACCCATATGCCGGCGATTACGACTCAGAACTGAAATATTTCCATCCGACTGCTGGTGGAAGTTACCCGGATGAGCCTTATGGTGGAATTAGAAATGAAGAAAAAACATTATCTGCTATTACTGGTAGAAAATGTCAAACTGGATTTGGAGTATGGAGTGCAACCGATGTTTGCTGGATAACAGTAAATGCAGATAACTCTATTACTTTCGAAGTGGATGTTACATGGCCTTATGATGTAAAATCAGGTGACCCGAAAAATTCAGAGAATATATCTCATTTTGATCCTGAAACCGGGAAAATCTATTTGTATTACTATTATGCGGGTACCTGCGGTGATCGTATCTTCTGGGAAGTATTTACACCTAAGTTTTAATGAAACTTATTGAATTAACATTAAAAATAAATGACAATGAGAAATATTTCAAAATATAGAATAATTGGGCTTTTCCTCGTGCTGCTGGGCTTCGCTTCATGCGATATGCTCAGAACCGCCGAACAGGATGCAATGCCTATTGTTGAACCGAACGATACTTATCCGGTTATTGCTTCGTTTACGATGGATAATACAGGTACACTACCGAAGGGGACACAATTGTTTATACGCTTAAGATAAGCAAACCTATCGATCGGTCTTTAACTTTACTCCTGTTGTGCAAAGTGCAACAAAATTGGTTGAACATGATGATTTTGATATTTTAGGTCCTGTTACCATTGCACCCTGGGAAACTGAAGGAAAATTGGTTGTTTACACTTATGCGGATACTGCTCCTGAAGATGCAAAAAACCTTGTTATAACATTTAAGATGAATAGTTTGGCTGAAAAAAACTTAGTTCATCCCGATAATGTTTTTCCTGAAATTACAACTTCAGTTACAAACTTTAAATCACCAAATCTGATTATGGAATTCCATTGGGCTAAGGATATCGATTTAGGTGAAGATGGCGTTTATTCAACAAGTAATAATGTTGATTTCGATGCTATTATTTCTACAGCCGAAGGATTTGATATAACTGACCCATGGGCAACTGATGTTGGTATTTATCAGGGAGCAACCGGCAACGAACCAGAAGTTATTGAATTAGCTCCAGGTATGCTTGAAGATGGTGAGTATATTGTTTGGTTTGATTTATGGTCAAATGGTTTTGCAGGTTATGGAAATATAACACAAGTACCTGTTACAACACTTGCATACCAGATTGGAACTGATTTGGAAGAAGAAATAGCACAGGATCCTTCAGGAATTATTAATGCTGATATGCCTGGTGCTGATGACGAAGGTGGTTACTCAAGTAATGCAATTTTAGTAAAACTAAAAGTTGAAGGCAGTAAATTCACGCTTTCTGATTATAAAGATGTTGTTATTGGTTCAACCAAATCCGGTCAGCCAAAAACTGAAAGATCAGGCGAAATTGTGAAAAAAGCCAGAGCAAAAGGGTTGGTGTCAATGAATTGATAACAATTGACTTGCAATTTTATTGAATTAATCAATTAAAAAATAGGGAAAAGCCGGGGACTTAGTTTCCCGGCTTTTTATTTTAAATTTTTATATAGCAGAATAGGGATTATAACGAATGTTATTTAACAAATTACATAAAAATGGAATGGAACACAGCTGCCAAAATATTCTTTAAAATGTTTATTTTGATATTCTTTCAATTCCATTCAATTTAATGGCTCAGCAAACAAATTCAAATTCATCAAAGGAAATAACAGAATTATATAATTTGGCTGAAAGTCACTATTCAATTAACGATGAATATATTAATGGTTTTATATACCCCGTTCCCAAAATCAGGATTCTTGGAGATCCGTATTTTAATAGTAAAGATTGGATTGAAGGTTCGCTTTTTATTAATGGGAGAACCTATTCGGGCATATTTATGAAATATGATTTAATAATTGATGAGTTAATCATTAAGGTAAAAACCGAACTTAATATTGAAAGGTTGATAGCAATTAATAAATCACAGGTTGATTCATTTCAAATCGGTACATCACTTTTTGTGAATTCAGGAAACCTGGTCGAAAACGAAAACAATAATACATACTACGAAAAAATTTATCAGGGCAAATTGTCGGTTTACAGGCAATTTCAAAAAACGTTTATCGAAATGTACAATAGCTCGTCGCCTGAAGGAAAATTTTCGACACAAAAAAGTAATACATATATTTTCGAGAATCAAAAGTTTACAAATATCAACAGTGCAAAATCGTTTTATGCCTGTTTTGATAAAACTGAACAGGATAAAATCAGAAAATACCTAAAAACAAAAAACATCACTTACAAAAAGATGACTGATTTGCAGATGATTGATTTAATGAATTTCTGCAATACAAATATCTCCCATTAACATGAAATTGATTTTAATAATATTGTTATTCGGTTTGTTTTCGTCCGGTTTTATTTTCGGACAGGAGAAAAAACAAACAGTATATCTGAAAAAACAAAATACCGGTTGGGAAGAATTTGTAAAAAAGATTGAACAGGAAAACAATGTTCGCTTTTTTTATGATGCCGACAGCATTCCAAATGTGTCGATTGTTGTTGAAAAGATAGTCTCCAGCTTGAAGAAGTTTTAAAAAATCTTTTCGCCGGCTATGGACTCCGCATTTCAAGCGATCAACGGGGTAACTATTTCATATTTAAAATTTCATACTTCAGTCTTCTGTCAATAATATTTTTTCCAAACCTTTCAAAATTGATGAGAAATCGGTTTTACAAAATACAACTGATGCAAAAACAGAAGGTGTTGAAAATGATTATTTGAAGACTTACCAGGAATTTATTACTGAAAATCTGATAATCGGCTCAAACGGACATGGAAATAAAAATCAGAAAGTAAAAGTAAACGGAAAGATTATAAATGCAGAAGATGGAACACCACTTCCGCAAGCCAGGCTTTTTATTCCTGAAATAAATAAAAACTTTATTTCAAACGTTTCAGGTCTGTATGAAATGGAGTTATTGCCCGGAAATTATACACTAGTTGTAAGTAGTTTGGGAATGTACGAGAAAAGCCTAAAGTTAACCGTGGTATCGGCCGGGAGGCAAATGTTCAGTTACAGGTGAAATCATTTTTGCTTAACGAAGCAACGGTTACAGGCATACGGAACGAAAACATAAATGCACCTACAATGGGGTTGAACGATTGACTCAAATGGCAATTAAAGAGCTCCCTGTAGTACTTGGAGAAAAAGATGTTGTTAAAATAGTGTTGCTGTTGCCTGGTGTTCAGTCGGTTGGCGAAATTTCATCAGGGTTCAATGTAAGAGGCAGCCCATCCGACCAAAATATGTTTTACATCAACGATTTACCTATTTACAACTCATCCCATCTATTCGGGTTGTTTACCACATTCAATTCCGACGCGATTGGTGAATTCAAATTCTACAAGAACAGTATCCCTATTGAATATGGCGGGCAGTTATCCTCTATTTTGATATTGATAAAAAGGAACAACAAAAATTTTTCGGCGATGGGTGGAATTGGACTAACTTCAGCAAGAGTGCTTGCCGAAGGTCCGCTTGAGAAAGAGAAAAGCAGTTATTTGGTGAGTTTTCGATCATCTTATTCCGACTGGTTATTAAATCAGGTTGATAATCTGGATGTTCAGAACAGCGCGGCTTCATTTCAGGATGCGCTCATGGATTTTTCGCTGCAATTAAACAAATCAAACAAATTGGGATTGTTTTTTTATGGAAGCCGTGATTACGCTGATTTGGCTTTTGGAATCGAAAATGAATATTCAAATTTGGGAACAGATATAAAATGGACGCACACTTTCAACGAAAAGCTAAGCAGTGAGTTAAACTTGCAAAAGCCGTTATGCTTACGAAGAAGCATACAGAAATTGAATATTTAGCAAACAAACACTCCTTCGACTTAAACCATAATGAACTGAAATTAAGTTTCCGATACAATGCCGGATCGGGGCATAATCTGCAATTGGGACTCAATTCGAAACTAATCAGGCTTAATTATGGAGACTTTTTACCTCTAAACGATCAGTCATCGGTTGAACAGTTATCATTTGAACCGGAACAATCGATAAACAATGGCATTTTTGCCGGTGATACTTGGGAAATTACACCACGTTTAACTATTGATGCCGGTGTGCGGGGTACACTATACATGTACCTTGGACCTAAAACTGTGTACAGTTATGCTGAAAATAATCCGGTTGTTGTTGATAATATAATTTGTTCTGAAGAGTATGGCAAAAATGATATTATCAATAATTACAAAAATCTTGATGTGATGCTTTCTTCGCGATTTGAAGTGGTAAGGGATTTTTCCTTAAAAGCCAGTTACAGCCGGTTGCATCAATATACATACATGTTATCGAATACAGTCTCAGTTTCGCCAATCAGTAAATGGAAATTAAGCGATCCGCATTTAAAGCCAATGTCAGGCAATCAATTTTCGTTTGGCATGTACAGCGAATTGTGTGAGTAACAAACAGAAGCCTCGGTTGAAATGTATTACAAAGACGTGGCAAATTTAGTGGAGTACAAGGATGGGGCAGAGTTTGTTACCAACCAGGTGCCCGAAACAAATATTATTCAGGGCGATCTTCAATCCTATGGCATCGAGTTTATGGTTAAAAAGAAATGGATAATCTGAACGGATGGATAAATTACACTTATTCAAGGGCCAAGTTACTGCTTTCAACCCTAAAACAGGAGAAATGAAACAAACTAGGATTAACATACCCTGCCAATTATGACCGGCCTCATGCAACAAATCTTACGCT
>JADIYN010000059.1 GCA_016705335.1 Draconibacterium sp. | reverse complement strand
CTGGAATCCTGAAAAGCATGGTGGTTTTTCAGAATATTATCGCGGTTCTGCTCATTATTGCAGCCATTGGTGTAAACAAACAGATGCAATTTATCAACCACAAAAAACTGGGATTTAATACCGACCAGGTTGCATTTACCTATTTACGCGGTAACATTAACGAGAAAATTGGCGTGGTTCGGCATCTGCTGAGCGAAAATCCAAACATTTCAGAAATCAGTTTAAAAGACTGCCCGCCATACCGGCAAATTAACGGAACTGTTGGAATTGCATGGAAAAATAATGGCGAATGGCAGAATCGGAATGTTCCAAATCCGGTTGGGATGGAAACCACGCGAATTGACGACAATTATTTGAAAATGATGAATGTTGAGTTTGTAGCTGGCCGAAATTTTCAAACGAAGTTTCTGCCGATAAACGAAATTACATTGTTAACGAGGAAGCTGTTCGTTTAATGGGACTTGAAAAACCCTGTTGGCAGCGAATTTTCACTTTATGGAAAGGATGGAATTATTGTTGGAGTGATTAAAGACACGTATTTCAAATCGTTGCACGAGAAAATCAATCCGCAGGTATTTCACTTGTACAACGACGAAGTTACCGAATCGTATTTCAGCACTTTGTTTTTCAGAATAAACGGAAATATTCCGCAAACACTTGATTTTATTAATAAAATCTGGTCAGAAAATAATCCGGGTGTACCGTTCGAATATCATTTTCTCGACCAGGATTACGAAAACCTGTACAAAAAAGACAGGCAGATTGCCGGCGTGTTAAGTCTGTTTACCATTCTGGCCGTTTTTATTGCCTGTCTCGGGCTTTTTGGCCAGGCTGTAATCGCCAGTGAAAATAAAATTAAGGAAATCGGCATCCGAAAAGTTAACGGTGCCAGAATTTCAGAAATTCTTACGCTTTTAAACAAAGATTTTGTACGCTGGGTGGTCATCGCATTTGTAATCGCCACGCCAATTGCATACTACGCCATGTATAAATGGCTCGAAAACTTCCCGGGTTGAGGCGTTGAGGTATGAATAATGAAATTAAAGATTATTGACTCAAAATATGGGAAATGAATGGGTATAACTTTAATAAAACGGTCTGCATATAAATATTGACAAGTTGAATAGAATAAAATATAATGATTAAGCTATTTTTTAAAACGGCGATAAGGAATTTATTCAAAAACAGTTTTTATTCCATTTTGAATATTGCGGGATTGGCAATTGGATTTGCGGCATTTATATATATCGCAACTCATGTATTTAATGAATTTAGTTTCGACCGCTATAATTCTAAGTCCGAACGAATTTTCCGAAGTGTTATGACTTTAAAATTTGGCGACACTGAAGAAATTACATCTTTTTCAGAAATGCCGCTGGCTTCTGCGGCAAAATCAGATTTGCCCGAAGTTGAAGAGAGTGTTAGAATTTACCTAGCTGAGAATATACTTACCCAATACAATAATAATAAGTTCTTTGAGGATGAAATTTGGTATGCGGAACCTTCGCTTTTTAAAATATTTGATTTTAAATTATTGGAGGGCGACCCGAATTTGGCCCTTAATCAGCCTAAAAGCATTGTATTGTCAACTAAAGCAGCGACAAAATATTTTGGGAATGAAACCCATAGGCAAATCAATCTTAATAGGGAGCTCAAAAAAGAACTTTATTGTCACCGGTATTTTAGCTCCTGTTCCTCATAACTCACACTTGCAGTTTGATTATTTAGGTTCATTTTCGTCGTTACCAAAAGAAAAGCTGGAAGAAGGTTGGGCTCAGTCTATCTCCTTTTTCACTTACATTTTGGTAAAGAAAGGAACCGATATTAAATCCTTTCAAAAGAAATATGCCGAGTTTCCGATGAAATACCTCAAAGCAACTGTTGCAAAAATGGGGTTGACTCTTGCTGAGTTTGAACAAAAAGGCAATTACTTAAAATATGAACTCCAGCCGTTGAAAGATATTCATTTACATTCTTCTATTTACAGAGGAGAACTAAAAACTGCGGGGAACTTTCGGTTTCTTGTGGTATTGGGAATAACAGGATTGTTAATCATGACTATCGCCTGTTTTAACTTTGTAAATCTAAATACTTCCAGGGCAGTTTTGCGAACAAAGGAAATTGGAGTTAAAAAAATAATTGGTTCAACACGGGAAACGGTTATTTATCAAATTCTGGCGGAAATATTTTTACAATGCCTGATAGCCCTTATTGTAGCTGTTATTTTTTTATTGGTGAGTTTACCGTTACTCAATTCGTATTCAGAACTTATAATCAAACCAGCCTTTTTTCTCAATAAGTTTACCCTAACCACAATTGTTGTTCTTCCAATTCTAACAACCATTTTAGCAGGCAGTTATCCTGCAATATTTATTACACGTGTCAATGCGACTGATATTCTAAAGGGTATCTTCAAAACAGGTAAGACTAATCAAAATTGGAGAGGTTTACTGGTAACTTTCCAATTTGTTGTTTTTATTGTTTTGTTTTTTAGCACCATTATTGTTTGGAATCAGGTTGATCTGTTACAGCATAAAAATCCAGGTTACGTTAAGGAGAATGTACTGGTTGTTAAAGGCGTTTTTAATATCGATTACTCCAGTCGGAAAAGTTTTAAAAACGAGATTCTTAAAAATCCAAATGTTCTGTCTGCTTCCTATTCATCAACAACACCCGCCATTAGCGAAGAATCAAAAATGATTTACCGAATAAAAGGTAGCGATAAATCGTCTTATTTCAACTATATGAGAGTAGATGCTGATTACCAGAAGACTCTAAAATTTAAAATGAAAGAGGGTCGGTTCTTTAGCGATGATATGGGTTCAGATGCCAATAATGTTGTTATAAATGAAGCAGCTGCTAAAATTTTAGGATTTACTGATTTCAGCCAAATTGTACATTGTGAAAACCAAAATCAGGATTTTAAAGTAATTGGCATCGTGAACGATTTTAACATGAAATCCTTGCGAGAAGTCTCTTTACCACTGATTATGCAATATTCCGGGTACGAGAACTTCCTTTCTCTTAGGATTCAACCCGGTGACATGTCTCAGATTATTAAAACCACGAAAGAAGATTGGAAACAATTTAACAATGAAATTCCGTTTGAATATTACTTTCTTGATAAAGCTTTTGACGCACAGTATAAATCAGAAACCAGATTGGGAAAACTAATCGGGCTTTTTACCCTGATTGCCATTCTGATAGGCAGCATGGGTCTTTTAGGTTTGGTTTCATTTAATACAACAAATCGTATAAAGGAAATTGGCATTCGAAAAATCAATGGCGCCAAAATATCAGAAATATTGACCATGCTCAACAAAGACTTTGTAAAATGGGTGGCAATTGCTTTTGTAATTGCCACACCCATTGCATACTACGCCATGAATAAATGGCTCGAAAGTTTTGCATACAAAACCAGTTTAAGTTGGTGGATTTTTGCCCTTGCAGGTTTGCTGGCTTTGGGAATTGCGCTGTTGACGGTTTCGTTTCAATCGTGGAGGCGGCAACAAGGAATCCGGGAGGCGCTGAGGTATGAATAAGTCTGAACCAATGTGTGATTAAAATGAGGGCCAGAGGTTTTTTAAAGAAAAACCCGGGCCCCCCCCAAAAAAACAAAGGGATCCGGGTCGCCATTGCCCAGGCTGAGTTGGTGAGAAATAAAGTAATTCGCTGTAAGCCATACATAATGATAAATATTAAAAAAAAAAAACAATTATTATGAAACGAAATATTCTATTCTCACTCCGAAATATTTTACGAAACAGAATCAACTCACTTATTACAATAGTTGGTATTTCTGTTTCATTTACAGTGCTGTTACTTATTTATTTATATGTCAATCAGGAGTTTTCGTATAATCATTTTCATCAGAACAAAGATCTGATCTATCGTGTCGATTATAAAATGAAATATGCCAACGGACAAGAGGATAATACAGTTTATCTTGACCAGGAGGTGTCAAAGATCATCAAAGAGAAAATTCCGCTGGTAAAATACAGCGCTGCATTTCGAACGGCACATGGTCCAATCCTAAAATTCGAAAATCAGAATTTTGATGAAACCGTTTTAATTGCACAAGCTGATTTTTTCAGAATGTTTACTTTCAACGTGTTGTTTGGTGACAAGCAGAATTTGCTGGAAAACCCGGATGAAATTGCAATTACCTCGTCTTTGGCCGACAAACTTCAGGCGGTAAAAGGCTGTACAAAACAGGAATTGATCGGACAACCGGTATTTTTTCCAAAGGCGGGCGACATTCCGTTTACAATTTCTGCCATTCTGGAAAATGTACCTGAAAATTCGAGTATTCAGTTTGATGCGGTAATTCCATATAAATACCAACGTTCTTTCAACCAGTCAAATAATATTTTTGGAAACTCTTCAGTTTTCTACCAGGTTATTTCAAAAAGACGATGCTAAAGTGGCTGCCGGTTTGGTTACGGCTGAAATTGCGGAACTTTATAAAGATGGCGTTCAGAAAAATATAGGCCGAAAAGTTTTAATCGATTCCAAAGATGCTTTTACTCCGTCAGTTACTCCTTTGAAAGAGGTTTATTTGGACGAAGCAAGCTCCGACAATGAAAGCCGAAACTCCAAAAGTAGTTTATATATTTTAATGGCAATTGGAATGCTTATTCTGATTATTGCCGGTAGTAATTTTATCCTGCTTTCAGTGGGACAGTCGTTAAAGAAAGCTGCCGACATGAACATCCGCAAAATGATGGGAGCGAATTTCATGCATATTTTTAATCTTCAACTTACAGAAAACCTGCTCATTGTATCCATGTCATTTGTTGTTGCCGCCGTTGGTGCTTTCTTTCTCATTCCAACTTTCAACCGGCTGGCTTCAACCCAGATTTATACCCAGTTAATTCCGGTGGGTAGCCTGGTTTTGTTTGCCTTTCTCAGCATTTTGCTAATCGCTTTGTTGACAAGTATCGCTCCTTTTCTAAAACTAATTGCAAAAAAACCGGCGATTCAAACCACCGAAAAAACAGGGCTTTCACACAAAAACCTGGTGACTGGAATTTTTGTAACAATGCAATACAGCCTTTCTATTATCCTTATTGTTTTAACCATTTCCATAGTACGGCAAACGAATTACTTGAAATACACTGACCTGGGTTTTTCTTCGGATAATACAATCGATTTGGAAGTGTATCATCTCACTGCCAGTGAAAAGATGGCGCTTCGCGATCAATTTGAAACGTACCCCGGAATTACAGGTTTAACCTTCACCAACCGGAATTATATAAGTGGAGAATCATCAGAGTATATTAAAAATCAGGCAGGTGAAAATATTCGCGCCCGAATTCTGAAAGTGGATGCAAATTATGTATCAACCCTGGGTTTGCAACTTATTCAGGGACGCGATTTTACGGAAGAAACTGTGAACTCACATTCAATTCTGATTAATGAGCAGTTAATAAACAGTTTGGGTTTGGGTGGTGATGCCGTTGGCAAATTTGTGGATTTATACGGGACAAATTACCAGATTTTAGGCCTGATAAGTGATTTTCATTTTGATTCGATGAAAGATGCAATAGAACCCTTAATTCTGGTTCCATCAAAAGGTGAAGACGCAAATTTTATGTTTATAAAATATAATCCGGTTCAGATAAGCCAACTAATTCCCTATTTAAAAACAACCTGGGAGAAAGTTGCACCTGATAAGGCAATGAATTTTAATTTCTGGGATGAGCAGTTAAACCAACGGTACCAGGCAGAAGAAAAATGGAGCCATATTATTGGTTATGCTGCAGTTCTTGCCATTATTATTTCATCACTTGGACTTTTTGGCTTAACGCTGTTAATCATTAACAAACGCATTAAAGAAATCGGTATCCGCAAAGTTAACGGCGCCAAAGTATCTGAAATTCTTTCCATGCTTAACAAAGACTTTGTAAAATGGGTGGCCATCGCTTTTGTAATCGCCACTCCCATTGCCTGGTATGCTATGAATAAATGGCTCGAAAACTTTGCCTACAAAACCAGTTTAAGTTGGTGGATTTTTGCTTTGGCTGGTATGTTGGCATTGGGAATTGCGCTGTTAACTGTTTCGTTTCAGTCATGGAAAGCGGCAACACGGAATCCGGTGGAGGCGTTGCGATATGAATAAAAGCCCCCTCTTCCCGATAACTATTGGGACTCCGAAGGGGGAGGATTTGGGACTGATAATAAAATGAGTAAATGAAGAAATTTGACATGTCCAAAGGTCTCCCCTACGGGGAGATTTAGAGGGGCTCCTGGAAAGCAGCAACGAGGAATCCGGTGGGGGCGCTGTGGTATGAATAAGTCTGAACCATGATTTTTATGATTAAATGATTACCATGATTTTAAGAACAGAAATAATCAAAGTCCATCACGGGAATCAGATGAATCCTGGTTCAGACAATTGGCTGGCGGCGACAATGAATTCTGTTGAAGCACTGAGATACGAATAAATGAAATTTAAATAAACGACATGAAAAATTTAAACGTCTTATTAAGAGGCCTTTTTAGAAAAGGAAAATCGGGTGTTTACATTCTGGTCAATTTTACAATTGCATTTACCTGTGCGTTATTGATTTATCTTTTTGTTTCCGACGAGTTTTCGTTTGACAAGCATTTTGCCAATTACAATCAAACCTACCGGTTGAATATTGAGGCGAAAGATAAAAGTAATATCAGTTGTAACCTGCCGGGGGTATTGTACGACAAAATCGAACAGGTTCCGGGCATTGAAAGGGTTGCGCGTATGCAAACCTTTATGGGAGAACGTTACATTGTTGTTGATAATGAAACATTTTTGGACGATAAATTTCTGTTTGCTGATCCTGAAATACTGGATATTTTTGATTTCAGTTTTATAACCGGCAGTCCCAAAGATGCGTTGTCAAAACCATTCAGCCTGATCATCAGTAAATCGACGGCACAAAAGTATTTTAGCGGTATAAATGCGGTTGGAAAAACCATTCAACTGGATAATCAAAATTTCACAGTTTCTGCTGTAGTTGAAGATTTACCTGCACAAACCCATTTTGATTTTAAATTTCTGGCGCCGGCTTCGAGTTATAAAATCATGAATAACAATCTGCTGACACAGTGGTACATCTCATCGTTCAATTTTTATTTTCTTATGTCAGAGAATACTGATAAAAGCATTATAGAAGGGTTAATTACCAAAGCTTTTGCAGAAGGTAACGGAATTTCTGAAGAAAACCGGGAATTTCAAATGACACTGGAACCATTAGCCAATATCCACCTGAAATCGGTAAGCACCAGATGGGACAACGCCATAAAAGGAGATGTCAAAGTAGTTTATGGTTTTATTGTTGTTATGATGATGATTCTTGGTATTGCAGTTGCCAATTATATCAATGTTTTAACGGCAAATTACCAGCAGAAAGTCAGGGAAAACAGTATTCGGAGAATCAACGGAGCATCTGGTTTCGCGGTTATCCGCAATCAAATTTCAGAATCTTTTGTTTTACTTTCCATTTCCATGATTATTGCAATTGGTCTGGCATTTTTGCTTCTGCCATTCGTTAATAATTTTAGCAGAAAAGAAATACAACCCGGCTTTAGTTTACTTCCTGTAATAAGCGTTTTGCTGGTTTCAGTAATTACAGTATCCGTAATTTATCCCGTCCTTTTTATACAATCTTTCAAAGCAACAGGTTTTTTAAAGAACCAGTCAGTTATTTTAAACCTGAAAACCCGGAAACAGCATACCCTTGTCAGGGGCTCCCTGGTCACTTTCCAGTTGGTGATAGCTACTTCGCTTATTGCTTCAGCAATATTAATCAGCAAACAACTTCACCTGGTAATGAAGGCTAAAACGGGGTTCGATCACGAAAATACGCTGGTTGTTATAAACCCATACGGCGAAACAATGGACAAACGGTATGACCTGTTTAAACAAAAACTGGCTTCCGTTCCAATGGTCAAAGAAGTGGGAGTAACAGAAAATGCCCCAGCCGGTTCTGTTAATAATTACACTCCTGTTTGGCTCCCCGGCATGATTTTTTCCGGCTATTGGCGCAAAATAGTGTTAGGCAAAAATTTCGATAAAAATATTTTGTATGACGAACAAATGGGAATAGTTATCAACGAATCTGCTGTAAAAGCACTCAACCTGGTCAACCCAATCGGGCAAAAGGTGGTAGTGCAAAATAATGCCTACACGCAGAACAATGAAATGGAAATAATTGGGGTAACTGAAGACATGCAATACTTTACCTTAAAAGAAGCTTCAAAACCTGTGATGTATTTTATTCGTCCCTGGGGAAAACACAATATCATAGTAAAACTTGAATCGGGGAATTACAGCAATGCCCTTCTGCAAATTAATGATGTGTGGAAGGAGGTTGAGCCAAATCTACCCTTTACTTATCAGTTTATGGATGAACGGATAAGTTCCAATTATAAATCAGAAGTTAATACAGCAAGCATAATTAGAATTTTATCGGGCATTGCGATATTTCTTTCGGTACTGGGCGTGTTGGGAATGATTGGTTTTACAGTTCAGCAAAGAATTAAAGAAATTGGTATCCGCAAAGTTAACGGTGCCAAAATTTCTGAAGTAATGGCAATGCTAAACAAAGACTTTGTACTCTGGGTGGCTATTGCATTTTTAATCGCCACGCCCATTGCATACTATGCTATGAATAAATGGCTCGAAAACTTTGCCTACAAAACTGAATTGAGTTGGTGGATTTTTGCACTGGCTGGTCTGCTGGCACTGGGAATTGCATTATTGACAGTTTCGTTTCAATCGTGGAAAGCAGCGACAAGAAACCCGGTTGAAAGTTTGAGGTATGAATAAAAGCAAATTCAAAACACAATAATTAATGAATTCAAAAAACCTGAAAATCATTCTCAGATCGTTCAGAAAGCAGAAGCTTTCGAGCCTGCTAAGCGTGCTGGTACTTACCATTGGAATGGCATCGTTCATGTTGATTTTCTTTTTCATCAGTTACGAAAAAAGCTACGATGAATCATGGACTGCATCTGACCGGATTTACAGGGTTGCTCTTGAAAAAACTCTTGAAAACGGGAACATAACAACAACAGCCAACAATTATGCCGGGCTTAGCAGGGTGATAACCGACGAAATTACAGGAGTTGAATGCGCCACCGGGTTGTGGATCGATGTAGTAACCGCCTTTACTCCCGACCATTTCCTGACCAATGCTAAATTCTTCTGGGGCGACACTTCATTTTTTAAAGTATTCGACTGCCGGTTTATTGCCGGAAATATAGAAGAACCTTTTCCAACCATCCAGTCGGCAGTAATTTCGGAAAGTGCTGCTTTAAGTTTGTTTGGGCGGAACGACCCAATAAACGAACATTTCAAACTCAATGAAGGCTGGGAGTATATTGTATCAGGGGTTTTTGCCGATCTGCCCGAAAACAGCCATTTGAAAGTTGATATCCTCATTTCGCGCGAGTCACTTTTTTACTATATCGCCAATTTCGACAACAGTACCTCCACTTTAAAAATGGAACCCGTTTCCCAGTCGCTGGAACCAGCCCCTTCTGCCCAATGGCTATGGCGAAATCCCGCGTCATATACTTATATCAGGCTGAAAAAAAATGTTGATTTAGCCTCGGTTTCCGATAAGTTTCAGACAATTTACGGGAAATACACCCGCCATTTAACCGAAGTTGGTCAGAAATCGAATTTCATTCTTCAGCCGGTTAAATCTATCCATACCGGCTCGCGTTTAGAGCATGAGCTTTCAGTAAACTCCGACCAGAAAACCAATGCAGCGCTTTACTTAATCGCCTTCCTGGTTTTGGCAATGAGTTGGATCATCTTTATTAACTTTCAAATCACTCAAAGTGTTGAAAGAGCCAAAGAATTTGGACTTAAAAAAGTGGTTGGTGCCTCATCGTCCAATCTCCTTTTGCAAATTATTTTGCAATCGATTATTATCAATATTGCCGGAATTGCTATGGCTTTCGGGGTTTTCTTTTTATCTAGGGGGCAAATGGAAAACTATCTTGGTTTGAAAAATCAATTGCCTGTTACACCTGTTTATCTGTTGCAGTTTTTCGTCTTATTTATTGCGGGAGCTATTTTGAGCGGAATTTATCCTGCGTACCTGCTGGTATCGAAACAGGCTCAACAACTACTTTCCAATAAATTCAACCAAAAAAACGACGGATTTATCGTTCGCCGAATGCTCATCATGTTTCAGTTCGCTGCATCCATCGGTTTGCTGATTGCCACCACAGTTATCATCAGGCAGGTGACCTTTATGAAAACCAAAGAATTGGGCCTAACAATCAATCAAACAGCTTATTCATACACTCCAATGAGCCTGATTAAAAAAGAGGGAGCAACGCAAAAGCTTATTTCTTTTATGAACGACATTAACCGGCTTTCGGGAGTAAAATCATCGACAGTTAGTTCGTGTATTCCCGGAAAAGAGATCAATTTTCACAGCAACAACATTTTTCCATCAGGCAAACCTGATAAGCGCGGCGATAACTTCGGAATATTAAACATCGACTATCGTTTTCAGGATGTTTTCAATCCAAAAATACTTGCAGGCCGAATGTTTACCATTGAAGACCAACCGGGTGGCGCCAAACTGGTAATTAACCGTGAAGCTTGTAAAAAACTGGGATTCGATTCGCCTGAAAAAGCAATAGGTCAGTTTGTTATGGTGAATGTGAGCGATTATCTTTCGATACAGGAAACACCTTTTCAGATTTATGGTGTGATTGAAGATTTTCATCAGGAGTCGCCGCGTAAAATTATCGAACCTTTGTTAATGATGGCCGATTACCGATGGAGATATGACGTGGGTTATGTTACCGTACTTTTTGATAACAGCACTGGAAACAACAAAGTTATCGCTGATCTGAAATCGAAATGGGAAAGTTTCTTCCCGAACGATCCATTTGGATTTCAATTTACCAGCGAAACATACCAACTTCAGATGAAAGCCGATGAAAAGCTGGCAGGGATTTTTACGCTTTACACTTTTCTGTCGGTTCTGCTGGCTGCCCTGGGATTATTTGGACTGGCAGCGAACTCCACAAAAAAGAGGACAAAAGAAATTGGCATCCGCAAAGTAAATGGTGCAACAATTTCCGAAATACTCGCCCTGCTAAACCGCGACTTTGTGAAATGGGTTACAATTGCATTTGTCATCGCCACGCCAATTGCGTACTATGCCATGAATAAATGGCTCGAAAACTTTGCCTACAAAACCGAATTAAGCTGGTGGATTTTTGCCTTGGCAGGTTTGCTGGCATTGGGAATTGCGTTGTTGACGGTTTCGTTTCAATCGTGGAAAGCAGCAACGAGAAACCCGGTGGAGGCGTTGAGGTATGAATAACAGTTTAAGATTTTACAACTAATTAGTTACGCAGATTATGAATCAGATTAATATCAAACTTATATTCAGGAACCTTTGGAAAGACAAAACAACGTCTGCAATCAATATTATTGGGTTTGCTTTTAGTATAAGTATCTGTTTAATCATTGCCGTTTATGTTCTGCATGAAACAAGTTATGACAAGTTCCACGGGAATTACGATAAAATCTATCGTGTAATTAATGCGGAAAAAGATCAGGCGCAGGTCGATTATACCATAAAAGACGAGATTTTAAAAAAGATACCTGAAGTTGAAAATTACTGCCACTTGTTACTTCGTGAAAGCAATGCGCCAATCCAATATAAAAAACAGATTGTCAGCGTAAATTATACAGCTTCGGTAGATAATAACTTTTTCGAAATATTTTCATTTCCACTTCTTTACGGAAATCCTAAAGCACCTTTTGGTGATAACAATAACTCGTTAGCAATATCTGAAAGTTTGTCCTTGAAATTATTTGGGAACCAAAATCCGGTTGGGGAGAAAGTATTTGTATTTAATCAAAATGAATATACTGTTTCTGCTGTATTTAAGGATTTTCCCAAAAGATCGAGCATCAATGCAGATATCATCAGGAATGAAACCTATGAAGTAAGTAAAAATTCGGAGAGTCATTGCGAAAATGGAAAATGTGAATACAAAAGAAATATCTTCCTGACCATCAATAACAAAGCTGATGTCGATATTGTAATAGAAAAGGTAAACACTCAATTGGCGTTGGAAGATAAGTTCCTTAAAAAAGTGAGATTACAGCCTTTTAAAGATATTTATTTATATAACGACACCCATAACAATGCATTAAAACAAGGCAATTTAAAACTCATAAAATTATTGTCGTCAATAGCTCTGATAACACTTTTGCTCGCTTCAATTAATTATATTAACCTGAGTATTGCTCAGTACAAAAAACGCATTAAAGAGGTCGGGTTACGAAAAACCATGGGAGCGTCTCAACGAATACTAATCAAATCGTTTCTGGCCGAATCAATTATTGTTACTGTTATCTCTATAATTCTGGCTTGTATTATTACCAGTTTTGGATTGTCTTTTTTCAATTCCATTTTTAACTTGCATGTAAATATTTCTGAGCTGATTAAACCAATATATCTGATTATAATGGCGCTGTTTATCTTGTTTTTGGGATTAGTAAACGGACTCTTCCCTGCCATTATAATTACATCGTTTAACCCGATTCATCTTTTTCAGAAAAGATTAGGGAAAATTGGCGATAACTACGTGCTGAAAAACGTGTTGACAACTTTTCAGTTTACGGTTTCTGTTGTTCTTATCATTTGTGTGATTACCATTTTCAAACAGCTTTCCTTTGTCAAACATGTGGATTTGGGGTTTAAGGACAGCTATCTGCTAAAATTAACAACCTATCGTGTTACAAGGCTTGACGTACTGAAAGAAGAATTGCTTCAAAGCCCGTTTATAATTAGTGCGGGATATTCGTCAGGTATCCCGGGCGAAATTAATTGGGGAAAAGATGCAGGACTCGATGCGATAGATTATGATCGAAGCGTTTCTGTTATTGGGGCCGATGAGAATATTATTAAAACATTTGATTTCGAAATACTTGCGGGAAGAGACTTTTTAAACACCGAAAGAGAAAGAGTATGCTTAATCAATGAAACTGCCATGAAAAAGTTCGGTTGGAACAGTTGGCAGGACAAGCGTTTTGTAAGAGGAGAAAAAAGCGATGGTTTACAAGTTGTTGGATTAATAAAGGATTTTCATTTTGGCTCAATGTATGATGAAATAGAACCTATCGTTGTTTCATTCGATGACCATCAAAAAAGCTTTTTAACAGTAAAACTGCAAGGAAATAATATTGCAGAAGCGATGGATTATATTAAAGAAACCTGGAATAAGATTGAACCTAACGTTCCGATAAATTATGCTTTTTATGACACATGGTTCGACTCAATGTATAAAAAAGAAGAACAGCTTGCCAAAATGGTCTCGGTTTTTGCCATTCTTGCCATTGCCATTTCCTGTCTGGGAATATTCGGGCAGGCAATATTAAACACCTCAAACCGGATTAAAGAAATCGGGATAAGAAAGGTTAACGGGGCTGAATCAAAAGAAATAGTGAGTCTTTTAAACAGAATGTTTCTTCGTTGGATTTTGCTGTCGTTGTTTATTGGAATTCCGGTGTCAAACTACGCCATGAACAAGTGGCTCGAAAACTTTGCCTACAAAACCGAATTAAGCTGGTGGATTTTTGCACTGGCCGGTGTGCTGGCGCTGGGAATTGCGTTGCTAACAGTTTCGTTTCAAAGCTGGAAAGCGGCAACGAGAAATCCGGTGGAGGCGCTGAGGTATGAATAAAAATGTCTGAACCAGAATTAAGTTGATTAAATGATTACCATGATTTTAAGAACAGAAATAATAAAAGTCCATCACGGGAATCAGATGAATTCTGGTTCAGAAAATTGGTCGGCGGCAACACGAAACTCTTTTGAAGTCACTGCATAATGAATAATTTATAAACTAAAAAAATTGAAGCCATGTTTAAACATAATTTCCTTATCATTTTCCGTAACCTTAAAAGAAATAAAGGTTCGTTTTTTATCAACCTGATTGGGCTGTCATCGGGTTTAGCCTGTGCGCTGCTAATTTATCTGTGGGTGAATGATGAGTTAAAAACGGATAAATTTAATATAAATGATGATTTGCTTTACCAGGTACTTACAACACATCCGAATGAAGATGGAATTGATACATGGAGAGCCGGTCCAATTCCGCTGGCTCCGGCACTTCTTGAAGAAATGCCCGAAGTAGAATATGCGGTAAGTTCTTCACCCATTCAGCAGGATTTCACACTCTCCAATGGTGAGCAGAATTTCGATGCATCGGGGATGTTTGCCGATAAGAACTATTTCAAAGTTTTTTCCTATGAATTTCTTCAGGGGGATCGCGGCACAGTCCTGAAGGAAAATAATTCGGTGGTTATAACTGAAAAAATGGCACTTATGTTATTTAATACAACGGATAATATTTTAGGGAAAACAATTAGCTGGCAAACCCAGGATAAAAAAAGTGATGCTGTAATTACAGGAATTTTAAAAGATATTCCGGCCAATTCGTCTCGGCAGTTTGATTTTGCAGTCTCTTTTGAAGTATTTAAGGAATTGGTTGGAACCTACGCCACGTGGGGAAATAATCATGCACAGATTTACCTGCAATTAAAACAAGGCACAAATGTTTCTGCATTTGGCAATAAGATAATCGATTTTATTAAAACAAAAGATAAAAACTCGAATGTAACACTTTTACTCCAAAAATATTCTGACGGCTATTTATATAACAACTTTAAGAATGGAAACCAGGCTGGTGGAAGAATTGAATACGTGAGATTATTTTCAATAATCGCAATTTTCATTTTAGTTATCGCCTGCATCAACTTTATGAATATGTCAACTGCAAAGGCATTTAGTAAAATTAAAGAAGTTGGCATAAAAAAGACAATCGGCGCAAAACGGGGATCACTGATTTTTCAGTATTTGGGTGAATCTTTATTCATTACCTTTTTTGCATTTCTTTTAGCCTTGGTAATTGTTGTTCTTTTTCTGCCTCAGTTCAACGAAATTACAGGAAAACAGCTTTCTTTCAAACCCGACGGAAGTTTGATACTTGTAATTATTGCAATCCTGTTTTTTACCGGATTAATTTCAGGAGCTTATCCGGCTTTGTATCTGTCAGGTTTTCGTCCGGCAGTTGTTTTAAAAGGAAAATTATCCAGCTCTTCGGGTGAATTATTTGTACGGAAAGGCCTTGTTGTTTTTCAGTTTGTTTTGTCGACGCTCCTTATTGTTTCAGTTTTAGTGGTTTACAAACAGGTTGAATTGATACAAACAAAAAATCCGGGGTTTAATCGCGATAATATTGTTCAGTTTAATTTAAAAGGAAATCTTTCAGAAAATTCAAAGTCATTCCTTTCAGAAATAAAAAAGATTTCAGGAGTAAAGTATGCTGCAACCATGTGGGGAAGCATCGTCGGTGAAACAGGTATGACACAAGGTTCGTTTGATTGGGAAGGTAAAGACCCCAACGCGGTGGTTGCATTTTTCGCATTTGGGAATAGGTGACAATATGCTCGAATTGCTGGGGCTTGAAATGAAATCAGGAAGAACTTTTCTTTGGATTATGGAAATGAAAGCAATAAAATTATTATCAATGAAGCCGGAATCGATGTTATGGGACTGAAAAAATCCGGTAGGCAAAACTTTTAATTTATGGGGAACGAATTACGAAATAATTGGAATCGCCAAAAATTTTAATTTCAGGTCATTTCATGAAGATATTAAACCATTCTTTTTTAGATACAGTCCCGAGGATGCAGAAAAAATTCTTGTAAAAATTGACGCTGGCAGCGAAAAAGTAACAATTGATGCAATTCAGAAACTTTATAATTCATTTAATCCCGGGTATGTTTTTACTTATTCTTTTTTAAGCGATGAATATCAGAAACAATATGTAGCCGAACAGCGCATTTCAGTATTATCAAAATACTTCGCTGGTTTGGCAATTCTTATTTCCTGCCTCGGATTATTTGCCATGTCAACGTTTACTGCCGAACGAAGAACAAAGGAAATAGGAATTCGAAAAGTAATGGGCTCCAACGAAATGGGCATCGCCAAACTTTTATCAGGTGAATTTAGCAGAGTAGTAACTATTGCTATCGTAATAGCAATTCCCATAGCATACCTCGCTACACACCGCTGGCTCGAAAGTTTCGCCTACAAAACCAATTTAAGCTGGTGGATATTTGCCCTTGCCGGTTTAATAACATTGGGAATAACACTTTTAACGGTTTCATTCCAATCGTGGAGAGCTGCGACGAGAAATCCGGTGGAGGCGCTGAGATATGAATAATTAAAGAGTAAAAAAATGATTAGACATTATTTAAAAATAGCTTGGAGAAACCTGCAAAGACAGAAAGTTTTAACACTGATAAATATTTCAGGATTATCGATCGGACTGGCTTGTTTTAGTTTATTTCTGCTTTATGCAGTAAATGAATTTAGCTATGATCGGTTTCATGCCAAAGCAGAAAATATTTACCGTGTTTATGACTGGTGGGATTATACCGACAGGCAGGGAAGCGAACCATCATCAGCAATGCCGCTTGGTCCGGCTATGAAACAGGATTTTCCGGATGTTGAGGATTTTGTGAGAATTGGCGCGGGAGGCAACAAAATGGTGAGGATTGGAAATAATGTGCAACAAATAAACATGACGTTTGCCGATCCCCAGATATTTTCAGTTTTTACTTTTCCGCTTATTTCAGGAAATATAAAATCGGCACTGGAAACAGAGAAAAGTATTGTTCTGACACAAGAAAAGGCAGAGCAATTGTTCGGCACTGCAAATGCTGTTGGCAAACGCATTGAAATTAAAGCAGGTGATAAGTTCGAAGAGTTTGAAGTAGGAGCTGTAGCCGAAAATATTCCTGTTAACTCAACCATTCAATTTGATATGTTGGGTAATTTGAAATATGTGCTGAATACTGACGAAGGAAAAGCCAGTATAAATAACTGGAATATGACCCTCGGAATTTCTGTGTATGTGCAGCTTATGGAAAACAGCAAACTAATGCACGAATCGGAGAAGCTGGCATCTTTTCGGTACAAATATTTCCCAAATGAACAACAGGCGGAGAAAACCATTTCAGGAGAAAACAAACCAAATAAACCAACAAATGGATTTGGACTTCAACCATTGACTGATATACATACCAACACAAAAATTGACAAGTGGGGAGCTGCTAATCCTAAAAACATTTGGATTCTGATTAGCATTGCAATTGGAATATTATTGATTGCGTGCGTCAATTTTGTGACACTTGCAGTTAGCCGCTCGGCAAACAGGTCAAGGGAGATTGGAATCCGAAAAGTTGCCGGAAGCAATAAAGTTCAGCTTGTTTACCAGTTTCTTTCCGAGTCGCTTTTAACAACTGTTATTTCAGCCATTTTCGGTTTGCTAATGGCGAATTTATTGTTACCGTTTTTTAACCAGCTCGCCGGAAAGTCATTGTCATTTTCATTTATCCGTTATCCCGAAATACCTGCTTTGCTTGTCGTTGTTATTATTTTAACCGGATTGCTTTCAGGCCTTTATCCTGCATTGGTTATTTCAGGATTTAAACCCATCGATGTTTTGAAAAATAAACTACGGTTTACAGGTTCCAATATTTTTACAAAATCATTGGTTTCATTTCAGTTTGTACTTTCTATCGGACTGATTATTTCAACCATTACTATTTTTAAGCAATTGTCTTTTTTGCAAACAAAAAACCTGGGTTTCGACAAGGAAAATGTGGTAATGATCAACATCCTTGGAATTGATATTCAAAAAAAATTACCCCTTTTTCAAACAATCCCTTATCTCTGACAGCCATATTATGGGCGTTTCTACTTCATACATCGGATTGGGAAACGGAGAAGGCCAAATGGGAAGAAGGTATGTTTTTAATGAAAAAGAAGAATCGGTTATTGAATATCCTGTTGATCCCGATTTTCTGAATGTGATGGATATAAAACTTGTTGCAGGTAGAAACTTTAACCGTGAAATAGCTTCAGATTCAGTCAATTCGGTAATTGTTAACGAAGCTCTTGTACAAAAATTCTGGGGAATCGGGCCTGAAGCTGCTATTGGGAAGGAATTTAAAGGGAAAGGTGAAAATGCAGGGAAAACGATAATTGGAGTTTCAAAAAATATCAATTTCGAAGATTTAACAAGAACTGTCAGGCCTCAAATGTTTTTAAACACTGCCAATTTTAAGCCCAGTGTAATTTTTGTGCGGATAAGTCCCGGAGACCCTTCTCCTGCTTTGGCTGTGCTGAATAAAGCATGGCGAACCCTTTCTCCCGATTTTCCCTTTCAGTATAATTTTGTGGATCAGAAATTCGATGATTTTTATAAAAGTGAAAAACGATGGGCCAGCATAATTATTTGGGCTGGAGGTATCTCCATTTTTCTGGCTTGCATGGGGTTAATCGGTTTAATTTCACTGGCTGTTGTCAACCGATCAATCGAAATCGGTGTCCGAAAAGTTAACGGTGCACGCGTTTCGGAAGTAATTACCATGCTGAACAGCGACTTTGTAAAATGGGTTGCCATCGGCTTTGTAATCGCCACACCCATTGCATACTATGCCATGAACAAATGGCTCGAAAACTTTGCCTACAAAACCGAGCTGAGCTGGTGGATTTTTGCTTTGGCCGGAGTGCTGGCGCTGGGAATTGCGCTGTTAACGGTGAGCTGGCAAAGCTGGAAAGCAGCTACGAGGAATCCGGTGGAGGCGTTGAGGTATGAATAGACAAGTCTCTTTTTGAGTGCGGATTTTTAGAAGAGAATTGAAGTGATAATATTAAATGAATAAAAATGAACATATTAAAACAAACAATTCGATTGATAAATAAAAACAGAAGGACAAGTGTGTTTCTGATTTTTTCGCTGTTTGTTGGATTGACAAGCTTTCTTTTAATTTCTGCACGTGTGAATTATCACCGCTCTTTCGATAGCCACGTGCCCGGTTACCGGCAAATTTACCGCGTTGTTTCATCGGCATACACCGACAATGTTTTGACTGTCAGCCAGCCTCGTTGTCAGCGGGCTTTAGGCGAAACCCTTGAAAAAGAGTTTCCGGAGGTTGAAGCGACCGGCTACCTTTGTGGTGTTGTTGAAAATCATTTTATAATCGGGGACGAGTTATTTACCAATGACAATGCATTTCATTGTTCAAACAGTTTTCTGAAATTATTCAATATTCAGCCTCTTCAAGGCAATTTGCAAAGTTTACTTACACGCCCTTATACCGCAATTGTTTCGGAAAGCTTTGCCCGAAAGTATTTTCCCGACGAAAATCCGGTTGGTAAAAGCATTTACAATACCCCAGGGGACAAATCGAGATCGAGGCGGTTTACAAGGATTTACCCGCAAACTCGCACTTTCACGCCGATTTTCTGCTTTCGTTTCATGATAACATGCACCTGCCCCCGCCATTAAAAGAAAACTGGGGAGAATTTGCTTTTTACACTTATCTGAAACTGAGCCCAACAGCGGATTTGAGTAAAATTGAAAACGCGATGTCGCAACTTACGCAGAAATATCACGGCGAAATTAAAGACTCGCGAAGTAGTTATACATTTGAGCTGCAACCGCTTGCAAGTATTCATACTAGTCGCATTTAAAAAATGAAATTGAGCCCAATGTGCGATTACCTGTCGATATTAAACTCATCAGCATTTATATTTTAGTGATTTCAGGGTTCAACTACATTTATTTTTCACACACACGCATCGTTAAGAACTCGGTGCAATATGGTATCCGAAAAGTTTTTGGGGCAAAACCCGGCGCTTTGTTTCAGATTTTCCTGGCCGAATCTATATTTATTCATTTGGCGGCTGTTGCACTTTTTGTGGCTACTTATTCAGTTTTAAAAAGTACACTTTTCTCCATATTGCCGGAAATGAATCCGATAAACTTGCCAGGCCGGTTTTGGGCAGGATTTATTTTGGTTCTCACTGTCAGTATCATACTCAACCCGGCAATCATTTTAATTTCTGTTTATCCCCAAAAGTCACTTTCGTTATTATCGCGGCAAAAAGTGAATTACTTTGCAGGATACTCATACAGACAGCTATTGACAATCGTTCAGTTTGTGATTATTGTGTTTTTGATGACTTCAATAATTGGTATTCAAAAACAATTAGGATATTTAAAGTCACGTGACAACGGAATTGATATTACCAATAAACTTGTAATTAAATCACCTGCGAATCTTTGGCGTAACAGTCAACGGTTTGTAAATCTGGACGCTTTTGAACAGGAACTTTCAGAACTTCCGGCGGTAAAAAGTTTGTCCATTTCCAATAATGTCCCGGGTGATGTGCCTTCATTCAATTTCAGCGTTTCCGACGGACAAAATGAAAAACTGGTAAAAACGGCTGTTTTTATTGCAAACCGGAATTTTGTAAATGCTTATAACCTGCAGATAATTGCCGGCAAAAGCTTTTTCAACGAAGGGTTGAATGCATCAGAAAAAATTGAAAAAGGTTGTATAGTAAACGAAACCTGCCTGCACCAGTTGGGTTTTTCTGACCCTGAAGAGGTAATTGGACGTAATCTGGTTCTTAAAGACGAAAGCGGATTGGATAATACGAAAACACGTTTAGCAGGAGTCTGTAAGGATTTCAATTTTACTTCGGTTAAAGAAGTGCCCGGCCCTGTTATCCTGCTGGATTGGACCCAGAGCCTTATGGTTGGACGCTATACGTTAAACTTAAATCCGAATATTGATAAAGCGGCATTACTTGCTGATGTAAAAGAGCGGTTTATGAAAACCTTCCCCAATTTTTCATTTAATTATTTCTGGCTCGATGATCACTTTAACAAGCAGTTCTCCGAAGAAGATTCGATTGAACATGCTTTAAAGGTATTTGCAATTATGGCTATAGCGCTGGGAATTTTAAGTTTGTTTTCAATGGTTTGGCATGTATCGGTTGCCCGTACTAAAGAAGTCGGTATCCGGAAAATAAATGGAGCAGAAACCAGTGATATCATGGCGATGCTGAATATGAATTTCATTAAGTCAGTGTTTATTGCTTTTGTAATCGCCACACCCATTGCCTGGTACGCCATGCACAAATGGCTCGAAAGCTTCGCCTACAAAACCGAATTAAGCTGGTGGATTTTTGCGCAGGCTGGTTTGTTGGCGTTAGGAATTGCGCTGCTAACCGTTAGTTGGCAAAGCTGGAAAGCGGCTACGAGGAATCCGGTGGAGGCGTTGAGGTATGAATAGAATTTAATTTAATCATAAAAAACTAATAAAAATGATAAAGTCACTTCTTATATTTTCTTTACGAAATATTGTCAAGAACAGAAAAAACACAGTTATCAATATACTCGGGCTTGTTGTTAGTCTCACGTGTGTACTGATTATCTATCATAAAATAGATTTCGAATTAAGTTTCGACCGTTTTCATACGGAATATGAAAATACGTACCGTATTGTCAGGCATACAACCGGAATGGGTCTTAATCTCAAAGAAGGAGAATGGGAATATACAGTTGGGGTTTTTGGTGGGTTGCCAACGGCGATAAAAAATGAGATACCTGAATTGAAAGAAGTGTTTTCGATTATGACTGAAGAACAGCTCCAGGTAAGTATTCCAGATGAAAACCTACCCATTGAAAAAACAAAATTTACTGTTGAAGAAGGAGCTGCCATTACAGAACCCTCTTATTTCAAAGCTTTTGATTATAAAAATACAGGGTTCATGTGGCTTTATGGTTCTCCCGAAGAATCTTTGTCAGAACCATATTCGGTTGTAATTAGCCAACATTTGGCTGAGAAATATTTTGGAGAAATTACCTGTTGGCCGAACCATTGTAATTAACAACAAACCTTTTAAAATTACCGGGTTAATTTCTGGAATTCCGGTGAATACAGATCATCCTTTTCAAATGTTTATCTCATTTAGTTCAATTGAAAAAATGTATCCTGATTTCACAAAAGACTGGGGAGGTTTGGGCGGATTGCAATGTTATGTGGTGCTTAACAGTCCTTCTCAAAAAGAAATTGTAGAAAAAAGGTAAAGGACGTTTATGCACAACACGGAACAAAAGAACAAGTTGAAAACAGATTGTTCAAACTACAACCTTTAAAAGATGTCCATCATGATACCCGGTATTCAAATTTCAACAACAAAGTAGTTAGTTTAAAAACATTGGTAACACTTGGGCTCATTGGTATTTTCCTGCTGATTATGGCCTGTGCCAATTATGCTAATCTTTCGCTTGCACGGTCGAGGTACCGAACTGGCGAAGTGGGAATCAGAAAAACCCTGGGTGGAAAACGCTGGCACGTGCTTTTCCAGTTTTTTGGTGAGTCGGTAATATTAACCTCCTTTTCGGCAATTGTTGCACTTATGTTTAGCTACTTCGCTATTAAACAATTTACAACTCTTGTTGGAATTCCTTTAAATTATTCGATAGCCCTTAATCTCAAAACTATTTTAGGATTGATATTTCTAATCATTACCGTCAGTTTAATCAGCAGTAGTTATCCATCGCTGTTACTTTCAACTTCAATGCCGGTTGACCTGTTAGAAAGAAATTCGGAGTTTCGTTTAAACGGGTTGCAATTTTCACAAAAAGTATGGTTATCGTTCAGTTCACCATTTCGTTACTTATGATGATTGGAACTATTACTGTTTACAGGCAATATTTGTTTCTAACCAATTCCGATTTGGGTTTTGACAAAGAAGCTGTATTTACTGTACCAATTCCAACACGGGAAGCAGTTTTAATGGAACGGTTTAAATCCACTTTACTTCAAAATCCGGCAATTAAAGATGTTAGTTTAAGTAATTCAAGCCCTGCCAGATCTGCCAACTGGACTGATTTACACTGTTTTCCAACGGTCAGGAGAATACCCTTATTTCCCAGGTTGTGGGAATTGATACCAGCTTTGTTTCAACTTACGGGTTAAAACTACTTGCCGGGAGAAACTTAAGTTTAACAGATTCCTCGAAAACCATATTAATAAATGAAGAACTTGCACGGCAGTTTAATTTCAAAACACCTGAAGAAGCAGTTGGAAAAGTTGTTATGTTATACCACGATCCAAACAGCAGGGTAACAATCAGCGGGGTGTTAAAAGATTACCATTACGATACATTCTACAGCAAAATAAGACCAACGCTGTTAATTCAGAATTCAAACCAGGTGCGTTTAGCCGGCATCAAACTGGCGATGAGTACCCAAAACAGGTCGGGTTATTTGAAACAACTTAAGAATGTACTTGCATTTACAGAAAATAACTGGAAACAGATATACAAAAACGAAATTTATGAATATGAATTTCTTGACGATGCTATCAATAAGTACTATATAAACGAGGGAAATTCGTCAAAATTAATCAGTGTATTTGCATTTATTACCGTATTTATTGCATGTATCGGAATCTTTGGCCCTTTGTATTTAAGCGAACAACGGTCAAAGGAAATCGGTATCCGAAAAATTAACGGCGCTAAAATTTCGGAAATACTAACCATGCTGAATAAGGACTTTGTAAAATGGGTAGCAATCGCTTTCGTAATCGCCACACCCGTTGCGTACTACGCCATGCACAAATGGCTCGAAAACTTTGCCTACAAAACCAGCTTGAGCTGGTG
>JADIYN010000058.1 GCA_016705335.1 Draconibacterium sp. | reverse complement strand
ACAAGCTGCTGGATGTTTATGTTCTTTCTTTCCGCCATTTGTCTGATATGGATGTATAACGTGGTTCAGAAATTAAACCGGAAGGATAACCCAATCACTAATGTAACAATTGATACCCAATAGAATGTCAGTTAATAATTAAAAGAATAATTCATATGTCAAAAACTAATCTTTCGAACTGGAATGTTGAAGACGAACAATTCTGGAAATCAACCGGAAAAAATGTAGCCACGCGCAATTTATGGATTTCCATACCCGCGCTGCTTCTTGCTTTTGCAGTGTGGATGATGTGGAGTATTATTTCAACAAAACTCAAAGAATTTGGATTTAACTTCGGAATGATTTCTCCGGACATGAATCCCGGGGAAGTTACAGCGAAACTTAAAGAAATCAACAGTTTGTATTATACTTTGCCTGCTATTGCAGGTTTGGCCGGTGCGACCTTGCGTATCCCGAATTCTTTTCTGATTTCGCTGGGTGGTGGAAGAAACGTAATATTTGTAACGACGTTACTTTTACTGATTCCGGTTATCGGAGTTGGATTGGCGTTGCAAAATATAAATACACCCTACATTACATTTGCAATTTATGCAGCTTTGTCTGGATTCGGTGGTGGAAACTTTTCCTCTTCGATGAGCAATATCAGTTTTTCTTCCCAAAACGAATGCAGGGACTTCTTTAGGATTAAATGCCGGAATCGGAAATTTAGGCGTTGGGGTTATGCAAAAACTTATTCCTGGGTCATGGGGTTTTATATTTTTGGAGCCATTGGAGTAGCCGGAGAAACCGTTATCAATGAACCATTGTCAGGTCTGCAGAATGCAGGATGGATTTGGGTTCCATTGCTTGTAATTTCTGTTTTGGCCGCTTTTTTCGGAATGAATAACTTAATTACCGGAACGCCAAAATTACCCTCTACATTGCAAGGGGTTTTTAAAACCAGCTATATGGTTATACTCGGACTTATTTCCGCGGCAGTTGGTGATATTTGCTTATCGGTTTTAAATGTGAATATGTGGATTGTGCTGCCTGTTGTTATTGTGTAACAGTTATGCTGATGAAATATGCCACACCGGGGGGAAATCAAAACCAACCTGAATAAACAATTTGCCATTTTCAGCAACAAACACAACTGGATAATGACTGTTATTTACACCATGACTTTCGGTTCGTTCATCGGATTTTCGGCAGCATTCCCAAAATTAAGTCAGGATATTTTTGTATATAGCAATCCCTCAGACCCTTCTTTTATCAATCCGAATGCACCCAATTTTCTGATGTGGGTGTTTCTTGGACCATTATCGGGGCTATTGTCCGTCCGTTTGGAGGATGGTTTTCCGATAAAATCAACAGTGGCGCCAAAGTAACCGCTTTCACAACAATAGCCATGATTATTGCAACCTTTGCCGTTGCCTACTTTATTATTAAAGCCAGAGCTACCGAAACACCCGAGCAATACTGGTGGCCTTTCTTTCTCAGTTTCATGGTTTTGTTTCTTACAACCGGTATTGGCAACGGAAGCACATTCAGAAGTATTCCTTATATTTTCAATAAGGAACAAGCTGGTCCGGTTTTAGGCTGGACTGCTGCAATTGCTGCTTATGGTTCATTCATTATTCCAAAAGTATTTGGTCAGCAAATCGAAAACGGCACACCGGAATATGCACTTTACGGATTAGCTGTTTACTATTTTATTTGCCTGGGATTAAACTGGTGGTATTACCAAAGGCCCGGAGCTGAAATTAAAAATCCATAAAAATAATCTTAAAAGCTATGAGCCTTTTAAATAAACTCATTTACTTCAGCAGGAATGTTACAAAAAGTGCTGATAAGCATATTGTTACAACCGAGGAAAACCGTGACTGGGAACACTTTTACCGAAATCGCTGGCAGTACGACAAAGTTGTACGTTCCACACACGGTGTAAACTGCACAGGTTCCTGTTCCTGGAAAATTTATGTAAAAAGCGGACTGGTAACCTGGGAAATCCAACAAACTGATTATCCGGAAACCCGGCCCGGTCTGCCTAATCACGAACCTCGCGGGTGTCCGCGCGGCGCCAGCTATTCGTGGTATCTGTACAGCGCCAACCGGGTGAAATACCCCATGGTGCGGGCCACGCTGGTAAAAGCTTACCGGAATGCAAAAGCCCGGTTGGGCGACCCGGTAAAAGCATGGGAAAGTGTGATGAACGATGCTGAGATTTCAAAAAAATACAAGGCAGAACGCGGTTTGGGCGGAATGGTCAGGGCCGATTGGGATGAAATGAACGAAATTATTGCCGCAGCAAACATTTATACCATTAAAAAGTATGGTCCCGACAGATTGGTTGGATTCACGCCGATTCCGGCCATGTCGATGGTTTCGTATGCTTCAGGTTCGAGATATTTAAGTTTGCTGGGAGGTACCATTCTTAGCTTTTACGACCTTTATTGCGACCTTCCCCATCGTCACCGCAAACCTGGGGCGAACAAACCGATGTCCCTGAAAGCGCCGACTGGTACAATTCGTCGTTTCTGATGCTTTGGGGTTCCAATGTTCCGCTCACCCGAACCCCCGATTCGCCTTTTTATACGCAGGTGCGTTACAAGGGAACAAAAACCATCAATATTTCGCCCGACTATAACGATGCAGCCAAATTTGCCGACTTGTGGATAAAACCCAAACAGGGCACCGACGCAGCTCTTGGTATGGCAATGGGGCATGTGATTTTGAAAGAGTTTTATCTCGACAAGAAAACACCCTATTTTGAAGAATATGCACGTCAATATACCGATTTGCCTTTCCTTGTAAAAATCGAAAAAGAAAACGGAAGATATGTAGCCGGACGGATTGTTCGTGCCAATGATTTAAAAGGTGAATTGACCAATGAAAAAAGCGCCGCTTGGAAACCCGTTTTAATCGATGAGAAATCCAAAGAATTTGTCATTCCAAACGGTACAATTGGCTCCCGCTGGGACCAAAGCCGCAAATGGAACCTTGAATTAAAAGATGCAGTTACCGGAAAAGATATTCATCCTCAACTTTCAATTCTTGAAGATTATGATGAACTAATTGATTTATCGTTCCCCTATTTTGGGGGTGAAACATTTAAACACGAACATTTCAATGCAAGTTCTCATGCCGATATCATTACCCGAAAAGTGCCGGTTAAAAAATCTGACAATGGTGATTTTCTTTACTGTACCGTTTTCGACTTAATGGCAGCCAATTATGGTATTTCAAGAGGTTTTGATGATGAAAATTCTGCATCTGATTATGAACAGGATATCCCTTATACACCCGCCTGGCAGGAAAAAATTACCGGGGTTCCGGCCTCCCATATCATTTCCACTGCGCGCCAGTTTGCTGAAAATGCTGCCAAAACCAAAGGAAAATCAATGATAATAATTGGAGCCGGTGTCAATCACTGGTTTCATACTGATATGATATACCGGAGCGCCATTAACATGCTCATGTTTTGCGGTTGTGTTGGCCAGTCGGGTGGAGGTGGGTCACAGTACGTGGGACAGGAAAAAGTACGCCCGCAAACCGGCTGGTTGCCGCTGGCTTTTGCCCTCGATCGGAATCGCCCGCCCCGCCAGATGAACACCACCTCATTTTTTTATATGCACACCGACCAGTGGCGGTATGAAAAAGTAGGATTAACGGAGTTGATTTCGCCTTTGGCAAACAAAGCAGATTGGAGTTCAAAATCGATGATTGACTGCAATGTGAAAGCCGAGCGGATGGGCTGGCTTCCCTCCAGTCCGCAGTTAAACGAAAATCCGCTTGAACTGGCAAAACAAGCTGAGCAGGCAGGGAAAGATGCTGAAAAATATATAACAGAAAAGTTAAAAAATAATGAACTGAGTATTGCTTCGGAAGATCCTGACAATCCTAAAAACTTTCCGCGAAACCTGTTTGTGTGGCGATCGAATTTGCTGGGGTCAAGCGCCAAAGGAATGGAATATTTTATGAAGCACCTTTTAGGCACACAAAACAGTGTGTTTGGTGAAGATTTAAAAACCAACGGGCAACAACTTCCACAGGAGATAAAGTGGCACGACACAGCGCCCGAGGGCAAACTCGATTTGCTGGTAACACTCGATTACCGCATGTCAACAACCACGTTGCATTCTGATATTATTTTGCCCGCAGCTACCTGGTACGAAAAGAACGACCTGAGCACCTCCGATATGCATCCCTTTATTCATCCGTTTTCCAAAGCCGTTGACCCGGTGTGGGAAGCCCGTTCCGACTGGGATATTTTCAAAGGCCTCGCCAGGCGGTTTTCTGAATTAACGGAGAACCACCTTGGAAAAGAAAAAGATATTGTGTTGTTGCCTTTACAGCATGATTCACCGATGGAAATTTCTGAAACTGCCAATGCTGAAGACTGGAAAGAAAATGGCTCTGAACTGAAGCCGGGGAAAAACATGTCGAAAATCATCGAGGTGGTTCGCGATTACCCGGAAACGTATCAACGTTTCACAACACTTGGCCCTTTAATGGCAAAAGCTGGTAATGGTGGAAAAGGCATTAACTGGAACACCGAAAAGAGGTGGCGTTTCTCAAACTGCTGAATAAAACTTCAGAAAACGAGGGTGAGACGAAAGGGTTGGCAAGAATTGAAACCGACATTCAGGCGGCTGAAACTATACTTGTTCTGGCACCTGAAACCAACGGTAAAGTTGCAATAAAAGCCTGGGAAGCCTTATCGAAAACTACCGGCAGAAATCACAAACATTTGGCAGAAGCCCGGGAGGATGAAAAAATAAGGTTCAGGGATTTACAGGCTCAGCCACGCAAAATAATCACTTCGCCCATTTGGAGCGGAGTTGATTCAGAAGAGGTTTCGTACAATGCCGGATATACAAATGTGCATGAACTCATTCCATGGCGCACACTTACGGGCCGCCAAACTACCTATCAGGATCATCCCTGGATGGTTGCTTTTGGCGAAAATATGGTTTGTTATAAACCGCCCATCAATACCAAATCAGTACAAGAGGCAATGAGCAAACTAAATAAATCGGATGAATACCTGGTAATTAACATGATGACACCACACAACAAGTGGACTATTCATTCTTCGTGGTCGGATAACCTGCTGATGCTCACGCTGGGGCGCGGTGGCCCTGTAGTTTGGATGAGCGAAAAGGACGCGGCGAAAATAAACCTGAAAGACAATGACTGGGTAGAAGTTTTTAACAGCAATGGTGCAACAGTTGCGCGGTTAATTGTTTCGCAACGGGTTCCTGAAAATGCACTAATTATGTACCACAATCAGGAACGTACCGTGAATATGCCCGTTAACCAGATTAATGGAAACCGTGGCGGGGTTCATAATTCGGTAGAACGAATCGCCTTGAAACCCACGCACATGATTGGGGGTTATGCTCAACTGAGCTATGGTTTTAACTATTACGGCACTATCGGCTCAAACCGCGATGAGTTCGTAATAATTCGCAAATTGAGCAAAGTGGAATGGAAGGACGAAGCATCTGATGAAAATTAAAAACGAACAATAATGAAAATACGTGCGCAAATAGCAATGGTTTTAAACCTCGATAAATGCATCGGATGCCATACCTGTTCGGTAACCTGCAAAAATGTCTGGACCTCACGCAAAGGGTATGGAGTATGCCTGGTTCAACAATGTAGAAACCAAGCCAGGCATTGGATATCCTGATGATTGGGAAAATCAGGAAAAATGGAAAGGTGGCTGGAAGCTAGATAAAGAGAAGCTGGCGCCCCGCATGGGAAACAAAACAGGCATTATGAAAAATATTT
Source organism: Draconibacterium sp. (assembly GCA_016705335.1). Classification (GTDB taxonomy): domain Bacteria; phylum Bacteroidota; class Bacteroidia; order Bacteroidales; family Prolixibacteraceae; genus Draconibacterium. The sequence continues at coordinate 25,488 of JADIYN010000058.1, read as the reverse complement.
TTGCCAATCCGAACATGCCGTTGATAGATGATTATTACGAACCTTTTACATTTAATTATTCCATTCTGCACAAAGGTTCCAGGTTTAAAACACCGCCATCGGCAAGGCCTTATTCCATCCTTACTGGCAAACCCATGGAAAAGATTGAAAAATCGGCCAACTGGGAAGACAACCTGGGTGGAACATTTGAAAAACGCAGCAGGGAAAAGAATTTCGACAATGTGCAAAAAGAAATCTATGGCGAGTTTGAAAACTCATTCATGATGTACATCCCCCGTCTTTGCGAACATTGCCTCAACCCGACCTGCGTGGCGGCATGCCCTTCGGGAGCCATTTATAAACGCGAAGAAGACGGCATAGTGCTCATCGACCAAAGCCGTTGCCGTGGCTGGCGGCAGTGCGTTAGCGCTTGTCCGTATAAAAAGATTTACTTTAACTGGGAAACACAGAAATCGGAAAAATGTACGTTTTGTTATCCGAAAATTGAAGTTGGCGAACCTACGATTTGCAGTGAGTCGTGTGTGGGCAGAATTCGTTATATCGGTGTTATTCTGTATGATGCTGACAAAATTCTTGAATCCGCTTCGAACAAAAACGAACAGGATATTTATGGCGAACAACTCGGGCTGTTTTTAAATCCGAACGACCAGGAAATTGAAAACGAGGCAAAAAAACAGGGTATTCCTTTCAATGTGCTGGAGGCGGCTAAAAATTCTCCCGTGTATAAAATGGCCATCGACTGGAAGGTTGCTTTCCCGCTGCATCCCGAATACCGTACTTTACCCATGGTTTGGTATGTTCCCCCATTATCGCCGGTTGTTCATGCTGCCGATAGCGGCAAAATAGGTGTAAACGGAATGTTGCCCGACGTGGAAGATTTACGCATTCCTACTAAATACCTGGCCAATATGTTTACGGCCGGCGATGAAAAACCTGTGAAAGATGCTCTGAAACGTATGCTTGCAATGCGGGCATACATGCGCAGCAAAACGGTTGATAATGAACTGAATGTTTCAGTTTTGGAGCAGACAGGCCTCACTCCCGAAGAAACTGAAAAGATGTATGAACTGATGGCCATTGCCAATTACAACGATCGTTTTGTGATTCCGACCTCGCACCGGGAATATGCAAAAGATGCCTTTGGATACAAAGCTTCCTGCGGTTTTTCAGACAACGGAGGATGTAGTGACGAGAAATTTAAAAACCTGTTTGGAGGAATGTAAAATGTTGAAAACGTATAAAATACTTTCTTTACTGCTTTCTTATCCCGATGTTCAATTGCAGGATTTTCTCCGGGAAGTGGAAACTGAACTTAAGGGTGAAGCACTGCTACCTTCAGAAAAAATTGATGGGATTGTCCGGTTTGTCAGCCATTTCAGTAAAATGGATTTAACCAACTGGCAAGCGGAATATGTTCAGCTTTTTGACTATTCGCGCAGTGCATCACTACATCTTTTCGAGCACATAAAAGGCGACTCGAAAGACCGGGGTCAGGCCATGGTTGATATGCTGGAGTTTTACCGCGAAAACGGAATGGAACTGTCATCTAACGAATTGCCCGATTACATCCCAGTTTTTCTGGAGTTTTTGTCCGGCCTGGAAATTGCGAAAGCTGCCGAACTTCTGGCTGAACCGGTTCATATTATCGACCGTGTTTATTTGGCTTTGAAGGAAAAGGACAATCCATACCAGCATGTATTTTCTGCTGTTATCTCGTTGTCGGCAAAACAGCCCGACAGAAAAACCACTGAACAAGTTATTCAAAACGAAAAACCTCTTGACCTGGACGCTGAATATGAGGAAGAACCAGTGGAATTCGGAGGCAATAATTCATGTACAAATTGTAAATAAAATCATCATGGAAAACTATATCAACAACTTTTTATTTACCTACTTTCCACACATTGCATTTGCGGTGTTCTGGTTTGGACTGATAACCCGTTTTATTGTTGCCAACAAAAGCATTCAGGCAAAATCGACACAGATTCTGGCGAATGACGGAGTGCGAAAGGGCAACAATTTGTTCCATTACGGAATAATAATCATATTTTTAGGGCATTTCACCCTGTTTCTGCCCGAAGAAATGTATCACCTCGTAATGAGTACCGAAACAAAACGCATTATTGCCCTTATTCTCGGAACTACTTTTGGAATTATTACCTTCACAGGAATGTTTATTTTACTTAAAAGGAGGATAACCAATGAACGGGTGAGTTTCACCAGCAATTTTCACGATTATTTTATTTTAACTCTGCTCATGGTAGAAGCAGGTCTGGGTTTGGCTTCCATAGCTCAAACGGCATCTACTTCTGTTGCTGAATACGCTTCGCTGGGTTTATGGGCACAGAAAGTTATAACCTTCCAGCCCGATGCCGGAGCGATAATTGCCGGTCACAGCATATTGTACAAGATTCATTTCACCATCGGACTAATTATTTTTATGATATTTCCATATACCAAACTGATGCACATTCTGGTTTTACCTATCGCTTATTTCTTCAGGTCGGGTTATCAGTTAATCCGCAAAAGAGCATAACGAAATGCCTCAATGAGATTTCATAATTACCCTAAGATCAACAATTATATTTTTTCTTAATAGACTTAAGGTTTTGTAATTTTATGAAATAATTCCCTTATATTTTCACTAAAGATATCATGGATTTTTAGGTCATTGCGTTTTAGTAATCGGGAATTATGATGCAAACTACGGATATTTATTACCCGAATAATAGCCCCGAAAATTTATTCATCAGGATTATCTGGAAGTCCATTCAAACTGACTGTAATGATGAAAAAGAAACAATTTTTGCGAGGAACAGCAGAATCATCTTCAACCCGAACGATATATTTTTTACCGTGGTTTAACAGAAAATCTCTTTAAAATGCCTAAATGCATTATTAACGGAATAAATAAGGCACAGCCATATTGTTTGATAAAAAAAGAAATCAATATTTCATTGGAATTCAGTTAAAACGCATTTGCCTTAAAATATCTTTTAATATACCTGCTATTTATTTTACAAACCAGGTATTTGATGGTTTTGACATCAGTGCTTCCCTTAAAGTACTTTTTGAGAAATGGAGACCACCATTCCTCTTAATGATCAACAATGATTTTGTTGTAGGTTAACCTGATGCTAAACAATTCACAAAACAGTGGCAATACTAAATTAGTATTCGATCTGTTTTAATAGTACTTCTAATGATAACCTGAATATCAAAAAATTATTAACACAATGTAATTTTAGCGACAGACATCTTCGTCGATTATCCAACCATTATATGGGGATGAAACTTGAAGAATATATCCTCTACCGCATGTATATCAAATCATTATTGGCTATTCATGATTTCAGCAAATCACTCACTTTTATCGCACACGACAATGGATTTTACGATCAGTCACATTTTATAAGGTGCTTCAAAACTTTTACCGGGCTTACACCAGGTGAATATCGGAAACAAATGAGTGAATTGCCGGGACATATCTATAAAGACCAATCGTCGATGTCCGTCTGATACAATTTTTGAAAGAACGATCGTCATATTTTTGATATTGACAAGAGATTAAAATTAATCTCATATTAAAAATTTAAAACTGAATTATGAAAAATTTTCTCAAAGTTTTAAAATGGTTTGGATTAACAATCCTGTTATTAATTATCGGGGTATTTGTTTTTGTTCAGTTAAGCTGAAGAAAAATTGAGGCACCTTACCCCGAAATTAATTCCAGTGCCGATTCAACTATAATTGCAAGGGGAGAGTACCTTGTTTTGGTCCCGCACATTGTGTTTCGTGCCACGTTCCAATGGATAAAATTTGGGAGATAAAGGTCTGAAAATGCCATTAATTGGTGGTTTTGAAGAATCAATACCGGGTTTCGGAACTTTCAGGGCGCCAAACCTTACACCCGATAATGATACGGGAATTGGAAACCTTTCAGATGCAGAAATTGCCCGCAGTATAAGGCATATGGTAACCAGCTATGGCAGGATATTGTTTCCTTTTATGGAATACCAGGAAATGAGTGATGAGGACATAACCGCCATCATATCTTTTTTGCGCAGTCAGGAGCCCGTTCGGAATGAAATCAAGCCAACTGAGTACGGTTTTCTTGGTGAGGCACTGATTGCTTTTGGTTGTTTGGAGCTATAGGGCCCGCAAAAACACCCCGGCTTCAGTAAAGGCCGATCCAACAATTACTTATGGAAAAATACCTGCCTCATGATATTGGTAATTGCCGAGTTGCCACAAAGAATAACTAACTCAGGGAAACAAATCGGAGCCGATTTGCCGGTGGTTTTTTGTTTGCACCCACCGAACAGGTACTGCGTTTGCTATCAAATCTACCCCGCATAAACACCGGAGCTATAAGAAACGGACAGAAGAAGTTTTATTGCCAGGTTAGGCTCGAGCGACCCCATGCCGGGGGTTGCTATTCGCGTATGAGCGAATCTGATTTAATGGCGCTTTTCAGCCACCTGCAACCCACGAACCTGATTTTATTGTAGAGAAAACAGCTTCGAATCAGGAGAGCAAATTACCAGATTGAAAGTATGATAGTTAAAAACTGAGTGTTTGATATCCTGAGTACTTGGTAACACTTTTGATGATCTAACTGGAAAAGGAGACCCAAATGTGTTTTCAAGGATTTTAATATGCCTTGGTTAACTACTCCTGGTTAGTACTTCCGAAAAGAAATTTCATTGACTGATTTTAGCCGGTTTTCCTGAAGGACTTTTCTGAAAGTTGTTTTAAGATTCGCTCATGCAGATAAGGTTGGGTGGAACTGAACGATCCGAACAGGAATTTAAAAGTTTGTCTGAAGCCGATGAGTTCTAACTCGACCGTATTATCCAAACCTACTCTCCAATGAAAAATCATTAAGGTATTTCTTTGTGAATGTTATATTTAAAATGAGTAGCGTTAGACTAGCTTATATGTCCGTCAGAACTATCAATAAATTGAAGTTGTAATTTTGATTTTCGTCACTATAAACTTGAAGAAAGACTCCGTTTATTTTAATATAAAATGACTAAAAGGTCTTTTGGTAATTTAGAAAATCTTTTTTATCTTTGAATTAAACAATCAACCTATGCTGAGTAAAATGACTCAATATGCGATTTGGGGCCTTGTATATATTCAAATGCAAAATTACAGAGGTATCAAGCCAGGCTCATGCGAAATTGCAAAAGAAATTGATGTCCCACGAATGTCTATCGCAAAAATTTTTCAGCAGCTTGTTAGAAAAGGTTTTATTTTATCAGTAAAAGGTAGGGGAGGAGGATTTTATTTTGATAATAATCAACCCGAATTAACCATTAAAGAAGTGATGCAAGCCACAGGGGATTGTAAAATCCTGACTGAGTGTTTTCTGGGTATCAGCAGTTGCAGCCCCGAAAATCCATGTCCGGTGCACGAAAATTGGGCAAAATTGAGAACAGCCATTAATTCGCTTGTTACTACAGCAACTATTCAATCACTGGCAAGGTCAAATTCGACTTTTACGAAATCAGTTCAAAAGAATAAATCATAAAATCAAAATTCAAAAATGAAAGATTTTTTTACTGAATTCCGAAATGACCACCGCCAGATAAGAGACCTGATAATGAATCTGATCAGGGCATTTATTCAAAACGATATTTTAAAAGCTGAAAAATTACTCTTCATTTTAAACGAAATAGCGGGACCGCATTTTCAGTTCGAAGAAGAAGTTTTATATCCTGAACTAATTGCGGTGTACGGTCCGGAATACATCAATAAACTTTACATTGATCATGATTTGATAATAGCGCGTGTTTAAAACTTAAGAATTGATTTCAATAGTAAATTTAATCCTGAGGAATTGATCAAGGGATTAGCCTACTGGAAAGATTATTCCCTCATTTAACCGATTGCGAAGGATTGTCGATTATGGTTGAAACCCTGAATAGAAAAACAATCGAACGTATTACAAAAAATATGGAAGATACCCGAAAAAAAAACAACAACCTCCTCTTATGGGCAAATAATGAAAGAGACAGAAATATTTTAAAAATTGATTAGAATAGAAATGGAAACATGAAAAACATTACAAAAATCTTATCCGAAGAACATCAGAATATTTTAAAAGTAATTGATGTTATTCTGTATGAATGTGAGCAAATGGAAAATGGAAAACAAATCAACAGCAGTTTCTTTAACGATGTAATTTTCTTTATAAAAAACTATGCCGATGGTTTTCACCACGCAAAAGAAGAAGATATTTTTATTTAAAACCATGCTTGAAGATACTGAAATATGCACTGTAACCCAATTCCGGTAATGTTGCACGAACATGACGAGGCAGAACTTATGTGAAAGGAATGGAAGAAGCGCTTTTAACAATGATGTTAAGAAACTCATTGAAAATGCAAGTGGTTACGGTTATTTAATGCAGGAACACATTTACAAGGAAGATAATATTCTATATCCGATGGCAGAAGAAGGATTAAATGACGAACAGAAACAAAGGGTTGAAGAATCATATCAGAAGGTTAATACAGGCGATTTTTTAAATAAAGACATCAATGCTTTTATTGAGAATTTAATACAAAATAAAAATAAATAATTATGAAAAGATTTTATTACTCATCATTCCAATTTTCCTGGTACTTACAAACAACGCACAGGAGAAAAGCGGTACAGTTTATATTCAGCATCCTGCTATTGAAACCACCCGGAAACTTTGGTCGGCTTTTGAAAAAGGCGATATTACCGCTGTTGGTGACTTTTTTGCGGATAGTTTGGTTGTAATTTTTGACGGCAGCCCAAACATCCAGGGGAAAGGGTATTATTTAAACAGTTTGCAATGGATGTTCTCCGAGTTTGAAAACTTAAAAGTGGTGGATGATTCTCTTCTTATCCTGATGCAATTGATTATACAAAGGGTGGTCTTTGGGTGCAGGACTGGTTATTAATTACAGGCATTCATAAAAATAGCGGGATTAACCTTAATGTACATGAACATCATTTGTACAGTTTTAACAAAGATGGCAAAATTACATCTATACACGATTATGCTAATAATGACCAGTTTGCGGAAATATTCTCAAGTGGTAAAATTCAGGAGAATGGGAAGGTTTTTATTAATCATCCTTATATCATAACCGTCAGGAAATTAGTAAACTCTTATTGTGCAAAGAATATAGCAGCCATGGCTGAAATATATTCAACATTTATGTTGTTTATTCCTGGTGGATGTTAACCAGTACCTCAAAAGCAGATGGTAAAAAAACAGAAATTCCAATAATGTTATCTCACACTTTTAATAAGGAAGGGAAAATTGCAGTTGAAATGGCTCATTACAGTAGCAATCATTTGGATTAAAATAAGCAAAGGTGTATTGTCATTGGTTCAGTACAAATGGATTAATTCAAATTTAAAATTACAATTATGAAACAGATCATTTTTGTTGTATTGCTGCTCTGCTCATTTGCAGCTTTCTCTCAAGTACAGGATTCAGTTAAGTCAGAACCGTGGGAAAAGATTTATCGGGCAAGTGACACAAAAATCAATGATCTTGTTCATACCAAACTCGATGTGAGTTTCGATTACTCCAAATCGTGGATGTATGGTAAGGCCTGGATTACGCTACATCCTCATTTTTACGCCACAGATTCCTTAAATCTTGATGCCCGGGGAATGCAAATCAACGAAGTTTCAGTTCTAAAGTCAGGCAAGTATATTCCGCTGAAATATAGTTATGACAGCCTTAATCTTCGCATCATGCTCGATAAAACCTACAAGGGTGGCGAAAATTATACTGTTTTTATTGATTATGTTGCTAAGCCTGATGAAGCTAAAATAATTGGAGATCAGGCAATTACAATGGATAAAGGTTTATATTTTATCAATCCCTTAGGAAAAGAAAAAGACAAGCCAACTCAAATCTGGACACATGGTGAACCCGAGTTTAACTCAGGATGGTTTCCCACCATTGATAAACCCAATCAAAAAACAACAAACGAAATCAGCATGACGGTTCCGGTTAAATACCAGACCCTGTCGAACGGCGTGTTGGTAAGCCATAAAAAACATCGCGATGGAACCTGCACCGATACATGGAAGATGGATTTGCCTCACGCACCTTATCTGATGATGATGGTGGTAGGGGAATATTCAATTATTAAAGACAGCTATAAGGGCAAGGAAGTAAGTTATTATGTGGAAAAAGAATATGCTCCGGTTGCCAGAAAAATCTTTGGTAATACGCCTGAAATGATCGGTTTTTTCTCGCGGATTACAGGAGTAGATTATCCATGGCCAAAATATTCCCAAATTGTTGTCAGGGATTTTGTAGCCGGCGCAATGGAAAACACAACGGCTACTACACATGGTAATTATGCACAACAGGATACAAGGCAATTGATTGATGGGAACAGTTGGGAGGAGGTAATCGCCCACGAACTATTTCACCAGTGGTTTGGGGATTATATAACAACCGAAAGCTGGAGCAACCTTACACTGAACGAATCGTTTGCTGACTTTAGTCAAACGTTGTGGGTTGAATATAAATATGGTAAAGATGCAGGTGACGAGATGAATTATTGGGGGATGCAGGGATATTTAAATTCCGGTGTCGGGCATTTAGACCTGGTCCGCTTTTTTTACAAAGACCGTGAGGAAATGTTCGATGCTGTTAGTTATGGTAAAGGCGGACGTGTTCTGAACATGCTCCGGAATTTTGTGGGCGACAGCGCATTCTTTAAATCTGTGAATGTTTTCCTTACAACAAAGAAATTTCAATCGGCAGAGGCACATGATCTGCGGATCGCTTTCGAACAAGTTACCGGACAGGATTTGAACTGGTTCTGGAACCAATGGTACTTTGGCAGCGGGCATCCAATTCTCGATATTGTTTGCGATTACGATGCTGCAACGAAAACCACAAAGGTGATTGTAAAACAAACACAGCCTGATAAGGTTTTCACATTTCCAATTGCTGTTGATGTTTATCAAGGTAATGAAAAGAACCGTTACAATGTTTGGGTAGATCAGGTATCAGATACGCTCTCTTTTCCCACGGATTCGAAACCAGATTTAATAAACGTTGACGGAGATAAAATACTGCTCTGCGAGAAAACCGATCATAAAACACTTGATGATTTTATTTTCCAATACCATAATGCCGGATTATACCTCGACCGTCGCGAGGCCATTGATTATGCTGCCGGTAAACAGACAGGGGATCCAAAAACACTGGACCTGCTGAAAACTACCATGACCGATAAATATAAGGGATTAAGAATCTATGCAATCAGAAAATTAAATATTAGTAATGATACTGTCAGAAATGCCGTTGAACCACTTTTGGTTAATTTGGCAAATAACGATTCGAAATCTACTGTAAGGGCTGAAGCAATAAAAGCGCTCGGCAAATACAAAAAGGACATATACAAAGATTTATTTCTTAGCTCAATAAGTGATTCCTCTTATTCGATAGCAGGAGCCGGATTGTTGGCTCTGGGTGCGATTGACAGTGTTGCTGGTTTTGAACAACTAAGGATATTATCGTCTCAAAATGCCAATGGTGTATTTGCCAACGCTATCAATGAATATCAATATAAATATGAGAACGAGAGTTTATTTGATTCTCTTGCTGCACGATTTGAAAACTTACCTTTCGAGGGAGAAAAATTCACCATTTTAAGATATTTTGCCAACTTTCTTAAACGGGTAAATAATACAACCAATTTCAAGACAGGTATTGATATGATTGTGAACTTCCGTGATTCAATTCCCGAAGTTTATCGTGCGGGGTATTCATCCTACATAAACGGAATGATTTTAGAAAGTATAGCCACAGGAAAGCAATCTTTGGGTATGACAGAACAGGCTGATTATGTATTTTCGAAACTACCTGCCATACAAACTCGTAATTAAAAAATCACTACCGTTTTAGATTTAGTAAAATTTTACACTATCTCTTTTCAATATAAAACCAATGAAACAACTACTATCAATTACCGCAATTTTTCTTTTTATATCGCTAGGATTCTTTTCAAATGCCCCAAAACAACGGAGAAAATTTGTTCAAAGTCTGCGCAGCATGTCATACAATAGGTAAAGGCCGCCTGGTTGGGCCCGATTTATCCCGTGTTTACGAGAAAAGAGAACAGGATTGGTTGATAAAATATATCCGCTCGTCGCAAAAAATGGTAAAAGAAGGCAATCCTGATGCCGTTGCACTTTTCAAGGAGTTTAACCAAATCCCCATGCCTGATAATAACCTAAGCGATAATGAAATTATCAGTATTATTGATTTTATAAAGGCTACTGATTCAAAAGAGTCAGGTACAGCAACTACAACAACAATAACGGAAGTACAAAAGACTGACACACTGACTACGGCTTCATTCGTTTTTTCAAATGATTTATTAAAAAGGGGTAAAGCTTTATTTTACGGATATGAAAAATTTTCAAACGGGGCTCCATCGTGTATTGCATGTCACAACATTATAGATGAATCGTTAATTGGGGGTGGAAAATTAAGTTTCGATCTTACAAAATCTTATTCGAAACTGAGTGCAGCAGGTATTGGCGCAATCTTGGCCAATCCCCCATTTCCGGTAATGAATGTAGCCTTGAACAATAAAAAACTAACTGACGAAGAAATACTTGCTATTACAGCGCTGCTTCAATTTATTGACCAACGAAATACAGAAAATTCGCAAACATCTGACAACAACTTTATTTTTCTATTAATGAGTTTCGTGGTTGCAATGCTTTTAATAGTTCATATTTATGTAGTATGCGAATCGAAAATTCCCTCAAATTCCTGAACAATCAAATCTATTTTAACACCAGATTAAAACCAAAATATATGAGTTGGATTAAAGACATGATTTCTCCCAAAGCCAGACAGTGGGAAGAATTTTACCGCAACCGCTTTCAGCACGACAAAACGGTTAGGAGCACTCACGGAGTGAACTGTACCGGCGGCTGTAGCTGGAACATCCATGTAAAAGACGGTATTGTGGTTTGGGAAACCAGGCCTTGGATTACCCGCTGCTCGAAAGTTCGCTGCCGCATTACGAACCTCGGGGTTGCCAGAGAGGGATCTCGTTTTCGTGGTATTTATACAGTCCGGTTCGGGTTAAATACCCATTAATTAGAGGTGCTTTAATCGATTTATACCGTGAGGAGAAAGAAAAAACTGGCAGTGTAATGTTGGCCTGGCAAAATATTCAGATGGATTCGGAGAAAAGAAAACGATACCAGAAAGCCAGGGGAAAAGGAGGTTTCGCAGAATATCATGGGACGAGGCGCTGGAAATAGCCGGTATTGCCAACATCTATACCGCAAAAAAATATGGTCCCGACCGGGTGGTTGGCTTTTCACCTATTCCGGCAATGTCGATGATGAGTTTTGCAGCCGGTTCAAGGTTTCTTCAGCTTTTTGGCGGTGTTAACCTCAGTTTTTACGACTGGTACTGTGATTTACCAAATTCGTTTCCCGAAATCTGGGGTGAACAAACCGATGTTGCAGAAAGCGCCGATTGGTACAATTCGAAATTTGTGGCAGTGATGGGAGCAAACCTTGGTATGACGAGAACTCCCGATGTTCACTTTTTTGCAGAATCGAGGCACAACGGAACCAAGACTGTAGTTTTTTCGCCCGACTTTAACATGGTCTCAAAATATGCCGACCAGTGGATTCCTGTTCATGCCGGGCAGGACGGCGCTTTTTGGATGGCTGTTACCCACGTTATTTTAAAAGAAGCTCATTTTGAACAAAAAATCCCGTATTTCATCGAATACACAAAAAAATATACCGATGCGCCTTTCCTTGTTGAATTGAACAAAGAGGGAGAAAATTATGTTCCGGGCCGTTTGTTAAGGGCGAATAGTATCGAAAAATATAAAGCAAGTGAAAATGGCGATTGGAAATTCCTGAATATAGATGAAAAAACCGGCGAATTTATCTGTCCGCCGGGAAGTTCAGGCCACCGCTGGCAGGAGAAAAAAGGAAGCTGGAATCTTCAGTATAATGATGGTGAAACCGGAAAAGAATATAATCCTTTGTTGAGCCTGATTGAACAGAAGGACGAAGTATTGCAGGTTGAATTTATCCATTTTGAACAAAATAAGAAGGTAAAAAGAGGTGTTCCGGTAAAATATCTTCAAACAAAAAACGGGAAAATTGCCTTTACAACTGTTTACGACCTGATGATGGCGCAGCATGGTGTTAGCCGCGGGCTCGATGGCGATTACCCGGCTGGTTATGAAGATGCAAACTCGGCCTACACTCCAGCCTGGCAGGAAATTTACACCGGAATAAGTTCGGGAACTGTAATTCAGTTTACACGCGAATGGTATAAAACAGCCAAAGCCACCAACGGAAAATGTTCGGTTATTATCGGGGCTGGAATAAACCACTGGTATCACAGCAACCTGATATACAGGTCAGCAACCATGTCGCTCATTTTAACCGGCTGTATTGGCGTAAATGGAGGCGGGATGAACCATTATGTAGGGCAGGAAAAACTGGCGCCGTTCGATTCATGGGGCGCAATCATGTCGGGGAAAGACTGGAAAATTCCTGTACGGTTTCAGCAAACGCCAATCTGGCATTACATTCATTCCGACCAGTGGCGATATGACGGCAACCAGGCCGACTACAACGCAGTTCCCAAAAACGATTTTTCATCGCAACATTCTGCCGACCTCATAGCCAAATCGGTACGAAACGGCTGGATGCCCTTTTTCCCTCAATACAATAAAAATTCATTCGATATAGCCGCTGAGGCAAAGAAATCCGGGGCAACCGGCAACAAAGGAATCCAGGACTATATTATCGACAAACTGAAAACCGGTGAATTGAAATATTCGGTGAACCAACCCGATAATGAAGAGAATTTTCCGAGAGTTTGGTATATCTGGCGTGGAAACGCTTTATTATCAAGTGCGAAAGGGCACGAATATTTCCTGAAACATTACCTCGGTACTCACCACAATGAAATTGCCGACGAGGTGGCGAAAGAATTTGTAAAAGAAATTGAATGGAAAGAAGATGCTCCTGAAGGGAAAATGGATTTGGTTGTGGATTTAAATTTCAGGATGGACACTTCGGCTTTGTATTCCGATATTGTTTTGCCGGCAGCATCGTGGTACGAAAAAGCCGACCTGAACAGCACCGACATGCACTCCTTTATCCATCCGCTGTCGGCTGCAATTCCGCCGGTGTGGGAATCAAAAACCGACTGGGAAATTTTTCGCGAAATAGCCCGTGTAACCAGCGAAGTTGCCAAAGAGCACCTGCCGGAACCTATGCTCGATATTGTCAATATGCCAATCGCTCACGATTCGCCTGGAGAAATTTCACAGCCGGAAATTAAAGACTGGTTTACAGGTGAATGTGAAGCAATACCCGGCAAAACCATGCATAACATTGTGACAGTGGAAAGGGATTACACCCAGATTTATAATAAATATATCAGCTTGGGCGATAATGTAAGGAACGGGCTTGGCGCTCATGGAATTTCGTTTCCGTGCGAAGATTATTATGACCAGTTACTTCAAAATACGCAGCATGTAAATACAATTGATGGTAAAAAATATCCCTCGATAAAAGAAGATGTAAAAGCAATAGATGCTGTTTTACTTCTTTCTTCATTAACAAATGGAAAACTGAGCGAAAGAGCCTTTGAAAATGCAGAAAAAAATACCGGGATGGATTTGAGCAAACTTCGTCCTCAGAACAACGATTTCTCAATAACTTACAAAGATTTGCAGGCACAGCCACGCCGGCTTTTAAATTCCCCATTGTGGTCGGGTACCGTGGAAAATGGCAGGGCATATTCGGCATTTACAATGAATACCGAATACCTGATTCCATGGAGGACACTCACCGGTCGGCAGCACATGTACCTCGACCATCAGGGATATATTGCTTTCGGGGAAAACCTGCCTACCTATAAACCATCACCGCGGCCTGAATTGTATGGCGACTTGCGCAAATCGGTAAAAGAGGGTAGGGCGAAACTTTTTAACGTACTCACTCCTCACGGGAAATGGCACATACATTCAACCTATGGAGATACGCTGAGAATGCTAACTCTTTCAAGGGGAATGGAACCCTGCTGGCTGAATGAAAAAGATGCAGAAGCATTGGGTGTAAAAGATAACGATTGGGTTGGAAGTGCTAAACGACAACGGGGTTTACTGTACCCGTGCCTGTGTGAGTTCGCGAATTCCTCCGGGCATTTGCATCATTTACCACGCACCCGAACGAACTTATTCTGTGCCAAAATCGCCCAGCCGCGGAAATAAAAGAGCAGGCGGACATAACAGCCTGACAAGGGTACACCTCAAACCTAATTTACTGGTTGGCGGTTACGGACAGTTTACTTTCGGGATGAATTACTGGGGGCCGGTGGGCGTTAACCGCGACACATTTGTTTTTGTACAAAAAATGGATCAGGTGAATTTTTAAAATAAAAAACAGGAGATATGAAGAATATACGATCACAGATTTCAATGGTATTTCACCTCGATAAATGTATTGGTTGCCATACCTGTTCCATTGCCTGCAAAAATATTTGGACCGACCGCAAAGGAGCCGAATATATGTGGTGGAACAACGTGGAAACCAAACCCGGCACCGGATATCCATCGAAATGGGAAAACCAGGATGCATACAAAGGGGGCTGGGAAAAAAATGGCGATTCACTGGAGCTGAAAGGCGCTGGTAAATTAAAGGGGTTGAAAACCCTGTTCCACAATACACACATGCCAACCATGGATAATTATTACGAACCATGGAATTACCAGTACAGTAAATTGCTCGATTCGCCCGAGATGGACGACCAGCCAACGGCAGAGGCCGTTTCGATGATAACAGGTGAAAAAATGACGCCAAAGTCAGGCCCCAACTGGGATGACGATTTGAGTGGTTCTCCAATTTATGCCCGGAACGACGTAAATATGAAAGATTTAAGCCCATCTGAAAAGGAAACCATGTTCCAGCTCGAAAGGATGGTCATGTTTTACCTGCCACGCATTTGCAACCACTGCCTGAACCCTGCCTGTGTGGCCGCCTGTCCTTCAGGGGCATTTTATAAACGCGGCGAAGACGGCATTGTGCTGGTGAACCAAAAACAGTGCCGGGGCTGGAGGATGTGTATTACTGCCTGCCCACACAAAAAAGTATATTACAACTGGAACACCGGTAAATCGGAAAAGTGCATTTTGTGTTATCCCCGTCTCGAAACCGGCCAGGTGCCTGCATGTATGCATTCCTGCGTGGGACGAATCAGGTATCTTGGCGTTATGTTGTATGATGCCGACCGGATTAAAGAGATAGCCTCGTGCGAAGAAAAAGATTTGCTGAAAAAACAACTCGAAATTTATCTCGACCCCAATGACCCGGAAGTAATTGCAGCAGCAAAAGCATGTGGAATTGCCGATTCCACAATCGATTCTGCGCAAAAATCGCCCGTTTGGAAATATGTAAAAGAGTGGGGTATCGCGTTGCCGCTTCACCCTGAGTTTCGCACTTTGCCGAATTTGTTTTACGTAATGCCACTCCTGCCAGCCATGGCACAGATTAATGACGACAACAACTATCATACAGCCAGTTCGGCGCTTTGGGACGACATGAAAAATCCACGGCTTCCGTTAAAATATCTGGCCAGTATTTTTAGTGCCGGTGACGTAAATATTGTTGGAAAAATATTGGAAAAACTGATGACAGTAAGATTACACCGTCGAGCGGTAACGGTTGGCGACCTGAACCAGAATGAGGTAAATACAGCGATGCTGGCATCGGGTTTAACACCTGAACAGGCCGATGGTATTTACCGGTTAACTTCGCTGGCCAGGCTGGAAGAAAGATTTGTAATTCCGCCGGCACATCGCGAAGAAGCAATAGAAATGATTGAGGAAACCCACATTCACAAAGGAAATACAGGGTTTGGATTTATGGACAGGCCAAAACGCGGATTGTAATATGAAAGATTTAAAACATTATACAGCACTGGCTGAAATTTTCAGGTATCCAGGCCCTGACAGGGAAAACTTTGTTGGCGAATGGCGGAAAATAATTTGGAATACCGTGCCCGAAATGGCCGGCAAACTTGAAATATTCATCAGTCACATTCACGAAAAACCATTAACCGCACAACAGGAATATTTTATCGGCACTTTCGATGTACAGGCATTGTGTTTTCTCGATATTGGTTATGTACTTTACGGCGAAGATTATAACCGGGGAGTATTCCTGGTGAACATGAAAAATGAGCAGGAAAAAGCAGGAAACGATTGTGGGTATGAACTTCCCGACCATCTTCCAAATATGCTTTCCCTTATACCCAAACTTGTAGATGAGAATCTGGCAGAAGAGTTGGTTTGTTCAATGATGGTTCCCGCATTGGAAAATATGATTGAAGCTTTCGGTTCAAATGAAAATGTATATAAAGGGATGCTCGAAATTCTGCTGGGTATTATGGGAAGCGACTTTCCTGATACGAAATTTGAAAGGTTTAATTTCAATTCGCTTGAAAAGGCCAAAACCATTGAATGTTTTCCCCAATGGCGAAATATTAAATGATAACTGAGATTAAAAATTAAATGATATGAACGGAATTATTTTGTTTGCAGTATTGCCTTACATTGCTTTGTTTTCGCTGCTTTTAGGCAGCATTTACAGATATACATACTCAGGATTTCAGGTTTCCTCACTGTCGAGTCAGTTTCTCGAAAGTAAGCAGTTGTATTTTGGGAGCAGGCCTTTCCATTGGGGGATTATTTTTATTTTCTTCGGACATTTGACAGCATTTCTTACACCACGTGCTATTCTTGCCTGGAACAAGGTACCATTGAGATTGTATATTCTCGAAATTACCGCTTTTGCCTTTGGAATCATGCTTCTAACCGGCCTGGTTTTACTGATTGTGCGCAGGTTTAAAACAAAAAGGCTGTACGAAGTTACCAGTAAAATGGATGTTTTAGTTTACATTATCCTTCTGGTTCAGGTAATCACAGGTTTGTGGATAGCCTACTTTTTCAGGTGGGGATCGTCATGGTTTGCAATGGTACTAACTCCATATGTCCGATCTGTGTTCGCGTTCAATCCTGATATTATTGCTGTTGTGCAACTTCCTTTAATGGTTCGGATTCATATTGTTTCGGCTTTCATTATGATTGGAATCATTCCGTTTACGCGTTTTATGCACTTTCTGGTTTACCCGTTTGCATACTTGTGGCGACCTTATCAATTGGTAATCTGGAACTATAAAAAACAAAGAAATTAAAAGAAAGAATGTGCTGATTGATCAATTCAAAAGAATACACAACTACCTTCGCATTTCGCTAACAGACAATTGCAATTTCAGGTGCAGTTACTGTATGCCCAATAATAAAATACACTGCATGCCAGAAGAAAAACTAATGCAGCCTTTTGAAATAGAAGAAATTGCCAAAGTTTTTGTGGACCTCGGTGTAAATAAAATACGGCTCACCGGGGGCGAGCCACTTATCAGGCCCGGGGTAGAAGAAATTATTGAACGACTTGCAATCTTGCCGGTGGAGTTAACACTTACAACCAACGGGGCAAGACTGCGTAAATTTATCGGACTCTTTAAAAATACCGGAATAACTTCTGTGAATGTGAGTATCGATTCCTTAAAACCTGAAGTTTTTGCCCACATCACCCGGCGCGATACCTTCCGGCAGATTTGGGAAAATATTCATCTCTTGCTTGAAAACAACATACGGGTAAAAATAAACACTGTAGCGATATCCGGTGTCATTGAAAATGAGCTGTTCAATTTTGTAAACCTGACACGTAACCTGCCGCTGCACATAAGATTCATTGAATTTATGCCTTTTTCAGGAAACCACTGGAAAAACAACAAAGTGGTTACTGCACAGCAAATGATAGAAATAGTGAGCCGTGATTACGACCTGGTAAAACTAAAAGACGAACCCCATGCCACTGCAAAAAAATATAAGGTGATTGGCCACCAGGGAACTATTGCCTTTATTACCACCATGAGTGATCAATTCTGCGGAGAGTGTAACCGTATGAGACTTACAGCCGATGGTAAAATGAAAAATTGCATTTTTGGAAAAGATGAAATAGATATTTTAGGGGCATATCGTGCCGGTGTACCAATTAAAACCCTTATCCGGGAGTCTGTTATTAAAAAGCATGAAGCAATGGGAGGTCAATTTATTAATGGTTATAGAAAAATAAATCCTGAAAAAATTGAAAATAGAAGTATGATTCAGATAGGAGGGTAATCCAATTATAATTTCAGTAAGCAAAGGACAAATAAAATATTTTAGAAAAATACACAGCGGCGTAAACGCATTAAAGTGCCTTAAAAGAATTGGATAGCTGTTTCGTTAAATGTCTTTTAACTTCGGTGCTTCTGCTTGTATCCGTTAGATTATTGTTTACATAAAATGAAAAATAAGTTTCTTAAAATCAGAATGTTTGGAGTGGTGTCCGAAAAGATTGGCAAAAATAGTATGGAAGTGCCATATGTACGGGATAGGCAGTTGACCACGTGGTTATTGAAAATGTTTCCACCACTGGAAGGTGTAAAATTTACAAAGGTAGTGAATATACAGGTAGTTCACAAAAATACACCTCTAAAGGAAAATTCGGAAGTGGCACTTTTACCTCCTTTTTCAGGAGGATAAAATTTGAATATGGAATGTTTTGATAGACAAATAATACTACCGGAACTGGAAAAAAAAGGACAACAGAAATTGCAATCGGCGAAAGTACTTGTAGTTGGGGCTGGAGGTCTGGACTGCCCTGCCATCCTATACATGGCAGCAGTCGGTGTGGGAACAATCAGGATAGCTGGTGGTGATCGTTTTGCATTATGCAATCTTAACCGGCAGATACTCTTTGGACACAAAGATGTTGGAAGTTCAAAAACAGACGTGGCTGCAAGGTATATCACCGAACGTTTTCAGAATATTCAAATTGAAACGTTCCGCGAGTCAGATGATTACCCCAGTGGAAAAAATTCCGGTTGTATTGAAATTCCTTCCAGACAATTGACAGAAAAGTCAGAATTATTTTCAGATGCCACATCGGTTTTTCTTTTTTGCCAATATGGAATCCGCAGCAGACCGGCGGCAATGGAGTTGCGAAGAATAATAAAAAGAAAAAGTTTTTATTCGGTTACAGGTGGAGTAGAAACATCCTGATTCACCTGTTAAACAATTGATTTAAATGAAAAGTGATCCTAAAAATATTTTCATCGGGGAGCTATCGCCTGAGTACTTTTCTTCATTTTTACAGACGGAAAACAGCACAAAGAATAAAACATCGAGACAGAATTTTGTGATTGCATTGATTGGAATTTTTAATTCTGTGAAATTTATTTTAGGCTGAATAAAAAAATCAATCCTTTACACAGCGACAGGAGAACTTCCATGTTATAGTTGGAGGCGAACTATAGTCTCCAAAATATAGATCCGGCTCATACGCATTTAATGCAGAGTAATAACCCTGGGTTGCGCTTGTAGTCCAAAACTTGGCATCTTGTCCTACGAATTGAAATAAACTGTTGTTGGCATCGGCAGCGAAATTCCCCGAGGGCGGCATGTTGAAGCCAAATTCATTTGTATATTGATTAGGCATGGTCCATGCTGTTGTTGAGCGGAGTTTTGTGGCGGCTTCCGAAGTTCCTCCGGCAAAAGCAATCAGTTCTTCCCACTCTGCTTTGGAGGGCACATGCCAATACTTGGGACAAATGCCTTTAATTCCACTTGGGTTAGTGCTGGAGGTATATAAACCTGTCACTTCATTGATGGTGTAAAGCCTGCCATATGTGTTACAATTACTTGTATTATTATCATAACAAACACCCGCTCTCGCCCAGTTAAGGTTCTTCGCCATCCACACCTGCTCTCCTATGCACACGGTGGGGTATTGCTGTCCATCTCGGCTGTCGGTGATGGTATCGCCACATTTGCCATAGCCGTAATTTTCCTCATAAAAAAGGACGAATCTCAATTCTTTTTTAGGGTCTTGTACTTCCGGTTTGAAAACAAGCCCGCCACGGTTTGCCAACACAGGAAATGCATTTGATTGTTCCACACCCTCTCCATTGTATAGTACTGTTGTTCTTTAAATGAGCAATGCCGGTTGTATCACCGTCTTTTGCAAGGCTGCGAATCAGCGTGTCTTCCATGCTATTGGCAATAAGATTGTCCACTGCTCCAGAGGAATTATCAGGATATGCATACCCATAATACGCCACCGCGCCTTTGCTGCGGTAAGCATCCGCCAAATTCGAGGTAGTGCCATTTGCCGTATAGCCGCTGTAGCAATGGTTACCAAATATCACAGTTCCCTCAAGGTTGAATGGCGCATTCCGTATAAACTTATCTGTAACATTAAATACCGCCTCTTTTCTCCAGAGTCCGGCCCCCCTGCTCTTGATGGTTAATAACATATCGAGCAGCAGTTCATCATTCTCAAATTTTTCAAGAGGTACACCGTTGCCAGTAATTAAATCAAGTATTTCCTGGCGCGTCCATAATCTGGGTTTTTCTCCGGCTGGCAGCTGCAAAAATTTTGACAAGCAAAAACTGCCCGGCTGGCCATGTGTGTTTAAAATAATAAAACCATAATCGCCAAAGGTATTCAGCACATCGTAGGTAACATCATATCTGTTTACGATGGTAACATCAAGTTCTTCCGGACCACCATCGAAATGTGATTTTTTAGTGTAGCGTCCCCCCGGTTCGAATTCGTCCTCAAAGGGATTGAGTACCAACACCTTGTTATTGCGTATTTTCTCGCGCTTTCCGCTAATGGAGGGAAATAAATTCTGCCTGGATGCCCCGCTATCGTTGCCGCCCCTATATAAACTCTGCCCGTTCTCATCTTCCTTAATAACAAGCAAGGAACTTTTTAACCCGCTTTTAAAATGAATATCAAGTAAATATGTTGTCCAATAGAAAACATCATTTACTTCGGGTTGGTTAAGCAGCCACTGCCCCGCAGCGTTAATTGCCTGCACGGAATCCAATGTTGCAGAGAAGGTATCGGCATATACCTCAGCGGCACCATCCTGAATAGTAAGAATGGTTGCGAGCTTGTCGGCAGTAACATCGTTGGGAGTGTTTCCTGATTGGGTTTGTGGTTTGTAAAATATAACGCTCAACTTGAGTGTTTACATTGTATTTACCTACCACAATGCCTGATTTTATTACATACATCGTGTCGGTTTGTGCATTTATGGCAAATGCACAAACAAACATAATTGCTGAAAATAAAATACTTTTTTCTACTGCACCTAATTTTAATCGTTTGTGTTGCATGTTTGACCTCCTCTTTATTTTTGGATACTTATTGAATAAGAATCATCTCATTAAATTTCTTCTCATAATCAATCCTTTACACAGCGGCAGTGAGCGTAAAATTCAGTACCTTGGCTTTGACTTGTACCTGTAACACGCATATTATAGGTACTCTTGGTTTCAAAAATCTTGTAAGAATCACCACCATTGCTCCTTATTGTCCCGCTAGAAGTCCAAAGAGAGGCCTGAACTGGCTGTGATGAACCAAAACGAACGCTTTGAGAAGTGGGGTCATAACTACCAACCCGACCAGGTTTCAGATTAAAACCAAACTCGTTTGAAGGAGTGGGTCCGATAGGCCAATCTTTAGCCCGTAGTTTTATTACGGCAGCGTTTGTTCCTCCGCAATAAGCAATTAACTCATTAAATTCTGCTTAGCCTGCCTTCATTTGTGCAATTAGAAGGAACATTATTAAAGCAAACGCCCGCTCCGCTATATCTTAGGTTTTCAGCCATCCACACCTGCTCGCCAATGCACACGGTGGGATATTTCTGCCCATCGCGACTGTCGGTGATGGTGTCCCCACATTCCTCAAAGTGATAACCTTTATCGAGGTGATGATTCAGTGTTTGCGGACCGAAAATGGAATATTCTTCAGCCAAACGTTTTCTCATCAAAGCGCGGATGGCATTTTCCTTCCAGTATAAATCCATCCTGCAACTTTATGGTGTTATAGGCCAAATGTGCGATGCCGGTGGTGTCGCGCGCAATCAGGTTAGTAACAATCGTGTCTTCCGACCTCCAGCACATATCATTAGTAACCGTGAAACTTCGTCCGTTATCATAACCATAGCCGTAAAAAGATTTTAAGCCTTTAGTCGCAAGGATGTCGCCCATAATTCCATTTTGAATACCTGAAAACAGTAGTTCCTATAAGCACAGTATTGTCAAACTGCACGGGAAGCGATTGAAAGAAGTTGAATGTAAGTTCATAGAAGCATTCCTGATGTTCAACTCCTGGGGCTTTTACATTCCTAAAACTGGTGAGTTTGAGTTCTTCGTCTCTTAATTGGGAAGCCAAATTCGTATTAATATCGGCTACTTCCACTTCGTCTGAAAAAGCAACTAAACGGTCTGTGTAAAAAATATCCGTGCCTGAAGCAAAAAATCAGATGCGTACTGCACGATTACAAGCATTTTTATTCGTAATCAGCTTTTTATCTACTGAAGTTTTTAAGAAGTTGCAATCTGCCATCAGAGGCACCTCCTGCGCCCCGCGTCATCAGGCGCATATCAGTTTGTTTTGGATTGAATCTTATTTCCCTGAAAAGTCCGTTGGTGTGCTTCACATCAAAAACATACACGCTGTGCATCACCGCTTCAGAAACATCGGGTTGCAGAATCCATTCAAGCAGCCTTTTGGAGTGTGCAAATTCATCAATGATGGTATCAGAAAGCGTAGCCTTAAATTCAGCCGCAATTTTATTTTGAAGGCTGTAATACGTTTTAATGTTGGCCTTTAAAACAGCGATGGAAGTGTTTCCTGTTTGGGTTTGTGGATTGTAAAATATAACGCTGTCAACTTGAATGTTTACATTGTACTTACCTACCACAATACCTGATTTTATTACATACATCGTGTCGTTTTGTGCATTTATAGTAAATGCTGCAAAAAACACGCTTACTGCTAAAAAAATACTTTTATTCATAAGTAAATCAATTTTTTGTTCCACTCCAACTGCCACTTTGTGTTTCTGACGAGTTTTTCCAGGTTCCGCTGCCAGAATTACCATTTAATTTCCCATCGAAATTATATCCCAATGAAGTAGTCCCGACTGTTGCCGTAAATTTTCCGTCAGAGCTTACATTTCCATTTAGCACAGATTTAATGGAAAGACTTGTAACTTCTGCTGTTCCTGTTACAACTCCACTTTCCGATATCGTTGCGGTCCATGTTCCGGATTCATCCCCGATGAAAGTTCCACTCAGTTTCCGGCTAATAAGGTGTTTCCTGATTGGGTTACTAGTTGGTAAAATATTACGCTGTCAACCTCTGTATTCACATTGTATTTTCCAACTATATTTCCATTTTTCATTACATACATGGTGTCGTTTTGTGCTGTAACTGTTGAAAATGAAAATGAAAAGGTAGAAGTTAATAGAAATACAAATACCAATTTGTTAATTATATTCATGGTTTTCATTTTTTATCCTCCTTGTTTATTGTTTAATAATTTTTACCGTCCGGGTTTCTGTCACGTTTGCATAACGGCAGAGGTAAAGCCCTTTGGGCAAGTGGCTAATGTCTAATGAAAGAACACCTGTATTGCTTAATTGCCATTTTAACACGGCTTTGCCCTCAAAATTAAATATGAATAGTGTACCTTCTTCCTGGACTGTTCCGGTTAAGTCGATGTTCAACACATTTGTTACAGGGTTGGGATAAACACTTAACATGTGGTTTTGAACAGACTCGGGCTCTTCTATATTCGTTGAAAGGTCAGTGAAATTAAAGTACCACAAGTTGTTTAAAGCATACACACTGTTGGTGTTGTCGGTTTTTGTAACTGTGAGATTTCCCGATGAGAAACTCATTTTTTGTATGTTACTTAAAGCATAATCCGTTTGTGTACCGTTGCTTTGTTTTACATACATGGTTTGTGCCTGTAGTCCAGTCAGCCCAAGTCCCAACAAGAGTACTGCACTTAATTTTAATCGCTTGTTTTGCATTTTGACCTCCTTTTTATTTGTGGATAAAAATTAATTTTGTATCAACTTTTTTTATTTGGAAGTTGATCTTTATTCCACTTTCTTCATTTCCTTCCAACGTTGATCCTGAAAAACTGAAGAGGGGTCAAAATTGGGATCATCACTCATAATAAAACTGCTGCCATCACTTCTGCTCCACGCGTGATTGTACCCTGAACTTAGTTCTATTCTACCCGTTTCGTCCTGATAATTTTCCACTTCGCGGATTGCTTTTACAAAATTTGTATGAATTCGGTCCTGTGATTGTTGTGTGGCTTCCCAATTGCGCATGTTTGCATCCACATTGTTTAAATTTTGCTGTCCTGCTTGATTGCCGCATTTCCAATCTGACGGGTTTGTTCATCCATCATCCTTATTTTCCCTATATGTACCGTGTTACTTTGCTGCCTTATCGCAAGCCAGAAGTTATCTACTGCATTTTTCCAGGCGGTGTTTGTTCTTATGCTGCCCATCATCACACTCAGCATATTGGCAGCTTTTTCGTTTTCGCCCGTTGGGTACATAAATACAATACGTTCAGATGCCACGCTTGTAAAATTCTTACTGTAACTGCCGTTATATGGATTGGGAATGACCGTTTCGATAATATTTACCCCACATATTATAATGGCTTCGGAGTTATTAGCCCATTTTACTGTGGCATAAATTCCACTTGGGTAAAAATTTACCTGGCTGGCACCGTAACGCATTAATTCCTGTCTTGTTTTTTCGTTGCTCTCCTGCAATGCCTGCATGCCACCCGTATTTTCTTTTATGCTTATCACCTGTGGATTTCCTAATTCATTGGGTGCAAAACTGACTTATGAATAAGATCTGCATCTGGGCCCTCAAACGAACGGTATTGGGGATATTGTTGCCGTTGGTTAAATTGTGCCAATTGCTGATCGGTGGTAAACTCCACATATAATTGGGCATCATTTCGAAACTGTACAAACCATCAGGCGAAATTGCTTTCATTCCCTGATTGATTCCAGCGCAACTGCTGCCGGGCGGGTTCCACATTATTCCTCCGTCAAATTTCCAGTTATCAGAATTAAAATGCTGAAAGCCTCTACTGGCTGCTCAAACCCCACTTTATCCATTATCCTGGCCCTGACAAATTGAGTATATTCTTTACCTGCTGTATATTTTGTTGATTCTGTATTCATTTTATCTGAATTATTAGATATTTTATTACTGGCATTCGGGTTGTTTTGTCCGTTGCAACCAGGCACAAGTAACACAATGCTGACAGTTAATAATAGAAAAAATATATTTTTACAATTCATATTCAGTTACTTTTAATGGGTTGCTGTTCCTGTCTAATTACCAAATTTGCAGGCAACACCAATATTTACAAAAGTTGCCCCATAGCCAAGTTCCAACATTCCGGCAAGGTTATCGTTAAAATAGTACCTTCCACCAATGAACCATTCCCATGCAAAAGCA
>JADIYN010000057.1 GCA_016705335.1 Draconibacterium sp. | reverse complement strand
CTTCCCGAAATTCTTGCAAATAAAGATAGTCTGGAATATACTGTACTGTCGAAAATAAGGATTCCACGTTTGATTTTAGCTATTTCGGTTGGTGGTGCGTTAAGTTTGTCGGGCGCAATTTTGCAGGGCATCTACCGCAATCCGCTGGTTGAGCCTTACACTTTAGGTATTTCAGGCGGTGCAGCGTTGGGAATTTCTATTGCCGTTGTTTTTGGATTTTACACAGCCAGTTTTGTTGTATTGCCCATTTTTGGTTTTGCCGGTGCAATTATCACCCTGTTTTTGTCTATTTTTAAGTGTCCGTAAAGAAGGGCTGAGCATCAACAGTATGCTGCTGGTAGGTGTAATGGTGAGTTTCGTGGCTTCGTCGGGAATGATGTTTTTAATGTCGATTACCTCAACCGATAACATCCAAAGCATCATTTTCTGGGTTATGGGTTCGCTTGACGAATCAAATATAATGCTCATTAAAGTTGCATTCTATTCAGCAATTTCAGGATTGGTTTTAACTTACTTTTTTGCACAGCCGCTCAACGCGCTTCGTTTGGGCGAAGTAAAAGCCAAACATTTGGGAATCAACACAAATGTTACTGTAAAACTGCTGTTTTTTGTGGCTTCACTGTTAACAGGTGTCGCCGTTGCCGTTGCGGGTGTTATTGGTTTTGTGGGCCTTGTAATTCCCCATTTAATTCGCTTGATTATCGGGAACGATTACCGCATTATCATTGGCAGTTCATTTTTGGGCGGTGCAATTTTCCTGATTCTTTCCGATACAGTTGCCCGACCCTATTATTGTTTCCGCAAACGAATTGACCATTTTTGGGGTTATTACAAGGGTTTGTTGAGCGGGACTTGTATTTATGATGGAGTTTTAAGCCGTTCAAAATCGAATTTTAAATTGAATCTGATTGAGCGGCGCCCGGTATGAACCAGTTTTTCAAAATAGAAGAATTCTCCTGCGGATATCCCGGCAGATTTGTTTTGGACAATATCAGTTTTGAAATTGAAAAAGGTCAGTTTGTGGGAATTATTGGTCCGAATGGCTCAGGTAAAGCCACGCTTTTTAAAGGAATTTCAGGTGAACTCCCAACCATGTCGGGCAACTCAAAGTTAAACGGCCAACATATTCAGAAATTGAGTTTGCGTGAAAAAGACCAAACTATTGCAGTTGTTACCCAAAATATCGAAGTTGGGAATATGACAGTTGAAGAGTATGTTTTAATGGGACGAATGCCCTACCGCAAACAGTTCCAGTTTTTTGAAACCACGGATGATTTTGCCATTGCCGAAAAATACATTCAATTAACTGGGATTTCTGAACTACGTGATAAGAATATGAATGCCCTTAGCGGTGGCGAACAGCAACTTGCCGGAATTGCCCGCGCACTGACACAGGAACCGCAATTACTGCTGCTCGATGAACCCACTTCGCACCTTGACATTACGCACCAGGTACAAATCCTGAATTTAATCCGCCGCCTGAGCGAAAATCTTGGACTTACAGTTTTAATGATTATCCACGACCTAAACCTTGCTGGGGAATATTGTGATTCGCTGATTATGATGCAAAAAGGCGCCATGCGCAAAAAAGGAACACCCCATGAAGTGCTAAATTACGAAGACATTGAAGCTGTTTATGATACGGTTGTAATTACGCGAACAAATCCTGTTTCGGGTAAACCTGTAGTTTTTTTGGTTTCGGAGAAAACGATGAAAAAGGTTTGAAGTTATTTTCGGGTGCGGCGAATTCCAATTGCTCTAAACCCGAACCGTACGCTGCAAGCCGCCAGGGATATGGAATTTGGTTTAAGATTCCATCTTAAAACTTAAAGATGGAATCCGACTCCCGACTTTCATCCTTTTCAACAATTCCTAAAATCTATCAACAATTTCAAACTGCCTTCCAAAAAACTCACTATCTTTGCCCCTGAATTTAGGTTCAAAAGTTCATTTTTCGTGAACGGGATTAAAAAGGGAATCACGTGAAAATCGTGAGCTGTACCCGCAGCTGTAAGTTCTAATTGCATTTTCAATTGTTTTGTTGAACTACAAAAGCCACTTTTTCGGTAAAACGGAGATTGGGAAGGCATCAACAAACGGGACAAGTCAGAAGACCTGCCATAAATTCATTAAAATAAATTTAAGCTTCGGGATAAAAAGCTTGAGAAATATAACTCATATTTTTCACCAATTATCTAAAGCTCCTTAAAGTAAAATTGATGAGGAGGTTTGTTGTTTTAGGATTTTTAATGTTTTTGTATGTTTCATGGGCTGTGGCGCAGAAACAGTTTTCTTTGCTCGACACAATTCAACTCGAAGAAATTGTTAGTTACGGGAAACTGAAAAAATACCAGTCGGGCGCAAAAATCGAGAAGATACCCGATTATCAGTTCAAGCTGGGGCAGGACGGCAATCTTGAACAACTGCTTTCGCGAACATTACCCATTTCATTAAAAACCGATGCGGGAGGACTTTCAACCATTCGCATCCGGGGAACTGCACCCAGTCACACAAGCGTAAACTTTGGCGGAATTGACATAAATTCGCTTACACTCGGACAATCAAACATGAGCGTAGTTCCCATATTTTTGTTTGATGAAGTGGGTGTTCAGTTTGGCAGCTCAAGTTCGGTAAACGGTTCGGGAAATATTGGAGGATCAATACATCTCGGATTAAAAAATAACTGGACAAATGGGTTTAAAGCAGAAACGCGAGCAGCAACGGCTCATTTGGAGAGCAACTTTACGGCACAAAATTGTTCGTGGGAAATGGTAAATTCGAGTCGGTAACCCGGGCATACTACTATTGCAAAACAAACGATTTCAGTTTTACAAACCCCAATTACCGCGATTTTGAAAACAAGGTTTTTGAAATTGAAGACACGCAACACAACGCGAATGTCGAAAACATGGGTCTGTTGCAGGAATTCAACTACAAATTTGCTGACAATGATTTCTTTGTTTTTCGTGCTTGGTTGGAAAAAGATGACCGGCTAAACCAACAAAACATGCAAACCAATTTGTCGCAGCCCGATTTTAAAGAAAAGTACAACGACAAGCATGTGAGATTATGGGCTGAATATAAAAATCAAACAAAACCATTTCAATATCAACTGAGTGGAGGTTATGTTTTTGACAATTCGGTTTTTAACAGCAATTCAGCCGATAGTCTTCAAACCCAAAGTTTTATTGGCGAAGCGTTTGCAGAGCACGATTACTCGAAAAATGGCAGCTACAAAATTGGCGCAAAAGCAACCCGCATTTATCCGAAAGTTTATACCTATTCAAATAATCTGAAATTTGAAGACAGGATTGATTTTTACGCTTCCTGGTACCACCGGTTTTTCAATAAACTCACGGCGTCGGTAAATTTGCGGCAAGGTTTTGTTACCGATTATAAAGTGCCTTTTACTCCTGCTGTTGGATTGAATTTCCTCGCATTTTCAAAAGAAAAATATGTATTGAATTTTAGCGGGAACATGGCAAAAAGTTACCGTGTGCCCACATTTAACGACAGGTTTTGGATTCCCGGCGGAAACCCCGGGTTAAAACCTGAAAAAGGAACAAACTACGAGCTGGGTGCAAAATTCAGTTACTGCGATGAGGATTTTTCGGGAAACATAAAAGTCAACACCTTTTTTATGAATATAAACGACTGGATACTTTGGAAAAACGGTGGTTCATTTTGGTATGCACAAAACGTTCAAAATGTTGAAAGTAAAGGATTTGAAATTATGACCGACATCAATTACAAATTATGGATTTTAGAAACCATTTCGGGCATAAATTATAGCTACACTTCAACACAACGAATTGAATCGTTGAGCAGTACAAACGCGCTTTTCCGCCAGTTGGAATACGTGCCAAAGCACAGTTGGAATTTCTTCAGCACTTCAACATACAAAAATCTCGATTTTACAATTGATGGAAATTACACTGGCGACCAATTTATTGATGAAGAAGTCAGTAATATTCTGAATGCATATTTCCTTTTGAATTTTTCGGCCGGATACAGGTTGAAACTTAATAACCCAAACAATTTTAAGATAACCGGGATGATAAATAACCTGCTAAATGCGGAATATCAGGCCAATTGGGGATATGCAATGCCCGGAATAAATTACAGATTGAGTTTAACATACAATTTCAAATAACCATTTTATAAAACAAAAAAATGAAAAACAAGATTAAATTTTTAATGCTTTTTGCCTTTGCAGCCTCCGTTTTTGTTTCGTGTAATGATGATGACGTAATTCCTGAACCCGTCGAACCCACTGTCAGTTACATTATAAATTACGGCGATTATGTTGGGGCGAAAAGCACTGTAACCTCATTCAGCAAAGAAACCGGATGAAGTTACCACCGACTTTTATGAAAATGTAAATGGCGTTGCCATGGTTTCAAATGTTCAGCATGCGTTTAGTTATAACAACAAAATTTACTTTCTGGGTAACAGTTCCGACCAGCTTTTTTGGGTTGACGGCGAAACTTTTGAGCAGTCGGAAAATGCGATTACGCAGGATATTGTAAAACCGCGTTTTGGTGTAGGCAACGGCAATTATTTGTATGTATCGTGCTGGGGTGGCGATATTTGGTCTGATGAAACAACTTCATACATTGCAAAAATAAACCTTACCACACAAGCTGTTGAGAAGAAAATCGCCATTCCGGGTGGTCCCGAAGGTTTGGCAATTGCCAAAAACAAATTGTTTGCTGCCTTAAATTACAAAGACAGTGTGGCTGTGGTTGATTTAACAAACGATGCCATTTCATACATTGAAACTCCCGCAGTTACATCGTATTTTGTAAAGGATAAAAGTGAAAACCTGTATGTTTCGCTGGTTAGTACTTACAGCGATTTTTCGGATAAAACGGGGATTGGTTATATCAACACAACTTCAAATAAACTGGATGCCACTTATGATTTGACAGGAGTGAGTACCTCTTATGTAAATATTATGGCAGCCGACAATGATTTTACTAAAATTTACGTGGTCAGGGAAGGCGCTAACTGGGGCGATCCAGGCAATGTAGCGTCTTTTGATGTTGCTTCAAAATCTTTTGATACAGGTAATTTTATTGATGGAATTGCAGGTTTAAACGGTGTTGCCTTTTACAACGACAATGTGTTTTGTTTTGTAGCCGAAAGTGTTACAGGAAACGGCAAAGCAAAAACCTATTCTGCCAACGGTACATTTCTGAAAGATTATCCAACCGGCATCGCACCATTTATGTTACTTACTGTCGGTGAATAAAAAATAATTTTCCCCTCAACATATTTTTTGAAAATCGGGTTTCCATTGCTGCAAAGTAATGGATTCCTGGTTTTTGGGAAGCAGAAATTGACTTTACATATCTAAAATTCTTTGAGTTAGACATATCAACCAAAAACTACATAATATTTCTCCCTGTAAAAAAAGTATCATGTAGTTTACCTACTTTATATTTTCATATCGTTAAAGTGATTTTAATGTTCCTTTTAAATTCCCCTTAATCAACCATGTTGCTGGTTTGTTTATTTTGATTTAATCATGCAACATCATTATCAGTTTTAAGGGCAGTTGAAATACTTAATGATGGTTTGGCCGTATCCAAAAATAATTTTATCAGAGGATTTTGCTTAAGTTTAACAAAGGAAAGTGACCTGTTTTAAAGCGTAAAAATTAATTCTATTTTGAAATACTTATTTAGTACAAATAAATCGGGTTCGAATAAATCCAGGGGAAATATTTGCCGCCAATGTTTACGTGTACTTCAACACGATAAAAACCTTTTTCAAGAGGTTCGGCAACTGTAAATTGATAGCCGTCGGTTTCTGTTGTTTTTATTGTTTGTCCGTTGCGGATCAGCCTGTACTTGGCCGGGTAGGGGAGTTACAGCGTTTAGTGTTTTCAGGTTCGAGATGCTTATTGAATCGCCCATAATTCCTGCTAACCTGCCATCTTTTCCAATGGCGTAAAAGTTAAAACCTTTGGCATCGCCCAAGTTTTAAAAGCTGTGTACAAATGTCCTTTTTCATATTTCCAGACAATGATTGAGCAGATAATTTATCGGCAAAAACATAGTTTGTTATGTAGTCGAAACCCTCGTTGTAGGTGTCAATCATCAGGCGGAAAATCCAGCCACTTTTATCTGGTTCGTGAATCATCCATTTATTCAGAATTGTAACTTTTGTTGTATCGATGATTTTTGCGTTGGGGCCAAC
The DNA here is from genome assembly GCA_016705335.1 of Draconibacterium sp. Lineage (GTDB taxonomy): Bacteria > Bacteroidota > Bacteroidia > Bacteroidales > Prolixibacteraceae > Draconibacterium. Next base: position 40,805 of record JADIYN010000057.1, on the reverse strand, counting down.
CCATTCAACCCTGCCATCCTGTATGTATCTTGCTCTTATGTTCTGGTTTTCGTGGGTGTCAACTGCTGAAAAACCTACCATTTTCCGTGTCATGTTTAATGAATCCCAGCGGGCCAGAATACGGGTTTGTTCGTCAAACATTTCGCGCAAAGCCCAAATGCGGTATTTCCCCATTAACGAGAAAATTGAAGATTTGCGGCGTCAAAGTTTCATCTTTTGTGTCGGTGTGGAAATTGTAAATCTCCATTCCCTGGTAATACGGGTTTCCCCAGTTTCGTTTTTCTTCTGTATGTGAGAAAAATACGATCCCGCCATTTTCAACTATATTCTTTGCAATTGTATCAGGATTTGTTTTCAGATCGATCACCGTGGAATCAATTGGCCAGGCAACATATCCGTGTTTTTCGCTTCCGGGTACTATCAACACGCCATCGTAAACACCATTGTAACCGCGTGGAAAAGTATCGAGGTCATAACGTGGGTGGTCGGTTAGGAACATAAATTCGATGCCGTTGTTTTTTGCTGCCGGAATTAAATCGTTTAGCGTTCCTTCGCTGTCGTGCGACAGGTAGCTATGCAGGTGCATCACTCCTTTGTAAACATTCAGTTTTGTAATATTTGCAGGCTCTTTTCGCAGTTTTTTGAATTCGCTTACCTTTTCCTGAAGCCGGGGATATGTGACAAAATGGTGCCATACAGGTTTGGCCAGAAACCAGATGAGCACAATTACAATTATCAGTGTGAGGGTAAAAAAGAGGTATTTCAGAAGTTTTATCAGCTTTTTCAAAATATTGTATTTTTTATGTTTTCAAACGCTGTCAGCCCCGATAAACATCGGGTGCACGCTGACAGGTCTCTAAAAACCTGACAGCTTCCAATGATTTGTCAGCGTTGGTTAAACGAAGTTATTTTATCAAAACTTTTGTCATTCGGTTGATCAAATTGAGTGCATTAAGAATTTTGTTTGCAAACGACATTATCTTTTAAGTCTTTAATTTTTAATTTCTTATTTCTAATTTTTAATTAATTAGAATATTTGTCATTTGGTTGATTAAATCGAAAGTGTAATCGCCCATTGCGGGGCCGAAAAATCCCATTGTTTTAGGTTCATATTCATCGAGATAAAAATAGCGGCCAGGAATAATATACCCAACATAACTGCCATTGAAACTTGTAACGTTGGCATCAAAACCTTTAACTGCCAACCTGTTTTTTAGCTGAAGTGCATATTCGCCACTGAAATCGCAGGGAGTTGTAACCCAAACCATATTTCCAAGCCTGATTGCCTGTAAAACTGCATTTTCGGGTAGCGGCATTAATTTCTTTGTTACTCCGGTTGAAAGGTTTCGTGTTGTTGAAATCCTGAAATGATAATCGGGTAAGTTCAGATTTATAGTTGCTGCAGCCATTAAAACAGAATCTGTACTTGCAATATTTGCGAGATGAACAATTGTACTGTCGGCAAGAGATTCGCCAATGAAACGCGGTTTTCAAAACCCTCGCCTTTGCCAACATGGGTTTGGCTTCCCACCGATCCGGCCATAAAAATGGCATAATCAAAAGTTGTTTCCATTCTACGTTGCCAGTAACCCGGGTAGTCGCCGCTGATTTCCATATTTTTGCTTCCCATACAGGTTGAGTGGGCTGCAAATGAACCAATAACTGCTTTTTTCCCTTCTTGTTGCTGAATAAAAATGTAGCTGAAATCATCGTTTGTAGTTCCCAATTCACCAACCAGCCGGTTGCGTGTGTAAGCAGCAGCATCAAAATCACCTGTTGCAATAGTTGAAGGTTGCAGATCAGCGACTGCTTTTAAAACGGCATTTGAAATTTGTTGAACAAGCCATTTTTCGAGTTTTATGTTTTCATTACCTGCAAATTGTTTTCCCATAAAACCGGGGCCCCAGCCACCAAGACTTGAATGTGTGTGGGTTGCCGAAAAGTATATCTGATTGCGAATAAATCCTTTTTCAGCCAAATAAACCATTACCGAATCGGTTATATTTGGCGGCATTATCAGCAAATCGGCGCCAATGAAAACGGCTAAAGTGTTATCAACTTTCAGTGCGACTGCCTTTACAAAAATACTGTCGTGGATGCCGGTTGCGGGTGCACCTTTTCGAGCGCCAAAACCGGCAAGTGGCAGTTGTATAAATTTACCTGTTGTAATATCATCTTTGTCGCTTTTCAGGGTGGGGGTGATGCTGACTTTAGAGAATCCTGCGAAGAGTTTTCCCTGTGCGGGTGTTGCACTGTTTTTCAGGCTGTCGATCTCAGCACAACTCTTTTTAAAATATGCTGATTCAAAATAAGGAATGTTTACCACCGGCCCGGTTGTTAAAAAGTAAACTACAACAAGCAACGCCGTAATTATGCCGAGGGTAATTCCAATCCTTTTTAATATTTTCATTTTTATTGAATATCTTGACCTTTTATTATAACCAATTTTGGTCTCATTTAGTTTTCTAATTTTTTCTTTAAAACCCCAAGGTTTGCTATTATTATAGCATAAATTTTATCAGAAATTAAAACCACATTAGTGGTGACATAATTTTGTCACACCTTCGGTGTTTACACTTTTCTGTACATTTATCTTCTATAATGATAACATACCTTCGGTATTCTTTCTGTTGTTAATTTATTGTCACCGGTCCGCTATCAATTTATCTATTCCCCGCGGTTCACCAAAACTTTTTCACTGCTTGTGAGGAACATGCGGGTGCTTTGTGTAAAATCGCCTGAAATTGGTGCTTTATATTTCAAATCGATATAAAATGCTTTGTACCCGGTTTCAGGATAATCAATTTCCTGTGTGAATTCACTCACATTCGATTTTCCAAGACTCACACTGCTCCATAATTTATCCCTGAATTCGCGGTCGGGAGAAGTTGCGCTCCATAAAATTGCATCTTCAAGTAAATCAGCAGTAGCCTCCATTTTCAATAATATTTTACCGTTTTCTTCGGAAATTGAATACACGCATTTTGGAATAGTACCGTTTGTGATTGCTGTTCCGAAAAAAGCGCTCAAGCCTGCAAGGTAAGTTTGCCTGTCGCCCAAATCATGTCCGGCATTGGGTGTGTAGCAAATGTGGTTGTCGCCCGGAATACTGTCGATATAGTTTTTTACTGCATCAACAGGCCAGTATTCGTCGTTTGTTCCCATAAACAACATTTTAGGCATTGTAAGCATTGAGCGGTATGAATATGGGTCAACCATTTTTGCCACTTTCTGTCCTTCAGGTGTATTTGCCTGTTGTGCAATACCCAGTTTTACATAGTCTTCAATCTGGATACTGTAATCGCCCCAGGTTACTTTGTGGTATTCTATATTTAAGTCCCAGTTCAGCATATCGATAACCATTGGTGCGATTGCTTTTACACGATTGTCGTGCGCCCCGGTCAGCCAGGTTGTCCAGCCACGTTTTGAAGCGCGTGTAACTACAAACTGATTTACTTTCGAGTTTAAAGATTTTGACGAAAATTCCTGAATAGCATCCATCGCTTTAATAGCGCTTTTTGTCATTGGGAAAAGCAGCGGCCAGGTGTAATCGCTATCATTTTGAAAACTATGGAGTGTCATAGAAATCAGTTCATCTTCGGTAAGCCCATTATAAAGTGGCTGGTTCGGTATCTGCCAGATAATTGAAACCACGGCTTTGTTTATTTTTGCAACATCTGTCAATGCCACAATTTCTTCCTTATCCCATTTGTGCGTATTTGGTTTTCCTTTTGTAACAGCTCCCCCCGTTATAAACAGTAAACCGTCGTTGTAACCAATTTCATCGGGAACTATTACTGTGAGTTCGTGGTTCCAGACTGTATCACGCCATGTTTGTGATGTGACCTGGAGGCGATAAATTCTTGCCCCATCTGTTTTTGTTGAATCCTGAACTTCCCATTTAAATGAATCATCGCCATTGTCGAGATAGGATTGCAAAGCATTTTCGGGAGTAACTTTTTTGGCTTCGGGTTTTGGCTGACAAGCGAAAAAGACCGACAAAGCAAAAATAAAGAGTAGAAATCTGAAAGATGTTTTTCTCATTTTGTAAAATATAAATTGTTATTTGTTTGAATTGTGAAAACAAAAATAAGCAGACACTTTTTTTATTTGCCTGCTTATTTTGACATATGGGATGAAATAGCCTAATAAGGTTTATTTGTTCCCTGCAACAGCCATGTTTTCGACCAGGCGCTGTTTTTAGTCTGGTCGTTACCAAGATATGGGGTAGCTTCCAGTTTTTCTATTGCAGCATTTGCATTTATTGTATTTCTTGAAATCTCATCAGTGTTGTGATAATAGAAACGCAGCGGCAATTTTACTCTTTTTGCAGATTCTCCGGTTTGCAGATCTGGTAAACCAGTTCTTCTGTAATCGAACCAGGCTTCGGCAGCAGAACTCCAGCTAGCTATCCATTTTTGCTGAATAATACTTTCGAGCCCTGAATATGGTGCTCCACCGATGTAACTATCAAAAGCACTTCCAACACCCCAGGCGTTAAATGATTGTTTAATTCCTTCGGCATAATGAGCTTCAGGACTTCCGGACGCCCATCCTTTTAAAGCAGCTTCAGCCAAAATGAAATGAACTTCAGCAGCAGAAAAAATTCTCATTAACAACAGCGGACCTGAACTTTGCTTATACATGCTGTTTAATTGAGAAGCATGCGGATTATAAACTCCCTGTTCCAGATTCGGATTTAAATTGTATTGCGGAGCTGCAAAAACAGAAGGTGGAATACCAACAAAATCAGGATCGAAATCAATACCTACATTCCAGGCAGCTACATATTCATCAATAATATCCTGGGAAACATATCTTTTCCCATCTTCAATATAATCGATATCAGTACCAGTAGCCAAAACCAAAGGAATTTCTATTTTATCGGCCCAGACTCCCAGTCTCGGATCATTTAATTCCTGAAGTGCATCAACAAGTGTAGAGCATAATTTGACTCTCATATAAGATCCACTTGGGTCAGGATCGAATTCCATAGTTGTGGGCCACGAATCGGAAGGAGAATTACCAATATATCCAACATTTGCATCATCTGACGCATTTGTAATTAACGGATATGTTTCAGGACTTGAAGTAATTTTTTGAATTCCCTGTTGTGCGAATGCAGATTCTTTTACCGATAACCTCATATAATACCTGAGTGCAAGAGAATTGGCAAATTTTCTCCATTTTAAAACATCGCCGTGATACAATAAATCCTGGGTTGCATTAATATTTGAATACGAATCGGCACCTTTTGACAGCAACGTGTTTGCCGTTTCAAGATCGGCAAGAATTGCTGTATAAATATCCTTTTGAGAATCATATTTTGGTTTTAAATACTCAGCACCTTCTTCAACCCTTAATGCTTCTGAATATGGCGCATCTCCCCATAAATCGGCAATTAGTCCGAAAGTATAAGCTTTCATTACCAACGCAATTCCCTGATGAAACTCATACTCACCCTTTACCGCTTTTTTGTAAAATTCGTCGTTGTTTCTAAGGATACCGTAATAACCCGACCAACTCTGGCTGTTGATATTCCAGTCGTAATCGTTATGTCCGCTCGACCATCCGTCGTATTGTGTATGTTGCATCACACCTGCAATATCACCGAATCCTAAAGAAACTACTGATTGCCCAATACCCGTAATTACAGTAGGTAACAATAAGTTCAGGTCGGCACTTTCGGGATCCACACCATTTGGATTAATGTTTAATTCATCCAGATCTTTACATGATATTACTAAAGTAATAACTAAAGTCAATGCTATTATGAAGCTATTTTTTATTCTATTCATGATTTTAAATTTTTAGTTGTTAAAATGTAAAGCCAACTTTAAATCCAACAGGTACAACCCATGGTTCAACGTTATATCTTTCAACCCCTTGTTTAAACTTACCATCACTTTCAGCCTGGTACGCTCTTTCAGGATCTACTCCTAATTTTGAATCTTTTGTCCATAACATGATATTACGGCTGTAAACAGAGAAGTTAACATCCTCCAATCCCCATTTTTGTGAGATTCTGGCGGGTAATCTGTAACTTAATGCAATCTCTCTAAGCTTTATATAGTCAGCATCAAAAAGTTTTGATTCTCCCAGATCCCAGGGATTACTCACTACATAAGGCAGGAAAATGGTTCCTTCATTACCAAGGTTCTCATGTTCAAGAATGAATTTTCCGTTATCATCATAATGTCCCATAACACCTGCTGCAAACGTACCGTCATAAACTGTAAAACCGCTGAAACTTTCAGGGAATCCGCCGTATTCGGGCGTTGGTCCTCCGATTGGTCTTGGTTCATTTGCAAAGATCAATTCATCGGCGTTGGCAACTACCCAGTCACGAAGAGCCTGACTTGGCGCTCCTCCCAGATTTCCAGGATGAACCAACTCGTCCAGCCAAACCTGTGAAATCACATCCTCTGAAAAGTAGTGCGAGGTTTGTGAAACATATTGACCGCCCGATCTCCAGTCGAAAGTCATATTTAATGTGAAATTTTTATATGACAGAGATGACTGTAATCCCATAATAAAATCAGGATTGTAATTTCCGACTTTTGAATATTCATCCTCACCTTCCCATTCTGCGTCAAGTCCACTGCCTAATATAGGATAGTTATAATAAGGAGAACTTTCATCCTTCACCCTGTTTATCTTTCTTGAATATAAATTTCCAACAAGTCCGTCCTGAATTCCATTTGGTCCATTTTCGTCGTCACTTTTTACATAACCAACGTTTCTAACTTTGGCTTCATCCCAGAATTGAATTGAAGATAATCCTTCAGAAAGTTCCAGTAAAGTTGTTTCATTTTTTGTGAAGTTAATGTCAACATCCCATGTCCAATCCTGGGTTTTAACTGGTGTAAATCCTACCAAAAATTCCCACCCTTTACTTTGAAGTAAACCTGCATTTATGAGCGTAGAGCTAAAACCGGTTGATGCCGGGAGTTGAACCTGTAATATCTGATTTTTATTGTCAACTGAGTAATATGTACCTTCAAAACGTAGACGGTTCGCAAACATTTTGATATCGGCACCAATTTCAAAAGAAGTTGATTCTTCAGGTAAAAGGTTCGGACTAAGAACTGTTCCGCTTTTTCCTAACCTGATAGCATCTCCCCACTGACCAGCATCTCCGTAAGTACTCAATAACTGATAAGGTGAAGTGTCATTTCCAACCTGTGCCAAACCTCCTCTGATTTTAAACATGTCAACATTATCACCCATGCTGATAAACTGGTTAATCATTAAACTCAATGAAGCTGATGGATAGAAATAAGAACGGTTTTCAGCCGGAAGTGTGCTCGACCAGTCATTTCTTGCCGTAACATCAAGGTAGGCAATTTCTTTCCAGCTAAGGTTTGCCATTCCATAAACACTGTTGATGCCTTTCTGGCTCCTTCCGTTGTTGTAGTCTAATGCACCTGAACTTATATTTTGAATGGTATATACACCAGGTACAATTAGTCCTGAACCTGATTTAGAAGAATTACTTATACTTGAGGCTTTGGAGTACAAAACATTTCCTCCTGCAGAAACCGAAACAGTAAAATCTTCAAAGTCTTTTTTATAAGTTCCCAAAATATCCATGTTTCGTTCAAGACCATTACTGTTGGCAATACCATAAGCGCCATTGTTTGGCTCCTGAGAATATCCGGGACCAATTTTCGATTCGCGAACTTCATCTGTTTTGTTCAATGTGAAACGTCCCATAAGATTAAAGTTTGGCGAAATTTCCCAGTTGGCAACAATGTTTCCATAAACCCTGTACCTGTTAAAACTGTTGTTTACCTCGTAAGCCAGATAATATGGATTCTCGTGGTTTTCAGAAACTCTTCTGTAATTATTTTCCGGTCCGTAATCCCTTAATTTATTGATATCAATATTTGTTGGAGTTGAATAAGCCCATTGTAAAGGATTTGCTCCGCGGTTGGAAGCAGGCCTGTTATCAGCCCAGGTATTGTTGAAGTTAATATCTGTACTAATAGTAAAGTTATCACGCACTTTTGATGATGCTGATAAAGAAAAACTGTTTTTATTGAGGTCGGAATTGGGAATTAATCCGCCATGAGTCATATTAGTTACATCCAATCTGTAGTTTGTTGTAGCATTGCCGTTTGAAATTGACGCACTGTTATTGGTGGTAAATGCATAATCATTTAAAAAATCATTTATGTTGTTTGGATATGAAACAACTTCGGTAGGAATGGGAACACCATTTGCATCAAGAGGAGCATTCCATTGAACAGCCCAGTAACCTTTGTCATTTTCAGGACCGGAGCCAACGCCCTGGATTGGATCTATTTCCGGTAATATTCCACCACCTACATCTTCAGGCCTAAAAGAGAAAAATCCGGTAGAGAATCGGGATTGAACACTCAAAAATCGGGATGGAATATCAAAAACTGTATTTGAAGTTACAGACACTTTCATTCCTTCTCCTTTTTTAGCTCTTTTTGTTGTAATCAGAACAACACCATTACCGGCACGTGTTCCGTACAAAGCAGCAGCACTCGGCCCTTTAAGAATAGTAACATTTTCTATTGATTCAGGGTCAAGGTCAGCAATTCCATTTCCGTAGTCAACTTTGTTGTCAGAACCAAAACCACCGACATTATTAACCGTATTCGCCATAGGAATACCATCAACCACAAAAAGCGGCTGGTTATCGGTTGTCATTGACGTTGCACCCCTGATAATCATACTTACAGTAGAACCCGTGCCTCCGGTGGAATTTATGGTTACCCCGGAAACTTTACCGGCCATCGAATTAAGAACATTTTCCTGGGCAACCCTGGTAAGTTCCTCTCCACTTACTTTACCTACAGAGAATCCCAAGGACTTTTCCTCCCGTCTGATACCCAGTGCCGTAACAACAACTTCATCCAGAGATTCAATGCTTTCTTCCATTGAAACATCAATGATACTTCTTCCATTCACTGCAACTTCCTGAGGAGTAAAACCAATAAATGAGAACAGGAGAGTAGCATTATCATCATCAACTTCAATCGAATAATTTCCATTGATATCGGAAACTGTTCCTCTTACAGTTCCTTTTACCACCACACTTAAGCCAGGTAGTTCACTTCCATCGGATGCAGATGTAACTTTCCCTGTAACTTTATGAGCGTTTTGTGCTGTAGCAACAGAAAAAGTACAAAAAACAAGTGCCGATATGAAAAAGACAAATATATGTCTTGTTATATTTTTTAATGAATATTTATATTTCATAACCATTGTAATTATTATTTAAGTTTGAAAGTATTAATCTACCGCTTCGAATGTTAAAACCATTGCGCTTGTACTCAGTACTATTAATGGATCCTGACTTACAATTGCATCCGGGCTCATTGTCAGGAACATTACAAGTCTCATTGATTTATCAGTAATACTCTGAACAATTACTTTTCTCTGAAAATCCCTGATTCCTATAAATTCATTTGAATTGGGGAAATCGATTGTCATAACATCATTGTATGTAACCACAGGAATTCCCGGTGGTTGAACTCCTGTAGCAAAATCAGGAATAGTTGGAATAGTGAAATCATCGTTTTCAGTAAACACAAAAGTAGCGTTTGCAAAGGGAGTGTAAGTAGTGAAAGCGAACGCATCCTGTCCAAATACAGCTTTTCCTCCTGTTTTAGTAATAGTCGCAAGACCTAATTGCTGCATTACCATTGCATAAACAATTCCTCCAAAAGAAGAGCCATCTTTTGTATCCTGGGTGTACTTTCCATCATAAAAAAACGTGAATTCATCATTATATGCTTCACCCAAACCAAGGTATAATCCTAGCGTTCCGGAAGGTAATACAGGAATATCTTCATCGAACAATGAAAGTCCGGCATCGGAGTTTGCCAGAATATCAAACGCTGAATGGTTGGAGTTTAGTTTCCATGTTTTGCCTTTGTAATCTTCCGCTGTCCAGTCGCCGGTTAACAAGGCATACGGAGTTAATTCTATGGCAAGTTTAACTTCTGAAGTTGCAGTTTGTCCACTGTTGTCAGTTGCAGTTAATTTTGCTTTGTAATAACCACCTGTTTCATATACATGAACCGGATTTTGTTCTGTACTGGTTTTGCCATCACCAAAATCCCACTGCCAGCTAACGGCACTATGGGTGAGCGCTGTAAACGCTACCTGTTTATCCTTCACACTGTGAAAAATTAAAGCCGAAACAGGAAAAACAGGTCTGTCAATTTCATCGGTGCACGAGACCACCAGAAAAACTGCCAACAAAAAATTGTCAGCTCTCGAAAGAAAAATTTGTTTTTCATTTTTTCATTTTTTTAAGTGTTGAAATAAGTTCATGATTTAATATATTAACGATTTAAAACGGTTGGGTTCATCTCCTTTTTTACTCATTTTAGAAAAACAAAGCGGGTGCTATTGTTACGTTGGGACACAAATACTATGTCCATTTTTAATTTTTAGTTTTTCCTTTTATACGTTTTTTAAATTTTTTGAAAACTGAATCTTCCCCATATTTAATTAATACCAATGTTAAAAAACCTTAAAAACGATAACAAATAGAAATTTGTTCTGCTTACATTAAATATTAACAAACAATATGCATTAAAACGATTTAGTTTTTTTGATATTAGTTAAAATAAGTTCAAAATATTTCAAAATAGTATTTAAGGAAACAGACATAAATATTCATTTTTGCAAGATTAAGTTGAAGTAATTTACTTTTGATTAATCAAGTATTACAAAAAGATTAAATGAAAAAATCTGCCAGGTTCAGGAAATTTGCCAAATATATTTTTGTTATCCTATTCGCACTTTCCCTGATTACTTATTTTGGTTTTGCTTACCCTTTCTGGGGAACATTTTTCAATAAACAAAGACATGGAAATCCACCTTTAACACCTGCCTGGGCTTTGGAATGCTGGCTTTGGGAAGATGATTTTAATACTGCAGAAAGAGTCGATTCACTTTTGGCAGGTTATAAAAAATATGACATTCCGGTGCGAACAATACTTTTAGACAGCCCCTGGAGTTTGAGATACAATGATTTTGAAGTTGATACAATTTTATACCCAAATCCTGAAAATTGGTTCCGAAAGTTACAGGATAATAATTATCGTGTGGTTTTGTGGATAACTACAATGGTTGACAGCAATGACAAGGATACGCGGATAAAAGATTCGCCTGAATGGTTTGCAAATGCTGCAGAGAAAGGTTTTCTAACAGGAAAAGGAGAACAAAAAAAGTGGTGGAAAGGAAAAGGCGGTTTTATTGATTATACAAATCCCGAAGCCATGCTTTGGTGGCGCGGTATGCAACAAACCGTTTTCGATTATGGAATTGACGGGTGGAAATTAGACGGTACAGCAACACTTAACTTTAAAATGGCGGGGCCAATTCCAATTTTTTATCACAAAACTTCCATGGGTTTAATGACAACAAGAAAATATATGGATCATTATTACCGTGATGAATATTTGCACGGTTTGACACAAAACCCTGAATTTGTTACTCTTTCAAGAGCAATTGATCGCGGATATCATCCTGAAGGATTTGCACCAATAGATGCTGCCTCGGTTACATGGGTTGGCGACCAGCGGCATTCGTGGAAATCGGAAGGAAGTAATGCAGATACAGTGGATATTGCAATGGATGGAATTGAAGGTATTGAAATGGCCATGGAAAACATTATGAAAAGCGCGAAAATTGGTTACAATATTATCGGCTCTGATGTGGCCGGTTTCTCGGGGAAAGAAATTCCTCCGCGCTTGTATATCCGATGGGCACAGTTTTCAACTTTTTGCGGACTTTTTCTAAACGGTGGTCATGGCGAAAGGGCACTCTGGAAACGAACATTGCAGGAAATGGAAATTATACGCCGGTTCTCGTGGCTACATACAGAGTTAATTCCTTACATATATTCGTATGTGGTTGAAGCACATAATGGTGGTAATGTTTTGCAACGTCCGGTTAAAGGAAAATACCACTATCTTTTTGGCGATAATTTTTTGGTGGCTCCAATTTATAAAGATGAATTTATCAACGAGGTTACACTTCCCAAAGGAAAATGGCGCTACTTTTTTGATGACAGCAAATTGATTGAAGGTCCTGTTACTTTTAAAAAAGAATTTCCACTGGAAGAATATCCTGTATTTGTGCACGAGGGTGCGATAATTCCACTTGACATTAAAAGAAGTTACACCGAAATTGGCGACACCTTGTCTGATGGATATTTAACTTTTCTGATTTATCCTGATAAAGAAAGTAGTTTCACAGTTCATCACCCTGATAATTCTGGAGCCTCAACTGTTTATATGGTAAATTCAAAAGAGAAAATTGAAATCTCGTTTACGGGCATTAAAAAACCTCATATTTTAAATATCAATATTGAAAAAATGCCGCATAAAATTATTTTGGATGAAAAGGAATTATCAGAGAATGAAGATTATTCGTTCAATATTTCAAAACATAAACTGATTATCAGAACCGAAGAATACAGTAAAGGGAATTATACAATTTTTAAATAAAACATAATGAAGATGAATTTGAATTTAAAACAGTTTTTTTCATTGCAAATTCTGATTCTTTTATTTTCTGAATTTCTGTTTTGCCAGAACTCAAAAATCATTCACGAATTGAGGAAACCAAATAGCAAAATTTATGTAATTGCTCACCGTGGCGCCCACCGGGGAATTCCGGAAAACTCTTTGCCTGCATATCAAAAAGCAATTGATCTGGGTTGTGATTTTGTTGAAATTGACATTCGGACAACCAAAGACGGAAAGTTTGTAAGCGTTCACAATTCTACTATCGATAATTACACAACAGGTAAAAAAGGGAATGTAAAAGATTTGACTTTGGCAGAACTGAAGTCAATTGATATTGGCGAAAGGCTGGGCGATGAATGGAAAAATACAAGGATCCCGACATTTGAAGAAATCCTGCAGTTGTGTAAGGGAAAAATCGGTATTTATCTTGATTTAAAGGATGCACCTGTTGCCGGGTTAATGACAATCATTCGAAAATTCGATATGGAAAAGGACATCATCTGGTATATTCCTTATCGATATTTAGTGAATATGGAAAGTGTTGATACACTTTTTGGTTCTTCATTTATAATGCCTGATCCTCAAAATGAAAAGAACCTGAAACCTATGTTTGAAAAATTAAATGCCGGAATTGTAGCAACAGATATGGGAGAATTGTCGGAACATTTTGTAAATGTGGTACATATAAATGGTGCAAAAGTTTTTGTTGATGAAAAAGAGGCGACAATTGTTGAATGGAAAAAAATAATCGACTGGAAAACAGATGGAATCCAAACGGATAATCCAGCTGGATTGATTGAGTTTTTAAATCAAAACTAAACGGAATTGTATTTTTTAACTGCAGAATATGATTTCAATTTGAGCTTAAAAATTCCTTAAAATGCTAAATCAATTTAGCTGAAACCCTAATGTTATTGCAGTGTTTCACTTGTTTTGCAGTTGTGTAAAGTATGTTGATTTAAATTCAAGGATACTTGGATGAAATAAAACAATTCGGGTTAATATATGATATGTTTTATCCAATATGTTAGAAGTTAGGTTTAACTTGTTGTATTATTTTTGTTGTATTAAAATGAATTGGTTTTTGAGTAAATACACATTTTTTAGTTTAGTTTGGTTAAAAAAGAGCCTCCGTATTGTATGGAGGCTTTTTCATTATAAACTTCCAATTCGGGTAAACAGAAATAATTAAATAATAAACATTCGCATGAAACTCTTGATATTTAATGTTTTATTCTTGTTTCTTACATTTTATGTAAGTGGAGTAAACGGTCAATATAATGCTCCGGCACCATTTCCTGACAGAATTATTTTAAACTTTACAGGAGAAGCCAATTCAGTTGCTGTAACCTGGCGCACAGATGCATCAGTTTCTGAAGGTTTTTGTGAATTGCATCCTTTAACCGGTGGTCGAATAATTCCTGAAAATGTAAAATCTTTTAAAGCAAAAACCACAAAAGTAAAATATGAGTATGAAGGCGAACCGGCAATTGAGGCAAATCAACATTCGATTTATTTAAATGATTTAATTCCCGGTAATAAATATTTATACAGAGCAGGTGGCAACAATATCTGGAGCGAATGGTTTGAATTTCAGGTTCCTTCAAATGACAACGAAAGCTTTTCATTTGTTTATTTTGGCGATCCGCAAACCGACATTAAATCACAATGGTCGAGAGTTATTCGAAAAGCATATAATACAGTGCCTGATTGCGCTTTTATGTTGTATGGAGGTGACATTATCAATCGTGCCGGACGCGATTTGGAATGGGAAGAATGGTTTAAAGCCGGCTCGTTTATCTACGGTTCCGTTCCGCAGGTTTTAACCCCCGGAAATCATGATTACGATGACCTGCAGCTCGATCCGCACTGGAAATACCAGTTTACCCAACCTTTAAACGGACCAAAGGAAGTTAAAGGTACCTGTTTCTTTATCGATTATAAAAATCTGAAAATCATATCAATAGATTCGGCAGTTGAATCTGAACTGGAGGACGAAAACGGAAGTGCATTGAAAAGCCAGAAAATATGGCTTGATTCAATACTTTCTTCAAATACAAAAGATTGGGTTGTTCTAACTACTCATCTTCCATTTTATTCAACAAAAGATTCGAGAGATAATCCGCAGATGAGAAAACATTTTCAACCTATTTTAGAGAAATATAACGTTGATCTGGTTTTAACCGGACATGACCATTCATATGGCCGTGGATTTGCTTCCGATAACCCGGACTTAAAACCAAATGTAATGTATGTTGTGTCGGTTAGCGGACCTAAAATGTATGAAGCCGGAACAAAGAACTGGATGCAGTTTAAGGGCGGTAACCTTCAGATGTTTCATGAAATTACAATTGAAGGAAACATCCTGAATTTTAAAGCTTTTACCGCTGATGGTGAATTGTTTGACCAATTTTCGCTTAAAAAAAGCGGGAACGGGAAAAAGAAATTTATTGAAATGAATAAAAATGCTGTTAAATAATCAGATCGGTTTGACTATGTATTTTACTGAATTCAAAGAAACTGATCAAGTCGTTTTATTCACAGGTGAGGAAAATTTCTTCAGAAAAATAAAAAATAACATTTCCAGCTAATTTTTTAAAAATTTCAAAATGAATTTAAAAAGAAACCAAATACTAAGTATTCTAATTGTTGCAATGAGTTTTGGAACTGCCTGGGCTGTGCGCGGACAGTTTGGACATGAGCAGGGAGCAGCGTGGGCTGCCGGAATTGGTGCACTTGCATTGATTTTAGTTTCGGAACGAAAAGACTGGTACCAGCGTGTTTTGCCAGTTACACTTGCTTCTGCAATTGGCTGGGGAATGGGCGGAATGATGAGTTATGGGAAAATAGTTGGATACGGTCGCAGCGATGACTTTGTTAATGCCGGTTACGGATTACTAATGTTATTCATTATTGGTGGCTTGTACGGTTTAATTGGCGGTGGTTTGACTGGTTTAAGTTTAGAATCGACTCAGGAGAAAAAAGTAAAATGGGCAGGATTAATTGCCGAAATGGTTGCAGGAGGTCTAATTGCCTATGGTTTTCTGATCATTCAACTTGAGTTTTTTATGACTCCTCCGCGTTCCGAAGCATGGGCTTTTTGTTTAGGTGCCGGACTTGCTTTGGTTTGGCACATGGCCCGAAACGGTTATAATTCATCGCTCAAAGTTGCTTTTATTACAATGCTCGGCAGCGGTTTTGGTTTTGCCTTTGGAAATTTCCTGCAAATTGTTGGAAACATTCTCGAAATTAATTTTAACATGTGGAATGTTATGGAGTACAGCATTGGCTTGTTTGGTGGTGCTGCGCTGGCATTCAGCATTTTTACCACGCCTTGGCCGCAAAATGTTGAACCTCCAAAAAATTGGGAAAACAGGGTTTCATATATCACTGCCCTTATGTTTTTTCCGGCTCTTGTTTTTCAGCAATCTATGTTGTTTGATATGCTTGCCGAAAGGCTTGGCGGTTCGGGAATTGGTGTTGAAATAGCTACTGCAGCTACAATTTTATCAGGCCTCCTAATTTGTTTGATGGTTGTTTTTTATGTTCTGAAATTGGAAAAGTCAAAATTCAACATTACAAAAAAGGCTGTTTTTTTACTTTACATTACTTTTATTTCGGTTTATGTGGCTATCAGCTTTATTGTTTCCGGGGTTTTAGGTGGTGTAATTCCTTCCAATCATATTTTATATCTTTTAAATATTGCAGTTCTTTTGATACTGCTTCGTAAAAATCAAAGCCCCTTTTCAGATACAATAACTTCAGCTTTAACAAAAAAACATGTAATTTTTTTAGTCTCTATTGTTGTTTTAATTCTTTTGCTTGCTTTTATTCTTAGTAACATTCATGGAGAATTGGGTGGTGCACAAATAAGGTTTTGATTGAAGAAATTGCTGAAACTATTTGTAAATCAACAAATGAAATGTTAACCGCATAATCATAATATCAATTAAATATTGACATATTATAATGATAATTTGCATGTTAAAAGGATTTAGCATGACAAAAATTAATGTATTTTTAATAAAATACTATTTGTACTTATATTATTCTTTACAAATCTTTGTATTGGATAATTCTTAGGTTGAATCCAAATTTTAATTAAATAATCAAATTAATGTCTATGAAAAAAAGAATTTTAAAAACACTCTTTTTTGGATTGTTTTCTCTTTTGACGGTTTCGCTGTATGCACAGGTAAATGTGAGCGGAACAGTTAAAGTGATGCCGGCGAACTTTGCCGGGAGTATCCATTATTGTTAAGGGTACCAATACCGGAGTTGTTACCAATATTGATGGTAATTATTCTATTTCGGCGCCCAATGCACAATCTGTACTGTTATTTTCTTTTGTGGGAATGCAACCGCAGGAAGTAGCAATTAACGGAAAATCTACTATTGACGTTACATTGGTAACTTCTTCAATTGGCGTTGATGAAGTTGTTGTAACAGCTCTTGGAATTTCACGCGAAAAGAAATCGCTGGGATATTCTGTTTCAAGCGTGGGTGGAGAAGACATTTCCCAGGCAGGAAATGTAAACATGTTAAAATCACTTGATGGTAGGGTAACAGGTGTTAACATTGTAAGTTTAAGTCCTGACCCGACTTCGTCTGCTTTAATTACAGTACGTGGTGCTACTTCGATTGCAGGTATTCAGG
Organism: Draconibacterium sp.; assembly: GCA_016705335.1. GTDB lineage: Bacteria > Bacteroidota > Bacteroidia > Bacteroidales > Prolixibacteraceae > Draconibacterium. Next base: position 23,628 of record JADIYN010000057.1, on the reverse strand, counting down.
GTAAAGATCAATCCAACAGATCTCAACCACTTTATGTAATTGATGGAATACCTGTTGGTAGTGGAAATGTAGGAAAATTGGGAGGTATTGATGTTGGTAATAAAATGTCGCAGCTGAATCCAAATGACATTGAAACCATTACTGTGTTAAAAGGAGCAAGTGCCGGTGCACTTTATGGATCTGAAGCTGGAAACGGAGTAATTTTGATTACAACTAAAACTGGCGCTAAATCGAAAAAAGGTATTGGCGTTGAAGTTGTTTCTTCAACAACTTTTGAAAGCTCTTACAAAACAATGCCGGTTCAGAATGATTATTTCCAGGGTGAACGCTATGATAGTGAGTACTACTCAATGGAAGGAGTATCATCATGGGGTGCTCTTGCCGGAAGTGCAGAGGCAGCCAAGAACTATACACAATGGGATATGCTACCCAGAAATATTACGATGGCCCATTGGTACAAAGAGGTGAATCTGACAGAATGAAAGCATTCCTGGAAACTGGAAATACACTTACTAACAGTGTTAACATAACCGGGAATTATGATAAAGGAAACTATCGTTTGTCTTATACGAACCTTTCCAACAGCGGTGTTGTACCGAATAACAAAACTTCACGCAATACTGTTTCTTTTACAAGTGCATATAAAATGATTGATAAAGTAACAGTAACTTCTTCCTTCTCATATACAAAAGGATATACTCCAAATAAATCTGTTGTTGCAGGTCGCGACGTTCGGACAGGTATTGTTGAATCCGTTTATGCAATGTCATCCAATTTGCAGTCATTGAGTGATTTTGAGGCTTCAAATACCTGGATAGATGGTTATGAAGGAATTTATCAGAATTCACCATGGATGAGACAGGCAAAAGATCCGGCGGTTCGCACGGACGGTGATGCAGTAAGAAATAACAATCCATACTGGGTAACTGCAAATAATATCAGGGAATTTGCAACCGATGAGGTATTTGGAAAAGTTGAAATTGCTTATCAGATTGCAGATCCACTCAGTTTTGTACTTCGCACAGGGGGTGATCTTTATTCAATTGATTTTGAAAAAAGAATTCCATATGATAACCGCGATAGATCGAAGGGTGAATTTGAAGCCACTACTTCAAAAAACCAAAGGATTAATACTGATGCTATTTTTACATTTGATAAGTCGTTTGGCAAATTCGATGTAACAGCCAATGCAGGTTATAACTACAGATATACATACAATACTGCCTGGGGATTTTCAGGACAAAACCTGTTGAAACCTAATGATTTTAGATTGGATGGACTGAACAAACAAACTTTGAGTTATCTTAGTTATAGTGGATTGGGTACGGGCCGTTATCAAAGTATTTATGGAACGGCTTCTGTTGGATTTAATAAAATGCTTTATTTAGATATTACCGGAAGGAATGACTGGTCAGGTATCACAGAACAGGAAGTGCAAAAACATTTCTACCCTTCAGCATCATTAAGCTGGCTTATTTCAGAAACTTTTGAATTACCGGAATGGGTAAATTTACTTAAAGTACGTTCTGGCTGGGCACAGGTAGGATTTGGTTTGGGACGCAACAAAACAGAAATACATACGGATTTAAAGGTAATTCCTGGAATGATGCAAGTTTAGGAACAGTGGGTGGTAGTTTGGTTGACCTGAAATTAAACCTGAAATCAATGAATCACTGGAGTATGGTTTGGAAGCAGTATTGTTCAACAGCAGGGTAATGTTTGATTTTACAATGTTTACTGAAGAACACAAAAATCAAATCAATACAATTCCTGTTGTTGCTTCAACCGGTTTCTCAAATTTAATGACCAATGTTGGAACCGTGGAAGCAAAAGGTTATGAAGGTTCTGTAACTGTTGTTCCTGTTCAAAATAACGATTGGTACTGGAGTGTTACTGGAAATATTTCAACAGCTGAATCTGAAATCACGTACATGCATCCGAAATTCTCATCAGCATGGTATGATTATGCTGACAACTCAATGCAGAGATTGGCTGTTGGTGAAAAAATAGGTAACCTGTATGCAAAAGAGGGTTGGTGGAGAGTTGATGAAGGACCTTATGCAGGTATGAAAATGTTGAAATGGAGTTCAGGAACTCCAATTGAAAATGATGAAGCAGCAAACCGTGATTTTCTTGGAAACTGGAACCCTGATTATATTGCAGGTATCAGCACCAGTCTTAAATATAAAAGTTTTAGACTGAATATTCTGGGAAGCTACAGAAAAGGTGGTGTTTATGTATCTGAAACAACAAAAATCCTGAGGGATGATGGTAAATCTCCATGGTCGGTATCAGGAGATCATAATTATTGGGAAGGTGGACGCGTAGGAGCTGGTGGTTTTGCATGGCCAGATCCTGAAAATATTGAAATTGAAGTGGTTCAGAATAGAATTGATGAAAGTTGGGCACCGTACAATGATGCAAGTTACTGGCTTGGTGTGTATGTTGATCCACGAAGCGGAGCAGATGTTGAGGATAGAACTCTTGGAAATAAAACCTGGACTGACGAAAATGGTGTAGAACGTCCTTACTATATTGTGAATGGTGCAAATCCAAACGAAACTTTATATAATGATCCATATTCTACCGTAGGAAATACCTGGGATTTTCCGCAAACACGTACATTTGATGCTACGAACTTTAAATTGAAAGAGGTATCTCTGACTTATACTCTTCCTGTTGCATTTACTCAAAAATTCAAATGTCAGGGTGGTACATTCACCTTATTGGCCAGGAATATATATTTCTGGACAAAGAGTGGTCAGAACGAAGATCCTGAATCTGCCTTTACCGGCACACTCGACAATCAGGGTGTAGCCCGTTTTATTATGCCACAGGTTCGTTCGGTGGGATTTGAACTTAATTTGAACTTTTAATCAAAAACGATAAAGATTACAGTTATGAAAAGATTAATAATAGCATGTATAGGGATTTTCTTCATGGTTTCGTGTGGAGATCAGCTGCGATTTGACCAAAAACAAATGGCAGAGGATGTTACCTATAAAACATCAGCAAAATACCTTCTTTCCGGTTCCATCGACGGGATTGCACAATGGTATCAAAGTGAAGGATTTAAAGGCGATACATATAATGCTGTAGTTCAGTATTATCAACAACTATTCTCTGTTAAATCACAAACATATGAGGAGTTTGCAAAAGCTCCTGCAGACTGGGCTAATGAATTTAACCTGTTAAAACCAATTAAAGCAGGAATTGATTTATCTATAGAAGAAAATGAACCTCTTATTCAAGGGATGTTATTGGTTCTTAAAACTTTTATGTTCTCGCATATTACCGATAAATGGGGTGATATTCCTTATACAGAAGCACTGGAAGGTCGAACAGGGGTTTTCTTTCCTACGTTTGATCCCCAGCAGGAAGTATACACGGGTTTACTTGCAGAATTGGATGAAGCAATTGCCCTTATTGAGAGCGCTCCAAATTTAAGTGAGCCTAAGTTTGATTTAATTTATGCTGGAGATAAAGCAAAATGGGTAAAATTTGCAAACTCACTTAAAATACGTTTACTCGTGAGATCATATGAAGCGTATAAAAAAGCTGGTGTTGATAATGGTCCAAAAATTAATGCGATAGTTAGCAGTGGTAAATATTTTAACAGCATAAGTGATAATGCAAGTTACAGTTATATCGGAAGTGCGAATTACAATTCATGGCCAATGGGTTATTACAATGATAATTCAAAGAATGAATTAACAAGACGTAAACCTTCCACTACATTTATTAATGCGCTAAAGGACATGAACGATCCCCGTTTAACAGGATGGATTGCCCCTGCATTAATTCCATGGGCAACTGCACCTACTACTTTTGAAGTAACTGACAGATATGGTTATTCCTATACTGTGAAACAACAGGATATTAGTGAGGATACAAAAGGTGATGCTGACGATTATCCTGTGGATGAACTTTATGTAGGTATGCCTATTGGTTATGGCGAAGGTAACCCTGTTCGTTTTGGAGGTACTGTACCTGCTGCCGGAGCTTATGACAATTTCCGTACATCGTCATTTGGTGCTTTATTCTGGGAAGATAAACATGATCTTTTAAAATTGAGTTTACTTCAGGCTTGTGAAGTTAATCTTAACCTTGCAGAAGCTGCACAAAAAGGCTGGATTAGCGGAAGTGCAAAAACTTTCTATGATAAGGGAATTACCCTGAATATGGAACGTTGGCAGATTCCGGCGGATGAAATATCTGATTACCTTGCTTCACCGAAAGTTAATCTGGATGGTACAAACAACCTTGAAAAAATTGCTACTCAAAAATGGTTTGCATTATTTTCTGTTGGTGTTGAGTCATACTTCGAATACAGAAGAACAAAATTACCTTCTATAATTGGAGCGGCTGTTCCATCAGGGCTGGGAAATCCATTTCCTGAAAGATATCGTTATCCAACTGCTGAAAAGATAATAATACAGATAAATACAATGAAGCAGTTGCCCGTCAGGGTGAAGATGTTCAGTCAACAAAGATTTGGTTACTTAAATAATTACAGTTTTTCATAAGTTAAGGTTTTTAGAAAAGAGGACAGGGATTTTCCTTGTCCTCTTGATTTAAATTATGTTCTGAAAATGATAATTAATGGCTAATGCTTTTAAATAATTGGTTTAACTTATTGCCAGCAAAACAAACATGATTACAACAACAACAATTCTAACCTGGAAAAAAATGTCAGCAATAATTTTCACAACAGCATTTTTTATCATACTCACTATTCTTTTCATGGCGTGTTCCGGGAACAAAAACAACCATAACAACAAAAAGAACAACGATAACCATGACAACAATTTCCTCATCCTTCCCATGAAAGAAAAGCAAATCTCCTTTTCCAACAAAAACCACTTTCTCGATAACAACGACAACTTTTCACCCGATAACCATTTTTTATGTTACGATACCCGCGGAACAGTTTATAACAATAACATTGGCAATAGCAAAAGCATTGAAAAAATTGAAATTTCAACAGGAATTGAAACCATATTATATAATCCGGAATCGGTAACCGGAGAGCAGGCTGCACCTGGTGTTGGGGCAGTTTCGTGGCATCCTTCCGCTGACAAAGTGATTTTCATTCACGGACCATTTCCGGAAGAAGTTGACGAACGTGGCTACTACGCAATCACCAACCGCACCGGGGTTGAAGTGAGTACTGACGGTAAAAGCACAATTACAAAAGTGGATATGCGCGATGTGGCAACAAACCGACCGACAACTCAAGGTGCACAACGGGGAGGTACACACCGGCATGAGTATTCACGAAACGGCAAAAGAATCGGGTTCACTTATGATGATTTCCTGAACACAAATTACGACAGGACAATTGGCTACATGGAGCCAAACACAAAGGCTCCTGCAGGATACACCCATTATTTCACAGTAATCTTAAAACCTGCAGAAAAAGGGTTATCCAAACCCGGGGAAATAGAAAAAGCGTATGGCGATTCATGGGTTGACCCCGCTGGTAAAATGCGCGCATTTATCGGAAAAGTAAGGGCAGAAAATGGTGTGGATTACCAAACCGATCTGTTTGTTGCCGATATTCCTGAAAATGTTGATATAACAGCTGCTTTTTCAGGAAATGGAAATGAATATCCTGAACCGCCCGCTGGGATTTCAATCCGCCGTTTAACACATTCAGGGAAAGTAGAAGAAATCGTACGGGGTTCGTTTGATGGTGAAAGATTGCATTTCTTTCGCCCGACAAGTCCGGAGTTTTACAGGTTTTTGTTATCAATTCAAAAGGTTCTGATTTATCAGCCAGTGAAAACCTGAAACCCACTCAACCTCAAATAAGAAAAATAATATGAGAATTCAGTTAATTTTATTGGTACTGCTGGCAGTTGGTTTTGCTTCGTGTACCCAAAAAGCAGAAACGAAAATTGCAAAGGTTCATCAGGACAAACCCTTTATTCAGGATTACAGCATAAAATACCTGAATGAAAATCCTGACGCGGTTTTACTGCAGGTTGCGTCCGACAGAAACGGATACATTCAGATGCTTTCTTCCAAAGGATTATTAAGAACAAAGGCCGGCCAGTTTCTTTTTCCCGGAACGCTTGTAAAAGATGTTCAGGATCGGTCAACTTCCGATAAAAAAATTGCTTCCATTGGTATTTACCAGGATCAGTTGGTTTATATCGATGATAAAGCAGTTTTGAGCAATGCCTGGGCCGGAAAATTATATTCGCGCCACAACATGCCGGATGCCAATGTTTTTGCGGGGGAGAGGATTTTACCTTTCTGATTTCGGATGGAAAAAATCTGACACTACTGAAAGATTCAAAAAGTTTGTGGGATGGTTCGCTTTCAGGTGATGAAGTTAGGGAAATTAAATACGACGCTGCCGAAAAACTTTTCTGGATTCTGGGAAAATCGTCAATCAGTACTTTTTCTCCCGAAAACAAGGAAGTTTCGAAGGTTGTTGAAAACGAAAATATCACTTGTTTTGAACTGGCTCCCGGCAAAGTGATTGTCGGAACAAACGACGGTTATTTCGAAATCGATTCAAAAACAAAAAAACAGACAGACGATATTCAGCGGAAAATGCCGTGGACTGAATTAACCACTGTCAGCAATATTGACGGGAAAATCTGGTTTGGTTCTACTTCGGGTGCGATGTTGCTTACTGATGGCGGTAAATTTAACTACTATGCTTCGCAACGCTGGATTCCATCGGATACAATTGTTGATATTGCCAAAGGTCCTGAAAATTCAGTTTTAATACTTACAAACAATGGTTTAGGCAAAATATGTTTTGAAGAAATGACACTGGCAGAAAAAGCTGATTTCTTTGAGAAACAGGTTCGTGACCGTCACATCCGCACAGGTTTTAATGCAACAGTTTCGCGCATGGTAAACGGCGATGTAACTTCAGGCAGCATGGAAAATTCTGATAACGACGGTTTATGGACATCAATGTATTTAGCCGGTGAAACATTCCGTTATTCGGTTACAAAATCGGAGGATGCTTTGCAAAATGTTCGCGAATCGCTTGATGCAATGGAACGACTTTATACGATTAATCCAATGAAATCAGGTTTTCCTTCCCGCTCATTTGAACGTGCAGGTTACAATGTTGGCGATGAACCCTGGCGCGCAACCGAAGATCCGGAGTGGGACTGGAAATCGACAACAAGCAGCGATGAAGCGATTGGTCATATTTTTGCTTTTAGCGCCATTGCCGAACTTGTTGACCAACCCGAATTGCGCGACAAAGCAATTATGTTGATTGATACATTGATGTCGCATGTTGTTAAAAATGACTTTTATATGATCGACTGGAATGGCGAACCAACCCGCTGGGGCCGCTGGAACCCTGAATATGTAAACGCCCGGCCTTTAAATGTTGGCGACAGGAAAATCAATTCGTCAAATATTATTGCAATGTTGCAAACTGCGTATCATTTTACCAAAAAGGAAAAATACAAAGACGCCGCGTTTTACCTGATGAACGAACAGGGCTACTTCACAAACCTGATGCGCCCAATGAAAGAAATTGGATATGGCACCGGATGATGCCGATGAATTAAGCAAAGAACTTTCGGATGCATGGAATCACTCTGATGATGAAATGTATTATTGCGGTTATTGGGGATTGTATCGGTATGCTTTTAACGACGCTTTAAAGGCACATTTCAAAGCCGCAATTATCGATCATTTCGAGATTGAACGCCCTGAAAAGGAAGGCTTGTGGAATATAATGACTGCAATTGTTGAAACTGATAATATTGATTTGGATGAAGCTGTCTGGTATCTGCAGGAATACCCGCTTGATCTGGTAAACTGGACAATCAAAAACAGCCACCGCAAAGACATAGAATTTATAGAACCCAATTTCAGAAACCAAACCATTGCTGAAGTTTTGCCTCCCGACGAATTGCCCGTTACAAGGCACAATGCCAACCGTTTTCAGCTTGATGAAAACTCGGGTGGACGTTCGGAAAACAGTGCCGGAGATATCTGGCTGCTGCCTTATTGGATTGGACGCTATCTGAAGGTGATTGATGCACCGGCAGAAAAATAAACAGATAACATTTCATTTTCTAGGTTATCATTAATTTGGTTAATTTTAGAGGGCGTACCCGGACTTTGTTTTGGGTGCGCCTTTTTTCTTTTTAAGTTTGAAATTTGATTTTGTAAAACTAGAGAAACTTCCATTTCAAAAGGATATTGTGAAATCGTTTTTTAAGAAAAAATAATATTTAACCTGAAATGTCATGACTAAATCCAAAGTATTATCAACTTTTTTCATTGTACTTTCCATGTTCTGTTTGCTTTTTTCGGCTTGCAAACAAAATGTAACAGATGAAATGAAAGACAATTTTAAACACCCGCCCGATTCAGCACGCCCGGGTGTTTACTGGTATTTCATGGATGGTAATTTATCACGCGAAGGAATTACCGCCGATCTCGAATCGATGAAAAAGGCAGGAATTGGAAATGTGCTTTTTCTTGAAGTAAATGTTGGCGTTCCGCGCGGGAAAGTTGATTTTTAAGCGATGAATGGTTGGAGATAATAAAACATGCGATTAGCGAATGTGAACGATTGGGTATTGAATTTACTTTGGGCTCGGGTCCAGGATGGGCTGGAAGTGGCGGTCCGTGGGTTAAACCCGAACAATCCATGCGCCATTTGGTAACCTCAACAACCCAGGTTAAAGGACCGGTAGAATTCAATGCAATGCTTGAAAAACCAAATCCCAAGCGCCCGTATTTTGGTGAAGGCGCTCTGACAGATTCGCTAAAAAGCAATGGGAAACTTATTACGAGGATGTTTTTCGTGCTGGCTTTTCCCACTCCTGCGGTAAAAAACGAAATTCAGGATATTGATGAGAAAGCGCTTTACTACCGCGCACCATATACTTCAGTTGAAAATGTAAAACAATTTTTACTGGCGCCCGCCACTTTTGAAGAGATTTCAGGAAGTGCAACCGACATAAATGATATTGTCGATCTAAGCGACAAATTACAGGCTGACGGCCGTTTAAACTGGACTGTGCCAAAAGGAAACTGGACAATTATGCGGTTTGGATTGCGGAACAACGGTGCAGTTACCCGTCCGGCTCCAATGCCGGGACTGGGTTTCGAAGCTGATAAATTCGATACGACCCACTTTAATTCTCATTTCGATGAATATATCGGGAAAATCCTGCAAAAAAAGGGCCCCGGAAATCAGGAATAAATGGTGGCTGGACAATGATTCACATTGACAGTTGGGAAATGGGCGCGCAAAACTGGTCCGACAATTTCAGGGAAGAATTTATAAAAAGAAGAAAATATGACCCACTGAAATATCTGCCCGTTTATGCAGGAAAAATTGTTGGAAGCACCGAAATAAGCGAACGTTTTCTTTGGGATGTGCGCCAAACTGCAATGGAATTGGTTGTAGAAAATCACGCGTTTCATTTTAAAGAACTGGGCCGCAGAAACGGGTTTACGCTTTCGGTTGAGCCGTATGACATGAACCCAACCGCCGACCTTGTGCTGGGCGCTGTAGCCGATGTTCCCATGTGCGAATTCTGGACAAAGGGACGCGGTTTTAATTCTGCTTTCAGTTGCATCGAAGCCACCTCAATTGCCCACGTTTATGGCAGACCAGTGGTAGCCGCCGAATCGTTTACAGCCGACGATAGTGAAGCATGGAAAATGTATCCCGGCAATGTAAAAAACCAGGGTGACTGGGCGTTTTGTATGGGTATAAACAAGTTTGTTTACCACACTTTTGCTCACCAGCCTTTAAACGAAAAATACCTCCCGGGTATGACAATGGGGCCTTATGGTGTGCATTGGGACAGGCATCAAACCTGGTGGCCAATGGCAGATGCATACCACAATTATGTTACACGTTGCCAGTATATTTTGCGGCAGGGCAGGGCAGTAGCCGACATTTTGTATTTGACACCTGAAGGCGCGCCACATGTTTTTCGAGCCCCAAAATCAGCGCTTGCCGGAGATGATGTGCTACCCGATAAACGCGGTTACAGTTTCGATGGCGTTTCGCCAACTGCCCTGATCGAGTTGGCTGAAGTAAAAGATAATTCAATTGTTTTCCCGGGAGGAGCTTCTTATAAAATAATGGTTATGCCCAATTTTAAAACTATGACTCCTGAATTGCTGCACAAGATTGAATATTTGTTGAAGAACGGTGCCCAGATAATTGGTGCTCCTCCTGTAAAATCGCCGGGTTTGCAGGCATATCCCGACTGTGACAGTGAAGTGCAAAAACTGGCTTTGGAAATTTGGAAAACCTTTGATATACCTGTTGAAGAGACTGAAATTCATTACGGACAGGGAAATCTGTTTTGGGGTGGGAATTACTGTAAAACAGACTCGGGGGAAATCTTTCCAAATTATATAGTCACTGAAAGTTTACTGGATAAACTGGATGTAAATGAGGATTTCTCGGCTTCCGGATCATTGCGATATACACACAGGATAACAGAAGACCGGGATATTTATTTTGTGTCGAACAGAACCGAAACAACTGTTAAAGATATTTGTACTTTTCGTGTCGGGCAGGGAGTTCCCGAAATATGGGATCCGGTTACAGGTGAAACAAGGTTCTTAACTGATTTCAAATCTGAAAACAGCCAGACTGTAATTCCACTGCATTTCGACAGGTATCAGAGTTATTTTGTAGTCTTCGATCATTCGGAAAGTCAGGAAAGACCAAAAGATATTTCAAAGCCAAACTTTCCTGATTTTAAAACCGCTAAAATTCTCGACGGAAAATGGCAAGTGTCTTTTGACACAAAACGAGGCGGGCCGGAAAACATAACTTTTGACTCGTTAACAGATTGGTCGGTTAACGAAAACGAAGGAGTTAAGTATTATTCAGGCACAGCAAAATATTCAAAAACATTTGATTTGGAGGGCGCTGTTAATTCATCGAAAAATAATGTTTATCTGAATTTAGGTGAAGTAAAAAATATGGCACGAATTACGCTAAACGGTAAAAACCTCGGAATTCTCTGGACCTCGCCGTGGCGATTGGATGTTTCGGAAGTGATTAAAAATAAAGGAATAAACTTGAAATTGAAGTTGTAAATCTTTGGGGAAACCGCATGATTGGCGACGAACAATTACCTGACGATGGCGTGAAAGACGGAAAATGGCCTGCCTGGTTATTAAACGATGAACCCCGCACGAGCGGAAGATTTACGTTTGCACCTCGTCGTTTTTATCAGAAAGATTCGCCACTGCAAAGTTCAGGATTACTGGGGCCTGTTTATATTGAAGTTAGCGATTAATCACTAAAAGCAGTTGACAAAAAACGCCACTCGTTATTTTCCTGTATTTCAGTAATGTAAATTCTGACTAAAAACAGGTTAATTTCCTTTGTATTTCAGAAGATACAACTGAATAATGATTCCGTTTTTAAATTTGTTATCACTTACAGTATCGGTTTTTATGAGTTCTGATTCTGACAAAACAAGGTCGAGATTTTGTTTGTTTAATTCCAGGTTGTGAAATCTGACAGCACAAAATTCTTCTCCGGGTTGCAAAAATTCTTCGGGTTTATTGTATTGATGAACCTCTGTAAATGCATCAACATTCGACATTTCTGCTTTAAGCCAGTAATGACTTAATCCTGAATTTCCACTGTATTCAACCAATGGCCCGGCAGTGACTTCTGTAATGTGCAGTATTTTCCTGATCCCGGGATATGTGGCTGAAATATATTCGATGGTTTGTTTATAAGGCCCGTATGAAAAACTGAAATTGGAAATGGAAACTTTCACACCCAGTAGCAGGATAACGGAAAGTAAAATCATTCTCAGCCATTTTATTTTCAGGCTGATAATAAGAATCGTTGGCGGAACAACAAGCATTGTAACAATTGCCATAACATATCTTGAGGATAAAATGGGTTGTGAAATCAGGGAAATAATCGTAGCAACAAACAGTGTCCCTAAAAAAACTGACACCGACAGCCAAAAAACGAGACGAAACTGTGAAAACGTTTTTGTGAAGCTCATGAAAAGGGTAACAACAATAAGACTATACATTAAAACAGTTAATGAAGTGGAATAATTGCTTGTCCAGAATTGTTCGGTAAACGGAATCGTAAAACAGGATAAAATGCTGTTGAAACTAACTTCGGGAGCCCAAAAAGCATGTTGTACTTTTTTTATCTGAACAATAAACATAAAGATCCATGGGAGAAACAGGATGGTTGCCAAAAGTAAAGATGACAAATGCGGAAGACATTTTTTATTTTTAGTTATCAGGAAGTACAGAAAAACAAACAAATTTGCCACAAACGCAGCAGCCATACTATAGTAGTGGATATACATGGCTATTACAGTAAAAATAAAAAGAAGTACCAAATCGCGGTTTTTCCCTGTTGTCATAAACAGGTAGGAATATATAAATACTCCGGTTACCGAAAATGAAGCCCATGTGTACATTCGGGCCTGGTGAGAGTAAACTGCAAGCATTGGCACTGAAATCAGCATCAGGCAAAAATACAATGCACCTCGTTTTCCAAAAATCCGTTGACCGGCAAAATACCCCAGTAAAATTGTAGCCAAAACCCCTGCAACTGAGAACAACCGCAATGTTACAGCGTTTAACCCGAACAAAGCAGTAAAAAATCTTAATCCCAAATAATACAGTGGAGGGTGTAAATCGTTTTTAAAACTTGCAAAAAAGTCAGGCAGGGAACCATCCAGCATTGATTTGGTATAAACCTCATCACTCCACAAATCACTGAATCCAAGTCTGACCATGTAGAAAACAGCGGCAAATACAAAGATTGGTATAAAGATTAACAAATAATTCCCTTTTAACTTCGGCAAAATATATTTCATAATATCTGGTATAAAAGGTGAATACTTTTTCCCGGACGGTTATTGTAATTTAACGCATTGTGGCGCCTTAAACTTGTGTAAAACAGCACTGTCTATAACTCAATCACCGCCGTTTATTTTTTGATTAAATATAGCCGTTTTACGCTTTTGTTCAAAATTTTTAACTTCATTTTATCTTCTCCGGAACAAGATTGAATACAATAAAAGCAAGCGGTTTGAAAAACGTAGTTTTTCGATTATTGTATAAAGGTCTTTATGTGAGTACAACCGCGTAGTGGTTGGATTTCGAAACAATCAGGAGATCGTGCCCAATAATCAAACGCCCGTTTCTTCCCGTATTTGTTTACACTGTTCTCCCAGCTTTGCTTTTAAGTAAGCTGCATCAATTCAGCTAAAAAAATGCTGCAGCGCAGCATAATCTTTGTAGAAAGTATTATCATAATAATGACAAAAGCTACGTAGTAGCGAAATATATTTGAGTCATCATCATTTAATAAAAGCCGGAAAAAGGGTTTTAACTATTTCCAAAGTGTTGAACTTTGGAGAAGGTTTCGAATAAAGCAAATTAAGATTGAAAGGAGTAATTTATTCTTTGTTTTTCAATCAGGCAGATTTGATCTGTTAGATGGAGTTTGGTTGGAAAGTGTTTGGACAGGCAGTTTCAAATCTTATTTATTTTAGTGAATACCGAATTCGGGTTTATAATTCTGATAACAACACCATGAAATCGGGCAGAAGCGGGGAGGAAATTATAAGAATAAATGATTTGCAATTTACGATTTACAAGCAAGGGTGTTTTGCCTGAGGCGAGATGGGGTGATTGGCCAGTATCCAGTATCCAGTAACAAGTAACCAGCACCCAGTATCCTTCATAAAAAAGTGCAAGACACAAGCCTCCTTTATGGATTGCCTTGCACCTTGCACTTTAATTTTCAGCATGAATGCAGAAGTTATTCCGCAGCTAACACAACTTTATATGTTTTTACCACACCATTATAATCACATTTCACAACAGCTGTTCCTGTTTTCGATTCAGCTTGTGTGATGAACACTTTTACTGCAGCGTCGCTTGCAGTGGCCGATACGGTTGGCGTTCCGGTTGTGCTGGCTGGTACTTTGTATGTCGTTTCATACAGATCGTAACCCACAATACCGTTGGCATTTGTTGAACGAACCGGAGTGGCCGGAACTTCTATAGCTTCCCCGTTTATCTTAATACTAATTTTTGGGGCAACCGGTCGAACGATTTTCTTTTTATCAGTACTGAATCCAAGCCCTGTTAAATCGAAAAGCCCATCAGTTTCACCACCTTCGGCAATAAGAAAAATAGCGTGTTTTTTGTCCAGCTTGTCAACAACCGACGAAACATCGATAGTGAATTTTGTGATTTCCTGAGCAGCATTTGCAGGTACTTCGATTACACCAATTTTTTTGCCTTTCCATGTGGCATTGTCCCAGGGTCCGTCTAACCAAACATTCACTTTAAATGCCTCAGTCGTTTTTGGGGTAAGAAACAGGTTAAATGCTGTTTTATTTCCGGGTTTAACACCTTCAAAAGCCTTTAATCCTTTCATGTCTTTGCCGAGCCCTCCAAAACCAAAATACTTATAACCTATAATGTTGCCGTTCTTCACATTGGTAATTGGCATGTTATTATCCCACATATCCCACGAATCCTGCTGACTGCCTGTGTTCGAAAGAAAGCACGCATATCCCGCGGAGTAATATTGATAAGGATCGAGGCCGTAGATGTGAAAACCTTCCGAAGTTACTTCGGCTCCTGTATATTCTTTTCCCTGGCTATCTTTTGCTGTCCAGGTATTGTCCGAAGAATAAGGATCATATCCTCTGATTACAACTTTTCCGCCATCAGCCACCGACTTTTCATCCCATGTAACTGTAACCGGAGCTACCACCGCCTGACGTGCATTTCCAAATCCCCTTGGTGCCCTGTGATAAAATACATACCACTGGTCGTTGATTTGCTGTATGCTGCCATGGGTATTGTGACCCGAATAACCGGTCTGAAGTTTGGTTCCGTCTTCACTCAGCACAGGTCCGCGTGAATCAACAAGAACGCCACCGCTTTTCCATGGACCCAGCGGAGAGTCGCCATAAGCGTAACGCAACGCCGAGTTGGTGCTGCTTAGTCCATAATCAGGGCCTGAATAGCCACTGTAAGCCCAAACATATTTATTACCAACCTTGCGAATGGATGCAGCTTCAAAAAAGTTAAACGAACCAAGGTCTTCGTCTGGAAAAAGAGCCGGATAGCTTGTTCCTTCCGGGTCTCTGACAACACCATATCTTGAACTTGCCGGAATAAAATAGGGAATGGCTTCGGTTCCCGGCCGCAGCGAATACATGGTGTTCTGATCCAACTGACCCGCTGACGAACGCTGGAATCCCCAGAATCCATAAGCTCTGAAGCCAATCGCATAATCAGGATCTTTTGTATCTGTGATGGTTTCAATATATACCGAAGGATCAAATCCCATGATACTTCCGGGTACAGTTTTCGTTCCGTCTTCAGTCATGTTGACAGGAGTAAACGGACCATCAGGACGGCTACCTTTTGCAACCATCGCTTCCCTGTTCCGGCCCCGGCTGTGCGGATACAGATAGTATTCCTTTTTGCCGTCTTTTCCTTTTACCTCAACGAGGTCGGGAGCATACATCACATCCCACTGTCCTTCGATTGGATAGGTGAAAATGGGGCCTTCATCACGCCAACTGGTCAGGTCTTCAACGGGTGCCGACCAGGCCCTGATGTCGGGACCGCAATAACTGTTGGCTCTCACATCGTGCGATCCGATAATATAAGCCCGGTATTTGCCCGGGTTGTCGGGGTCTTCAAAAACACGCGGTTCGCCGTCGGGTAAATGCTCCCATAACGGCAGATACGGATTACCCGCCAAATGATGTGTGTACGACGGAGCGGTTTGCCCCTGCGATGCTGTTGCAGAAAACATAAACATCGCTGCAACCACTAAAATTTCAAGTTGATTTTTCAGGTTAAATGTCAGGTTCTTCATTTCAGATTATTTATAGTTCATTTTATTTTGGTTTGTTGTTTTGGTTTTTCATACGCCGGCATTACAATTTCGCCGGTTACAAAACACGGGTACAAAATAAGAAATTTTATGAACTGATTGGCAGAAGCGGGTTATGGGTAACAGGTTACAGCTTAAATATATCCGGAATCAGGCATCAAGTATCTAAAATCAAACATCCTCCGGATAGCTATCGGAGCAACCTGTTGCTGATTCGCACGATACTGGTCAGATTTATTAACCGCCGGATAAAACCCAACAACGACAACCCGCAACCCGCAACCCTCTTTTACAGATTGCGCTGATTACAGATCATAAGCCATTAAACGCAAAGCAGGAAACGCGAAACGCAAAGGCTTTAAAAGACCCCCCTACGTAAAGGGCCCTCTTCGGGAGGAGAAATTTCTCCAATTAATTTGTACTAAAATACATATTTGCAGCAGACACTCCTTGAGGGGGTGCCGGGGGGGGGGGGGGGGCCCCTCTCCCCGGGCTTTCTTCCTCATCCAGTATCCAGCATCAGTTTCCATCCCCTGTTAATAATTCCCTGATTTTTAACGCACCTGTCTGTACAACCTTCAGTTTTTTTTCTCTATTTTTAGGTCAATTAAAAACACCCGTGTTACCGAACAAAAAATCAATATGAAGTCTGACGAAATCCGAAGTTTATTTGCACAGTTTGAAGCCGCCGCCTCCGAACTGGAAAGTGTTGAATGCTGGAGCGCGCGCGAAATGCAAAACCTGCTGGGTTACAGCAAATGGGAGAACTTTGAAAAAGTAATTCAAAAAGCAAAAGATGCCTGTAAAAATGCAGGAGAAGAAACTGACTATCATTTTCCTGACGTCAGGAAGATGATACTGAAAGGCAAAAGGCGCTAAAGATGAGATAGATGATATTCTCTTAACCCGTTATGCCTGTTATTTGATCGCTCAGAATGGGGATAGCCGGAAAGAAGAAATTGCATTTGCCCAAAACTATTTTGCTGTACAAACCCGTAAGGCAGAATTGGTTGAACAACGAATTCTTGAATTTGAACGGGTAAAAGCCCGGGAAAAATTAAGCCATACAGAAAAACAACTTTCAGGGATTCTTTATGAGCGTGGAGTTGACAATCAGGGATTTGCCATCATCAGAAGCAAGGGTGATCAGGCTCTTTTCAGGTTAAATACCCAAATGCTTAAACGTAAAATGGGAGTGCCGGAAAGCCGCCCGGTTGCCGATTTTCTTCCGACAATCAGCATAAAAGCGAAAGACCTGGCAGCCGAAATGACCGGATTGAATGTACAAAACAAAGACCTGAAAGGACAAACAAAAATTGAAAGGGAACATATCGACAACAACCTTGCAGTAAGGAATATGCTCACAAAAAGAGGAATAGTACCTGAAAATCTGCCACCCGCCGAAGACGTAAAAAACTGCAACGAAAACTTAACAGCGAAGAGAAAAATCTGTTGAAAAGCCCTAAAAAGAAAAAATGAAAACAGATATAAATACCGGGCTACCGAACAAAATGAAATCAGAATGAAAAGAGCGAGAACCTCCATGAAAATCGAAAAACAAGAGAAACCCGACAGGAAGGTTTTGGAATGTAATGTCTATATAAAGTCAGAAGTATCCAACATATTTGGCATGCTAGTCCTTCGGACTGGAACGCTCTCCGAAATCCGCTCCGCTACCAACAGTCAACTATAATATAATAATTAGTTAAATAAAATTATAAGATATGAAAAGATTAACGAATACTTTGTTTGTAATTTTTTTAATGACAAACATTTTGTTTGGTCAGGTTCAACTTCCTACTTTTCAATATTTAACCGTTGCACCAAAAACAGTTAAAAACAACGAAAACATCGAAATAACAATTAGTGTGTTTGACAGTATTTATGGAATAAGAAATTTGGCAGTTAGTATTTTTAATCCCGAAAATGAAAATATATTTCAGGTTTTAGTAAGATCAACTGATTATGTTGGGAATAATACTTACAAGGCCAACTATAGAATTTCAGAATGGGCTGTTTCAGGCGTTTATAAAGTAGGAGATTTGGTTGTCATTAATAATAATGATAACATACTTCGCAATCTCACAACCCTCGATTCTTTCACCGTTGTTTCGTCGGCACCGGATAATGTGCCACCAACCATTTCGAATGTAAAATTATATGTTGATACGTTAAATCCCGGAGATTCGTTAAAATGCGAATTTGAAATCATCGATGTTGGTTCCGGTTTGCATCATTTATGGTTTGATTTATATGATCCTATAACCGGTATGGCTAATTATGAAGTGCGCTTTTTTTAACGGTAATGATATCATCTCGTTGGGCAATAATAAATATTTACTAAAAAAAGTTATACCTAAAGATGCAATTAAAGGATATTGGTATTTTGCCATGGAAATATACGATAATGCTGATAATTCTAAATATTATCGAAAAAGTGCGTATCAATTTTTTGTGAATGGGGTTACAAGTGAAACAGATAAATTCCCTCCGGTTATCACTTCAGTAACTATGTTCCCTGATACACTCAGCCTGTCAGATACCCTAAAAATAATTCTAAATGCAACGGATAATCAAACAGGACTGGCAAGTGGAGTTTTGTATTTAACGGATGAAGAAGATAATCGGATGTTTATCAATTTAATATCACAAGTTGGAACAATTGGAAAGTAAAAAAAATTTCATCTACTGAGTATCTTATCAGCATGGCAATTCCTGTTTGGTATCGGGAAGGAAATCGAAAAATAAGACTTGATTTATTTGATAAAGCAAATAACTATATTACTTATAATAATCCGTTTAGCATATATGTTACAGACCAAATTGATTCAATAATACTAAATATTGATAAAATTGATTTTAAAGATTTACTACATATTTATCCAAACCCTTTTAATGATATTGTAAACATAGTTTTTAAGGATAATTTATTTAATGATGCCTTATTAAAGATTTATAACATAAACGGAAATTTAATTTATGAAAAGATGATTAGTTCTAATACAGCTATTGATTTGAGTAATTTTTCAAAAGGTACATATTGCTTTGTAACGATAAATGATAAATATGTGACTTCCAATCTTGTAATTAAAAAATAAAATGCTGGCTAATAAAATGTAAATGTAATGTGGGTTTCAGTGAGTAATTCAAATGTATTTCGTTATTGCAACACCTCTAATTAGTAGGACATCTGGCGGATTGACGTAAAAAAAGATAATATGAATAAACGAATTGGCTGATTGCAGAAATGAAAGGTAACCATTTCAAATTTCCGCTCTCCATATTACCAAACTTTGCCAACATTAAATAAAGAAAATAAGAAAACTAAAAAAAAATAATATGATACCTGACTATCAATCAATAATGCTTCCGCTCTTAAATACAATGAGTGACGAAAAACTCATAAATTGAGGGAACTTATTGAAATTCTTGCTATGGATTTTCAATTAAGTGATGACGAAAAAAAGGATTTATTACCAAGTGGGTCACAAGCAATTTTCGACAATCGTGTTGGGTGGGCAAAATTCTATTTGGAGAAAGCTAATTTATTAAAAACCGAAAAAAGAGGGTCCTATCACACAACCGACCTAGGTCTAAGTTTTTTAAAATCGAATCCAAGAGAACTTAGAACAAAAGATTTAGAAGAATTCAAAGCATTCAAAGCATTCAAACAATCTATTACAGTTAAAAATGAAATTGATGACACTAATTTAGGAAACATTGAAAATGGAGAATCTAATAAAACACCTGAGGAAGCTGGAGTATGCATATCAAAAAATTAAAAAATGACCTGTCGAGAGATTTGCTTGATACAATAAAGAATTGTTCTCCGCATTTTTTGAAAATTGGTAATTGACTTATTGACAAAAATGGGCTACGGAGGTTCAAGAAAAGATGCAGGAAAAGCCCTTGGTAAAAGTGGAGACGGAGGTATCGACGGAATAATAAAAGAAGATAAACTTGGACTCGACACTATTTTTATCCAAGCAAAACGGTGGGGAAATGCGGTTCCAGTGAGAGAAATACGTGATTTCGCCGGAGCACTTTTATCTAAAAAGGCAAGGAAAGGAATTTTTATAACAACTTCCAGCTTTCCACAAAGTGCATTTGAATTTGTGAATAGTATAGAGCATAAGATAATACTAATTGACGGAGAAAGATTGACAGAACTTATGTTTGAGTTTAATGTCGGATTATCTACTCAATCTGTTTATGAAGTAAAAAAAATTGACTCTGACTACTTTGAAGAATAAAATACTGGCTATAACATCGCTTGTGCAAAACTGTGACCAGTAAAGTGCTTTTTAAAATGAAAGCGACTTGTCCAATGGGCAAGCCACAAATTACATTTTGTTATATACAGGGATAGTGATAGTTCGGGGTTCAAGGATTACAACCCACAAATGCCAGTGAAAACATATAATAAAAACAAGTTTAAACAATTGACAAAACTGAGCAGCAACAACAACTTCAAAAAAACCAAAAAATAAACAACAACTTTAAAAAACCAAAACTTATGGAAAACACAGAAATCAACACAACACAAACCGAAACTTTTACAGTAAACCGCGAGATTAAACTGTACCTGGCCGAAACCGCCAAATGGGGAAATATACTCGCCATTATCGGCTATGTTGCCATGGGAATAATGGCGCTTGCCTCGCTGGTGATGATTGTTGTCTTTTCGTTTATGGACTTGAAAACCGCTTTCCCGATGTGGATTATGGGGCTTGTTTACCTACCGTTTACAGTTGCATTATTTTCCGGTAACTTATTTGTACCGGTTTTCGCACAAATGAAACAGGCTGTTCGTCAAAGCAACGAAAAACTCTACACCTCGAGGGTTTGCCAACTTAAAATCGCTGTTTAAATTTTTGCCATTTTCACTTTTGTTTTGCTGGGGTTGTATGTACTTATAATAATCGGTGTCATGGCTTTTCAGGGTTTTCTGCTGGGGCAAATGCATAACATTTTCTTCCCTCTCCCCGTTTGTAGCGAGGGGTGCATCGTACTCAGTTTCAACTTTCTTTCATGCAACTTGTTAAGTATTTTTAGCATTAAAATGCGATTCAACATACCCCGGCAAACGAGGGGGGAAACCCGCATAGAGTATTAAAAGACAATCAGAGATTTGTAAATTAAAGTATGAAAAAAATTATAACTGTTTTACTATTTCCGTTGTGGTTTATATCATGCAATGCGCAAAATAATGGTGCCGAAACAAGCCGGGAACTCAACCAAATAGTTGAAAAATACTACGACAATCAGGATTTTACAGGTTCTGTCCTGGTGGCGCAAAACGGGAATATTCTACTTTCTGAAGCATACGGATTTGCCGATATTGAAAACAAAATCGAAAATACACCAAACACCTGTTTTTTTCTTGCTTCGGTTTCGAAACTATTTACAGTTGCCTGCATTGCCGAACTGAAAAATAAAGGATTACTTAACTACAATTCTACCTTGTCGAGTTTATTCCCGATTACCCGAACGGCGATAAAATTACAATCGAACATTTGATTCAACACAAATCGGGAATTGTTGATGTGGTAAACGAAACACCTTATGATTTTAAAACTGAGTTCACCAGTATTCCCGATTTAATAGGGGAATTTAAACATCTGCCACTGAATTTTCCACCGGGTGAACACTATCAGTATTGTACATCGGGCTACATATTACTGGCATATATTATCGAAAAAGTGAGCGGAATGAGTTATTCCGACTTTGTTCAAACACAGATTTTTGACCCGTTGAAAATGACAAGCTCGTACTCAGTCATCAACACTTCGCCCGAAAACCAGGCAATAGGATACAACAAAGTTGACGGGAAGTTTACCCGGGGTGCGGAATTCAGTCTTTCACAATTTGTGGGAGCCGGCAATTTATCGTCAACAACGGGCGATTTGTACAAATGGTACAACGGCTTGCATAAAACACACAAAATCAGCACCGACTATCAATCTACGCATTACGGGGGAATCGGAGGCTGTACGCGTACGGCTTTTCTGTTTCACGCACATGCCGATTATGTAATCATTATTCTGAGCAACTACAGTGAAGCTTTGGTTGAGCAGCTGGGATACGATTTAACGTGTGCATTGTGGAAGAATATTCAAATCAAAAATAAATTCAGGATTAGTAACCTGAAGAAATTTGCAGGTTTTTATGATTATGGAAACGATGGCGTACTTTCTTTGTCGGAAAGAAATGGCAGTTTGTATGCACAATTATCGGGTCAGCAGGAGTTGGAAATTTTCCCGCTTGCTGAAAATGAACTTGTCTGGCAGGTTGTTGATGCAGGATTGAAATTCGAAACCCAAAACGGAAAATTATATGCCATTCACAGCCAGAATGGAGAATTGATAAAAGCTCCGAAAATCCAGCCAATAAAATTATCGGCTGCTGAATTATGCAACATTACCGGAAACTACGATTATGGCGATGATGGTATTTTAACAATCAGCGAAATTGATGGAAGGCTTTGGGCAAAATTATCAGACCAAATGGAAGCTGAGATACTCCCGATCTCTAAAACTGAATTTTTCTGGATGGCTGTAAATGCAAAAATTAAATTTGAATCTGATGAAAACGGAGAAATTATAAAAGCTATTCATTTTCAGGATGGTTTGAAAACTGAAGCACCGAAATTAAAATGAAAAAACATTGCCGGTTGTCTACACGAGTTTTCAAACCTTTTCCAAAGTTTGAAACTTATGAAAAAATTTTATTAAATATGATTATCCGTTTATATACCAGCAGTTATACTATATAACTACAAAGTGCCAAATATGAATAAAATACGACATTATTTCCGGGATTACCATTAATGGTTTTCTGCGACATTAAACCTTTTTCCTACGCGTAGAGAGGGAGAAGAGGGAGAGTCAAAAATGATTTTTATAGCTTGTGGTACTTAAACGGACAAGCAATTTATTAAATTTAAAATCTATCAAAAACCAAAAAACCATGAAAACAACAATTTCTCTTTTTCTTGTGATTTTCACCTTTTTTACCTGTTCAGTTTCAGCACAAAATCCGCAGTCCGAAGAACTCTCAAAACTTTATGGTGCTATGGAATTTGAAAAAACAATCGAAAAAGCGAAGGAGTTCTTAAAAGACGATCCGCAAAACATGGATTACAATGCTTTACTGGGCAGGGCTTTGGTCGATGTCGGACAACCTTCAGATGCAATTCCATTTCTGAAGTATGTTGCCGAAAATGACAACTCCTGGCGACAGGCATGGTCGGCCGGATACCTGGGATCGGCTTATTTTATGCTTTCTGATATCGAAAACGCAAAAGTTGCACTGCAAAAAGCCATGCAAATCAATATAACTGCAAATGCCACAAAATATGCCAACCGAAATTGGTTGCTGTTTGGCTTCGATCCTTTTTTCGACAACTGGAAAACCAGTGAAACCAAACATATCAGGTTTCATTTTCAAAATATGAGCGACAGTGAAATGGAGTTGTTTATGCAGTCGCGCGAAAAAGCTTTTGAAACTGTCAATAGTTTTTTTGGGAGCACTTTACCCAAAAAGATCGACTTATTTGTTTGGCATTCAAAAGAAGATGCGATGAAAATTCTTAAGACAGGCAGTGGTTTCGCCGATCCGCAGTTTTGTGTTGTTCACTTAAATTTTCAGCAAACCCGCGGACATGAGCTCACCCATGTTATTTCGAATTATTCGGGCAAAATGTTGAAAAAGACAGGCCTTATCAATGAAGGGAACAGTTG
>JADIYN010000056.1 GCA_016705335.1 Draconibacterium sp. | reverse complement strand
TGGTGATGACGCCGGCTACTGCCAACGGCAGTACAAAATGCCGATCATTTTGGTTTGATGATTTTACAGGATCCTGATTCAGTTTCAACAAATGTGGTTACAAAAGAAATGGAAATGGATTTTAAATTTACCCGGTTCCGGCAAAAACCATTTTACCATAGAAACTTTAAACGCTTACGATGGATTATTTTTTTTATCAATTTCAACTATATCAGGGGAAAATTGTTTAAAACCGGGAAACCTTTGCTGAAAACAAATATTCAGTTAATATTAATGAACTTGATGCAGGAATTTACCTTGTAAAAGTAACCCAGGGAAACAATTCATTCACTAAAATAATTTCAAAACAATAAAATTATTATCGTATTCTTATTGCTGTTAAATTATAAATACTTTATTATGAAAACCAAAATCTGTGAGTCTGCGGCATTACAATCTTTTTATTGTTTATTGTTGCTGAAAAAGACTACAAAATGTTTCTAATTTTGTCTGAGTGCATGAGATAATAAAATCAGTAAATACCAGATTATAAATTTCTGTCAATACAATTTTCTATATGAATAATTTTAAAATCAATATCATCTTTGTAATTATTCTATTTACAGGCATCAATCTTTCGTGCAGGTTTTTGTTGGACTGGAATTCAGAATATCATATTTCAGAGGTATTTC
Source organism: Draconibacterium sp. (assembly GCA_016705335.1). Classification (GTDB taxonomy): domain Bacteria; phylum Bacteroidota; class Bacteroidia; order Bacteroidales; family Prolixibacteraceae; genus Draconibacterium. The sequence continues at coordinate 54,743 of JADIYN010000056.1, read as the reverse complement.
GGAACCTTCACAACCAAATAACCTATGGAGGGGTAATACGATTTTAACGATTCAGAATGGCTAAAAGGAAATGCACCTTTCAGATATGGTGATGGTTCCGGTGGAACTGAACTCAGCAGCATGATGAACAGATATACTACTGTGTTTATCAGAAAACAATTTACAATCGAAAATATTGACAATTTAGATCAACTTACAGTAAATATTGATTATGATGACGGATTTGTAGTCTGGATCAATGGAAATGAAGTTGCAAAAGTGAATGTGTTGAACAATTACGCATACGACTCGGGTGCAACAGGAAGTCATGAATTTGGGGAAATCGAGAGATTCGTTTTTGATAAAAACGATATCAATTTGATAAATGGTAAAAATATAATAGCTGTGCAGGGTTTTAATGTTGGCAGAAACAGCTCTGATTTTTATTTGGGTTTAAAACTTGAAGGTAAAAAGTTTTTGCCTGTTACAGAAGGTTCAGTTACCTGCGATATACCAAGTGGTTTTTACAAAAACCCATTTACAGTAAAACTAACTGCCGATTCACCGGGTGAAACAATCAAATATACATTGGACGGCAGTGATCCCAAAACCGCATTAAATGTATTAACCGGCAATTCACCGGTTAGTGTATTGATTGATCCGGGAAGTACAACCGGTGGCAGAGGGAAAACCGGAGGAGTTGTTTTACGGGCTGCCAAATATCAGGAAGGTTTCGCTCCGGGCATCGCAACAAGCCGGTCATATATTTTTACTGCGGCTGTAAAAAATCAAACCGAACATCCGGGCGGAAGCTGGCCAACCAACAATGTGAATGGTCAAACTATTGATTTGCCAATGGACACCAAAGTTACCCTTGACAACAGATACAAAAACCTGATAGAAAATTCATTGCTCGACATTCCCACCATTTCGGTAACCACCGATCCCGGCAATCTTTTTAACAGTCAAACCGGTATTTATGTAAATGCTGAAAACCATGGTTCTGAGTGGGAACGTCCAGCAAATATTGAGTTAATAAACCCTGATGGAAGCCCGGGTTTTAATATCGATGCAGGCATTCGGATCAGGGGCGGCTGGAGCAGACACGATGGTTATCCGAAACATGCATTCCGACTTTTTTTCAGAAAAGATTACGGTGAAGGTAAATTGGAGTTTCCACTGTTTGGCAATGAAGGGACCAATGAATTTGACAAAGTTGATTTAAGGACTTCGCAAAATTATTCGTGGTCAAACGGCGGCGACCAATCACGTTACAACACAATGAACAGGGATGTTTTTCGCGCGATTGCCAGAAAGACATGCACCAGCCTTACTCACGCAGCAGATATTACCATTTAGTATTTAAATGGATTGTATTGGGAGTTTACCAAACTCAGGAACAGGCTGAAGCAAGTTTTGCCGAATCATATTTTGGTGGCAAAGAAGATTACGATGTAATAAAGGTAGATATTGGAGATGATTTTAGTTTATATGAAATTGAGGCAACCGATGGAAATACAGATAGTTGGGAAGCAATTTGGAACATATTGCCAGCAAGGATTTTCGTCGAACTCAAATTATTTTAAATTATTGGGATTAAATTCAACCGGTATCGCAGATACTTCGCTCAACGTTTATGTGGATGTTGACAACCTGATCGATTATATGCTGACAATCTTTTACGGTGGTAATTTTGATTCACCCGTTTCAAAATTCTCGGGTAATTACAATCCAAATAACTTTTTTGTTATTGACAACAGGACAAAAAAACGCGATGGATTCAGATTTTTTGTTCATGATGCAGAACATACTTTACTTGCCGATCCTGTGAGTCCGGGAGTTGGAATCGATGAAAACAGGGTGAATATTGGGAATACGGATAACAACAGGATGTATGTTTCTGATTTCGGGAAATTCCACCCGCAATGGCTGCACTTCAAACTAACCGAAAATGCAGAATACAGAATGCGCTTTGCCGACAGGGTTTATCGTCATTTTTTCAACACAGGAGCTTTTACTCCGATTCATGCATAAGCAGGTTTAAAAACTTCCGACCAGCTTGATCAGCCAATTATAGCAGAATCAGCACGTTGGGGCGATGCAGGAAGCTGGCCCGCCAGAACAAAAGATGATGATTGGGTTAAGGCTGTGGATCAGATAACCAATGATTATATGCCATTTTCGATCGGATATCGTTTACAGCAACTTATCGATGAAAAGCTTTTTGCCGATATAAAACCTCCTGTTTATAAAAATAACGGGGTAGAAATAATTGACGAAAAAATCATTATTTCAGGTGAATATAATTTAACGCTGGAAAATAAAAATGGCATTGGTACAATAGCATACACTATAGATGGCTCTGATCCGCGGGCAATTGGCGGAGCAATTTCAAGTTCGGCTGCCAATGGCGGAAACTCGAAAACCATAACCGTAAAATCAGGAACACGCGTAATGGCGCGCATTAAGAACTCAACTAACTGGAGTCCCCTGCATGAAATTGTTTTTGAAAACTCCGCACTTTTTACCGACTTAAAAGTAACCGAATTGCATTATCACCCAGTTGATCAGGATACTGTGGGTGCCAAGCAACTTGAATTTATCGAATTGAAAAACACAGGTACATCTACACTTGATTTATCAGGTTTATCATTTACCGATGGAATTGAATACACATTTCCAGCCGGGACAACTGTTGCCCCAAAGGGATTTGTTGTAGTAGCTTCAAATCCTGAAGAATTTCAACGGCTTTATGGATTTACTACTGATTTTGGTTACTCCGGCAGTTTGTCGAATGGCGGGGAACTCATAGAATTGGAAACAAGTACAAATGAAACAGTTATTTCATTTACTTTTTATGATACAATTCCGTGGCCAACTGAACCTGATGGTGACGGTTATTCGCTGATTGCGGCACAAACAAATCCAACCGGCGACCCAAATATGGTTGAATACTGGGCAGTTTCAAAATATCTGAATGGTTCGCCAATGGCTGATGATGAAGCATCTGTTATAACAAATACACCTGTTTTTGCAACAAAATCATTCAATTTGGAAGTTTATCCAAATCCAACTTCATCGTCAGTAAATATTGATTTTTTGCTTGAAGGTGATGAAAAAATTGAAATTGGTTTGTATGATATAAATGGCCGTCTGTTAAGTACACTTGTCAATGAATTTTTAACCGAAGGCTATCATAATCAAACCGTTCAGCTTAATAATATGAATCTGAAATCAGGAATTTATTTGGTTGTATTTAAATCGAGAGACAATTTGGTAACCAAAAAACTAATATATCAACAGTAACTATAATAAATAGCAGCCTCGGAATATTCGCCTTTTATATCGAATTTTCAAATAAAAACAAATCAATTTCCTCACGTTTTGGTGCCGAAGGCTGAGCACCCATCCTTGTCACCGAAATTGCAGCCGCAGCACTTGCAAACTACGAGACTCTTTTAACGATTTCCCTTCAACCAAAGCAACAGCAAATGCACCGCAAAAGTATCGCCCGCAGCTGTGTCAATTGCATTTACCTTAAAAGAAGGCACACTCACCTTTTCGTTTTTGGTAAGCACAAAAGCACCTTGTGAACCGAGTGTAATAATCACTTTTTCAACACCTTTGGCAACTAAAATACCGGCAGCTTTTTCTGCATCTGAATTATTCTCAACTGATAATTCGGTCAAAAATCCGGCTTCAACTTCATTTAATACCAAAATATTTATTTTAGGAATATACGATAAATCAAAAGCACGGGCAGGTGCGCAATTCCACAGAACCGGAATATTTTTCCTATTTGCGAGATCAATTACGTATTTGATGGTTTCTTCAGGGATTTCGTATTGCATTACAATTATTGCTGCTTCATCAATTACAGGAAGTGCTTCATCAATTTTTGCCGGTGTTAACCCGTAATTCGCTCCGGGAGCCACAGAAATGTAATTCATTCCTTCGCCACCAATCATAATCAATGCGTGTCCGCTTGCTTTTCCCTTTTCGTTAAAAACAAAACTTGTGTCAATTCCGTCGTTTTTGTAATTCTGCACCATTTGAGGTGTGTAGGCATCTTCTCCTACGCAGCTTACAAAAGCCACATTTCCACCTGCTCGGGCTGCCGCAACTGCCTGATTGGCACCTTTACCGCCATAAACCTGAAAAAATTCAGCATCGGTTACGGTTTCGCCTTTTTCGGGAAGGTGGTCCATTTTCATTATCAAATCGACATTGGAACTTCCGATGACTACTATTCTGTTGTTCATTTTATAGATTATTAGATTTTTGTAATGAGGAATGAGATTTCATGTATAAAAAATCAGGATTAAAAGTTTTAAGATTTGAAAAAGATACTGATTAACAACTGCTAAACTATTACTTTGTCTGTGTTTTAGCCTTTTTCGTTAAGCTCCGTTAGCAAGAATAATAAGTACCAATCCAATAATAAAACTCGCAAACATTAGCGCCAGTAAAACCGATGTACCTTTTGGTGCATTCCTGAATTCTTTCCACACAAATACTCCCCAAATTGCTGCAACTAAAGTCGCACCTTGTCCTAACCCGTAAGAAATTGCATAACCCGCAATATCACCGGCCATGATACTCAATATCATTCCCAGACTCCAGATTACTCCTCCCAGAATACCTACAATATGAAGTTTTGAAGTTCCCTGCCTAAAGTACATTTTATAGCTAACCGGTTTTCCTGAAACCGGATTTTTCATGAAATAAAAATTAAAAAGAAAATTTGAAATAAATATACCAATCGAAAATACAAACACTGCTGCATAAGGAGTAAAAGTTCCTGCTTCGATATGTGCCAAATCTTTTGACATTGAATCGGCTACAAAACGATAAAAGAATGACATTAACAACCCGGCAACGAGCGATATAATAATTCCTTTTGTTGACTTGCTTCCCTGAGATACCTTTTTATATGCCATTGCATTTAAAATAATGGCAAGTGTTACAAGACCAACACCTAAAAACAGATAAAGTGCATTATAATCTTCAGGATTTGGCAGGTAATTATTGAAAACTCCCAAAACCAAAGCAAGACCAATACCTATTGGAAAAGCAATTGCCATACCCGCAATTTCGATTGCTGCAACCAAAAGTAAATTTGCTATGTTAAAAATAATTCCGCCTAACAAAGCAAATGAAATGGCTTTAGGTGCAGCTTGTAATAAATTTGGAATAAAAGCTTGACCTGCACTTCCACTGCTACCTAAAGTAAGTCCAAAAACAAGCGACAACAATATTACACCTAAGGTATAGTCCCAGTAAAACAGAGGAAAACTCCATTCTTTTGAAGCCAGTTTCTGCGTATTTGCCCACGAGCCCCAACAAAACATGGTCACAACACAAAGCAATACTGCAAGCGGGTAAGAATCGACGATGTACATAAGTTTTTAGTTTAAAGTTGTTTATTTTAAAGTTTAATGTGGATGATTCGAATTCCGAACCGCATTTGTTATGTTTTTTACCTCCTCCGCTTCGCTCGTCCCCCTTTGCAAGGGGACAAATTTCCAGCAAAGTTGTGTATTTCAATATGATATTTTCTAACTGCCAAATCGTTTTTTGGCATCTTCCAAAATTGTGACGGTTGCAGTGGCTCCGCAACGTTCACAGCCTGCTTCCTGCACTGCCAATAATCCATCTAAAGAACGAACTCCGCCCGCAGCTTTTACCTTAACTTTTGGGCCGCTGCTGGCCTTCATTAATTTCAGGTTTTCGATGGTTGCACCAATGTAATTGTAGTCACCATTTGGCTGTTTCACAAATCCAAAACCCGATGAAGTTTTCACATAATCAGTTCCCACTTTTGTGCAAATTTCACACAATTTAATAATATCTTCTTTTCGGATTACGTAATCGGTTTCGAAAATAACTTTAACAATTGCCTTGTTTTTATGACAGGTTTCGGTTATAGCACCAATTTCTTTTTCAATATAATCCCAGTCGCCCTGCAAGGCTTTTGCAACATTTATAACCATATCAATTTCAACAGCTCCATCTTTACAAGCAAGATCAGCTTCAAAAACTTTAACTTCGATTGCCGAATTACCGGCAGGAAATCCGATCACACAGCCCACTAAAACATCAGTTCCTTTTAACAGTTCAACCGCTTGTTTTACGGCATAAGGTTTTACACAAACCGAAGCAACATCATATTTTGCGGCAACAGCGCACTCCCGTTTTAAATCCTCATCTGTCATTGTTGGATGAAGAATGGAGTGGTCAATCATTTTTGCGAGTTCTTTTACTTTGTTCATTTTTTTTATATTTAATCATCAATTGTCTGAAAAACCAGTTGTCTGAATTTCCAGCCGGTTTCGTCGTTAACCGGGCCTTGTGTTTGTTTAAAAATGAGGCCAATAACGTTTTCTTTTGGGGCGGCGAAGTAAGATGTATTGAAGTAACCACCCCAATCGAATGTTCCTGCACTTCCCTGTCCACCTTTATCTTGTCCTTCCGGTGAAAGTACTCCGAATGCCAACCCGTAAAATCTTTCAGGTCCGCCAAATAAGGCCCCTGTTTGATTTCCCATAATACTCTGAACAGTTGTTCTGCTTAAAATCCGAACGCCATTGTATTCTCCTTCATTCAAATACATTTGCAAAAAAGTAGCATAATCTTTTACTGTACTTGAAAGTCCGGCACCTCCTGAAAAGAAGGATTTTGCTCCTTTCACGGGGTAATCAGTATCGTAAAAAGTTACAGGATATTTCTTCCATTGTTCGTCAACTTTATGCTGAACGGCAACTAAACGTGCAGCCCTGTCATCAGGAAAATAAAAACGTGTATCATTCATCCCAAGCGGATCGAAAATGTGGGTTTGCAGAAACTTATCAAAAGGCATTCCCGAAACCACTTCGATAAAATAACCAAGTACATCAAGTCCTTCGCTGTATGAATATTTTTCGCCAGGACTAAAATGAAGTGGCAGTTTTGCAAGCTTTTTTACACTTTCGGCAATTGTAATTTTTTCAGTGGTAAACAAATCAGTAACTCCTGCTTTTTGATAAATCATTTTAAATCGCTCATCACTGTCAATAATACCGTATCCAATGCCGGAAGTATGCGTTAGCAAATGGCGGATCGTAATTTCCGATTTTACCGGTTCGCCGGTCCATGTTGTATCACTGTATTGAAATGACTTAAGTACCTGCTGGTTTTTAAATTCAGGAATATATTTTGAGATTGGATCGTCTAACCTGAATTTACCTTCTTCCCACAACATCATCACAGCAGTAGCTGTAATTGCTTTTGATTGTGATGCAATGCGAAAAATGGCATCGCGTTCCATTTTTCTTCCGGTTTGATTTTCAGCCATTCCATAGGCTTTCCAGAGTACAATTTTGCCATTTCGGGCAACCAGGGAAACAATTCCCGGAAGGTTTCCATTGGCAACTTCTTCTTCGCACATACGGTCGATGCGCGCAAGTCTTTCCGGAGAAATGCCAACGGATTCAGGACTTGCCTCAGATAAAAGAGGTGATTTCTGCAGGGATTTGGTTTGCGCTGATATTCCTGTAAAAGAATAAGACAAGTAAAAGAATAAATCGTTTCATCGTATTATTTTTCTTATAAAAATTGCAAAATTTATTCATTCTACAATATACAGGTAAACCAAATATTCAATTTTATATTTTCCCTGCCGAATTCTTTAAATAAAATAATTTTGAACATTAAATATTTTGGTTTGATCAAATCATTTAAAACAGGCTTGATAATTTACAACCCCATTCTTGTACATGTAATAAAATTTGAAGTTTTAAATAAAAAATTTATAGTAAACTCAATATCAATTCATTGAATTAATATTCGACAGATTAAAAAATTTAAAAAAGTCAATGGATTTTAAAATACTGAAATAATAAAATGAAAAATCCCGGGGTCAACACCCCGGGATTCAAACTTAACCTAACTAAACCAAACTTATGAAAAATGCAGCCTGATGCTGCGAAGTATCTTTTACTTTCTTTATCGTAACTATTTTTGTTACAATAAATATTCCACATAACATTATACAAACAATATGCCAAAAATTAAAATGGCATTCTATTTTAACAAAAATTCACAAATTCGATTGATTTTCAACAAAATACAAAATCTTAAAAAATAGATATATTTGCCAAAAATTCAGAAAACAATAAAAACAAACAGTACGTAACATTAAATAAATGAACAACATTCGTAATTTTTGCATTATCGCTCATATCGACCACGGAAAAAGTACATTAGCTGACAGACTGCTCGAATTTACCCATACAATTGGTGAAAGAGATATGCATGCTCAGGTACTCGATGACATGGAACTGGAACAGGAACGTGGGATAACGATTAAAAGCCATGCAATTCAGATGGATTATTTGCATGAAGGGACACAATACAAACTAAACCTGATTGACACACCCGGCCATGTTGATTTTTCATACGAAGTATCGCGTTCGATTGCCGCTTGCGAAGGTGCATTGTTAATTATTGATGCAACTCAGGGAATTCAGGCACAAACAATTTCAAATTTATACCTGGCAATCGAAAATAACCTTGAAATTATTCCGGTTCTGAACAAAATGGATCTGGAAAATGCGATGCCCGAAGTTGTTGAAGAGCAAATTATTGATCTGGTTGGTTGTGATCATGAAGATATTATACATGCCAGCGGAAAAACCGGAATGGGTATTGAAACTATTCTTGATCGTATTATAAGAAAAGTGCCGGAGCCAAAAGGCAACCCTGAAGCACCGTTGCAAGCCTTTATTTTTGATTCTGTTTTTAATTCATTCAGAGGGATTATTGCTTATTTCAAAATTGTGAATGGTGAAATCAGGAAAAGAGATTTGGTAAAATTCATGGCAACCAAAAAAGAATATCTTGCCGATGAAGTTGGAGTTCTGAAATTAGGATTGTCACCTCGCGAAACGCTTACAACAGGTGATGTTGGATATATTATTTCGGGAATAAAAACTGCAAAAGAGGTGAAAGTTGGGGATACTATTACACACGTAAAAAACCCATGTGAAAGCAGGATTGATGGTTTTGAAGAAGTGAAACCAATGGTATTTGCAGGTATTTACCCAATTGATTCAGACGATTATGAGGATTTAAGAAACGCAATGGATAAACTTCAGTTAAACGATGCTTCACTGACTTTTGAGCCTGAATCATCGGCGGCACTTGGTTTTGGATTTCGATGTGGATTTTTGGGTTTGCTGCATATGGAGATTATCCAGGAACGGCTGGAGCGTGAATTTGACATGAATGTAATTACAACAGTACCAAACGTTTCATATCTTGTTCATTTAACTGACGGATCTTCTGTAACTGTTTACAACCCCTCTGGGAATGCCTGCTGCCACAACAATTGACGAAATTGATGAACCTTATATTCGTGCAAATATTATAACTGCTTCTGAATATATTGGCCAAATTATGAGTTTGTGCCTCGATAAAAGAGGTACACTTGTAAATCAACATTATCTCACTGCAGAACGTGCTGAACTGGTTTTCAATTTACCTTTAGGTGAAATTGTATTTGATTTTTATGATAAGTTGAAAAGCATTTCGAGAGGATACGCTTCCTTCGACTATCACATAAGCGGCTATAAACCAGCTAAATTGGTTAGATTAGATATTCTTCTAAATGGAGAAATGGTTGATGCACTTTCAACATTAATTCATTTCGACAATGCTTATAATTTTGGTCGGCGGATGTGCGAAAAACTGAAAGAACTGATTCCAAGGCAACAATTCGACATTGCAATTCAGGCAGCAATCGGGGCTAAAATTATTGCACGTGAAACAGTGAAAGCCGTAAGAAAGATGTTACTGCAAAATGTTATGGTGGTGATATAACCCGTAAACGTAAATTGCTCGAAAAACAGAAAAAGGGTAAAAAACGGATGAAGCAAATCGGAAATGTTGAAGTTCCCCAAAAAGCATTTCTGGCAGTATTGAAACTTGACTAGTTTGATAATCAAAGAAAAGCGGGAATCTTTTAATATTGAAAAGATTCCCGCTTTTCAACAATGTCGAACCGAAAAATTCAAATCCCATATGACCGGTCTAAGGAAAGTTCAACTACTGTCACATTATTAGTTTATAACCTTTCCCGTGGACATTAATAATTTCAACTGTTGGTTCATCTTTTAAATGTTTTCGAAGTTTGGTGATATAAACATCCATACTCCGTGCATTAAAATAATTGTCATCAATCCAAATTGACCGTAAAGCATAGTTTCTTTCCAGAATTTTATTGGCATTTTGGCAAAGCAGTTTCAGCAAATCCGATTCTTTTGTAGTTAGCTTCACGACTTCATCTCCATGTGCCAGAGTTTGTTTCCTTGTATCAAAAGTATAAATCCCCAGTGTAAAAACTGGTTGCGAATTAGCTTGATTTTCCTGCGAAGTACGCCGGAGTATTGCTTCAATTCGCATGATTAATTCTTCCATGCTAAATGGTTTGGTGATATAGTCATCAGCACCCAGTTTAAAACCTTCCAGCACATCTTCTTTCATGTTTTTGGCAGTTAGGAAAATAACCGGAATATCGGGATTAACAACCCGAATGTCTTTTGCCAGAGTAAATCCATCTTTTTTTGGCATCATAATGTCGAGTATGCAAATATCATAATGTTCACGCATAAATCCTTTGTATGCAGCTTCGCCATCAGGATATAAATTTGCATCGTAACCTTTTGCCACCAAATACTCTTTTAATAATAATCCTAAATTCTCATCGTCTTCTGCAAGTAATAATTTTGTTTTTTGTTCCATGGTTAATTATTTATTTGTGGGAATAAAATTGTAAATTTTGTTCCTTTATTTATTACACTTTCAACTTTTATTTTTGCGTTATGTGAATCTATTATTTTCTTAACATAACTCAGTCCCAAGCCAAACCCTTTCACGTTATGAATATTGCCGGTTGGCACACGATAAAACCTGTCAAAAATTTGCGAATGGTGTTCTTTGGAAATCCCAATTCCTTTATCCTGCACTGAGATCAGCAATTCTCCTTTTCTGTTTTCTGTTGTAATTTTTATTTCAGGAGAATCATTGCTGTATTTAACCGCATTATCAAGCAGGTTGAAAATTACATTTGTAATATGAACTTCGTCTCCGTTGATGATTGGTTTTTCGGCAAGTTTTTGTGTGATCAAAACTCCGTTTTTGTTTTTAACACGAAGTTCAAAATTTGCTGCAACTGTGTCAATCATTTTATTCACATCAAATTCCTTAAACTTGAATTTCAATTTGCCTTCATTAAAAACGGCCATTTGAAGCACTTTCTCAACCTAATAACTAAGTCGTTTACTTTCCTGATTAATAACCCGGGAAATATGCTCAATGGTTTGTGGCGTGTTTGTAATACTTCCGTCTTCAAGCATTTGACTTGCCAATGAAATTGTTGAAATTGGAGTTTTCAGTTCATGGGTCATATTATTAATAAAGTCATTTTTTATCATCGACAACTTCTTTTGCTTAAAAATAACCATAATTGTATATACAAAAATCGCGATCAAAAAAGCAGTTAAAATTACAGTAGGAATAATTGTAAAACCAGTTTCACGCAAAAGATAGCCCGACCGTTTGGGAAAATAAACATAAAGGTAATTTGGTTTTGCACCACTTTGATCTTTTTGAAAAAGTGGCTGGTTATATACTTTTCTTCTTCCTGGATTAAAACCTGCATCTCCCATCACCATTTTATCTTTACCAAGGTTTGAGTTTTTTATTGCATATTTATATTCAAGATTAATTCCGCTTTCACCAAATGCATATGCCAGTACTTCATTCAAAACAATTGAATCAATTCTCTCACGTATTGGCCTTTCTTCCAAAATATTTTATAATTCTGATACCAGTTAATATCATTTAGCCACTGTTTTCTCCTTTGTTCCTGGTTCTTCCGATATTCCACCAAACTTTCAATACCAAGTAATACTCCATTTTCAACCTGTGTCCCGTTTCGGTCTGCGCTTGAAGTATCCGGAACACTAAATTGAATTTCCCCCTGGTATTCCTGTAATATTCCATTTTGAGAATATTGAGAACTAATACTAAGTGAAATACTACTTTTACTGTTGTTCGGGAAAATATTAAATTTTTCGGATGACACACCGGGTCCGGGCAATTGATTTGTACGTGCACTGTTTCGGGCTAAGTTCGCCTCTTTCTGATCCAAAAAAACAGATATATCATACAGAACATTTTTCACCCTTTGGTTAAATTGTTCTTCCCTGATATCAGAAGCGGTTTTAATCATTTTAATTTGAACCAATATCAAACCAGTAAGAACAAAAACCAACAAAACTATTAAGGTTATAAGCATTTTTCGACTCATGCAGCAAAGATAATTTTATTGAATAGCCTTGATTTCTGGGCTTAACATTATTTAACACCAATTGTTAAATTGTAATCTTTATTAACCAGCGAAGCACCATAAATGACCTAAAACAGTTCAAGATTTTTAAAGATAGAAGAAAACCAGTGTTCCGCAGATTAGTTTTTCCCCAATAAAACCTTTTCAATTATTTCCGGAAAGTATCTGTATTCCAATTCGTGTACCTTTAAAGCAACATCATTTGCACAATCTGTGGATAAAATTTCACATTTAGCCTGAAAAATAATTTTACCCTCATCATATTTTTCATTAACATAATGAATCGTAATTCCTGATTCTTTTTCCCTATTATCAACAACTGTCTGATGAACTTTCATTCCGTACATACCTCTGCCGCCATATTTTGGTAAAAGTGCCGGATGTATATTAACAATAGTAAAATTTTGAATCAAATTTACCGGAATCAACCAAAGAAACCCTGCAAGAACTATTAAATCAATACTTCTTTTTTTAAGCTCTTCAGCTACTTTATTGGTAGTTACAAATTCATCTTTTGTAAAAACGAAAGCTTCTATATCAAACCGTTTCGCACGTTCCAAAGCAAATGCAACAGGGTTGTTCGACCAAACAGAATCAACTATAACTTGTTCATTACCTGAAAAATACTCGATAATATTTTGTACATTTGTGCCCGTTCCCGAAGCAAACAAAGCTATTTTTTTAACTTTCATTTTAACAATAAATTAACAACTGGAATAATTGAATAATATGTTCAAATCTAACGGTTTGAATCTTATGATTGGTAGTACCATAACATCTTTTTTATTTTTTTTCTTTGAGATATACATTGTAAATGTATTACTTTGCACCGAATTATTTGAAAACAAAATTAAGTATTAATTAAAAATTACAATTATGTCAGACGTTGCAGCAAAAGTTAAAGCTATTATCGTTGATAAATTAGGTGTTGATGAAAGTGAAGTAGTAAACGGAGCATCGTTCACAAACGATTTGGGTGCCGATTCACTTGACACTGTTGAATTAATTATGGAATTTGAAAAAGAATTTGATCTTGCAATTCCTGATGATGAAGCAGAAAAAATTTCAACAGTAGGAGAAGCAATTGCCCATATCGAATCGGCAATTAAGTAATTAAAATCAGAAATTTCATTTATGGAATTAAAACGGGTAGTAATAACTGGAGTAGGAACCGTAAACCCTTTGGGTAATTCCGTTGACGAATTTTGGAATAATTTAAAAAACGGGGTTAGCGGCGCTGGTCCCATCACCAGATTTGATCCATCGAAACACAAGACCCAATTTGCATGTGAAGTTAAAAACTTTGATGCAGGGTTGTATATCGATAGAAAAGAAATCAGAAAACACGATTTATATACTCAATTTGCTTACGCAGCTACTGAGCAGGCAATAATTGATTCGCGTTTGGATTTAGATCAAACTGATAATGACAGGGTTGGCGTAATTTGGGGTGCCGGTATTGGAGGCCTTCAAACTTTTTTCGAAGAAGCAAGAAGCTTTGAAGAGGAACGGCCACGATTTTCTCCGTTTTTTATCCCAAAAATGATAGCCAATATTGCGGGTGGTTTACTCTCCATCAAATACGGCTTTCGGGGTCCCAATTTTACAACTGTTTCTGCCTGTGCATCCGCATCACATGCTATGATCGAAGCATTTAATTTGATTCGCTTAGGCAAAGCTGATATTATGGTTACCGGAGGTTCAGAAGCTGGAGTTAACGAAGCTGGTATTGCCGGGTTCAACTCGATGAGAGCAATTTCAACCCGTAACGATGATCCAAAAACCGCTTCACGCCCATTTGATCTCGACCGCGATGGGTTTGTCATGGGTGAAGGTGCGGCAGCATTTATTTTCGAGGAATATGATCGTGCGATTAACAGAGGTGCAACCATTTATGCCGAAATGGCAGGCGGTGGTATGTCGGCTGACGCATATCATATGACAGCACCTGATCCTGAAGGAAGAGGTGCAAACCTTGTAATGAAATGGGCCATCGAAGATGCAGGTTTGAAACCTGAAGATATTGATTATATCAATGTTCATGGTACTTCAACACCACTTGGCGATATTGCTGAACCAAAGGCCATTATCAAAACTTTTGGAGAACATGCTTTCAAAGTAAGTATCAGTTCTACAAAATCAATGACTGGCCATTTGTTGGGAGCAGCAGGAGCGGTTGAAGGTCTTGCAAGTATTTTAGCCATGAACAACAGCATTATTCCACCAACAATTAACCATTTTACCGACGACCCGGAAATTGACAGCAGACTGGATTTTACTTTTAATGTTGCCAAAGAACGGGTAGTTAATGTTGCTTTGAGCAATACATTTGGTTTTGGTGGTCATAACGCCACTTTAGTTTTCAAAAAACTTTAGTCGGTTGTGGTTAGAAGAATAGTACAACGAATAAAACTCTTTTCGTCAAATCGAAAAGAGTTTTATTTGTTTTTAAAGAATCTCATCGGAACATACCCCAACAATCTTAAACTTTACGATCTGGCTTTTTTGCACAAATCAGCATCAACTGTCGATTCACGTGGAAATTTTGTAAACAACGAACGCCTTGAATTCCTTGGCGATGCTATTTTGAGCGCCGTTATCGCCGACTTTCTGTATAACAGGTTTCCAAAGGAAGACGAGGGGTTTTTAACAAAAACCCGATCGAAACTTGTAAACCGGGCATTTCTCACAAAACTGACAAATGACATGGGGCTTGGTGTTTTTATCGATTCGAACACAACAAAAAACATTGACAGCAGCCACATTTACGGTGATGCACTCGAAGCATTGATTGGCGCAATCTATCTTGATAAAGGTTACCACGCGGCAAAATATTTTATAACGAAAAAAATATTATCGAATTTTGTAAATCTGGCTGAAATAGAACAAAACGATTTGAATTTTAAAAGCCGCTTGATTGAGTGGAGCCAAAAAAACAAAAAAGAACTTGAATTTGAAACAAGTGAAGAGTTCAACGAAAAATCGAAACAACCAAAATTCACAACAGTTGTGATTGTGGACAACAAAAAAATAGGTTATGGAACCGGCACTTCAAAAAAAGAAGCACACCAGAATGCCGCCCGGATTGCAATAAACAAAATTGAAGATATATAAATCTCTCTGGCTAAAATCATTTTAATTATTTAAGATTTCTATTTTTACCCATATTTAAAATAGTAAATGAACAATTACCTCGTTATAGGTTTCGGATTTTTTGCCCAATTCCTGTTTTTTGCCAGGACAATTGTGCAGTGGTTCAAATCAGAACATGAGGGAGAAATTATTTCACCTGTTATTTATTGGCAAATCAGCTTGTTAGCTTCTATTCTGATGCTTACTTATGGTATTTTTCGGAACGATTTTTCGATTGTTCTTGGTCAGGTTTTGGTTTACAGCGTTTACATTCGCAACCTTCAGTTAAAAAATGCATGGAAAAAAATGCACTGGATTACAAGAATGCTTGCAGTTGTAATTCCTGTAATTTATTTGGGCTGGCTTATTTTTGGAGAAAATCATAATTTCAGTTCTATCTTAAAAAACGATAATGTTTCACTTTTTCTATTGATTTGGGGTTCTGCCGGACAGGTAATTTTTAATTCACGCTTTTTATACCAGTGGATTTATTCCGAATACCGAAACGATTCAGTTTTGCCATTGGGTTTTTGGATCCTCAGTACAATCGGGTCATTAATGATTTTTGTGTATTCAATACCGCGTCTGGATCCGGTGTTATTTACAGCACACAGTTTGGGCTTATTCATGTACACCAGGAATATTTTTTTACATTATGGGAAAAAGGGGATTTTCTCTAAACTGACAAAAACCCCATCTGTAAAAAATATTATTAAACAAATTTCGGATAGAATAAAATAGGCTAACGCTAAAATCGGTATTGAAATTGCCTCGGAATTTCCAAACCTGAATTGATAAATTATAAATCAGGCAGTTTTACTAATTTTGATTTCATGCAAAGCAGGAATAAATATATTGTACAGGAAGGCTGGATTTCAATAATTGGAAATACAGTTTTATTTGGACTGAAATACTGGGCCGGAATTGTAACCGGTTCACTGGCATTAATCGCCGATGCCTGGCATACGATGAGCGATACAGTATCATCGGTAATTGTGCTTGTTGCCGGAAGGGTATCGCGCAAACCCGCCGACGAAGATCACCCTTTTGGGCATGGCCGTGCAGAACATATTGCTTCTATTATAATTGGTGTTTTACTTGCAATTGTGGCATTTGATTTTGTTGTTGGTGCAATTGCAAAATTCGGATCAAAAGAAAAAACAGTATTTGGAACTGTTGCATGGGTAGTAACCATTATTTCAATACTTTCGAAAGAAGCGATGGCGCAATATGCATTTTGGGCAGCAAAAAAAACCAATTCATCGATTTTAAAAGCTGATGCCTGGCACCACCGTTCCGATGCACTTTCGTCGGTTGTAATTTTAATTGGGCTAGCGGTTGGCAAAAACTTTTGGTGGACTGATGCCGTTTTAAGTTTTATTGTTGCTTTAATGATAGGTTACGCAGGTTACGAAATTCTGTCAAAAGAAATTACATCATTATTGGGAGAAAGCCCCGATGAAGGTTTGCTCCTTTCGATACGTGAAACAGCACAGAAAGCTTGTGACAGACCGATTCACCTTCACCATATCCACATTCACAATTACGGGCAGCACTCCGAAATGAGCTGTCATATTAAACTTCCACCCAAAATGCCTTTGGAAGAAGCGCATGATATATGTACAAAAATTGAAGGTGCGATTGAAGGAAAATTTGGTTACATATCAACAATACATCCTGAGCCGATTACATGGTAAAATAGATTTTGTAATTCTTCAAAAGAAAGGAAAAGAATATTTTACTATAAAATTATGGCAGCTCAACAATTCTCAAATTCCTGAAATGAATTTCAGCACCTTCAGATTCAAGACAGATATAACCTGATTTTTGAGAGGATTTACTGATGCCGTTTACAAATTTACCGTTAACCGAAAGTTTGATCGTTCCATCCACACAAACCACTTCGTAGGTGTTCCACTCGCCTTTTCCGAGACAACGGTTTTCGATTGATTTGCTTCTTTCGCCCCGCGGATTATCCGGAACTGTAGTTACACCGCCCACCCCAAACAATTCGCCATGTACATAGGCAATCGGCGGGGTTTCTCCATCGCGTTTGTTCAGGTTTACCCAGTCGAGTTCAAGCATTTGAACCTCAACTCCGTTGGGCAGCCGGTTGGTTTCATCGGCGTTGGCTTCGCTCCAGACAAATGTGCCTGAATTGCCGCCGGCTTCCATGTGTTTCCATTCAATATGAAGAATAAAATTTTCGTACTTTTTCTCGGAACGTACAACCCCAATTGGGTGACCGTGACAAATAAGTTCATCTTTCTTCACTTCCCAGGTTGTGTCGCGGGTATTTACCTGAAACCAGTTAATAGATTCACCTTTTACCTTTTCCCCGGGAATTACTTTGTCAATACCAAGTTCATTACCGAATTTGAACAAAGGTTTTGTGCGTTTGCTAATCCAACAATGAAAAAACGAATACGAATTGTAATATTACTCTCATTTCAAACCACTTTAAACATTAAACTTTAAACTTTAAACTTTAACTTTTACACTTCCGGCTCATTTGTAACACCAACCACCGGAATTACTTCTTCAATTTCGGGAACGGGGCCAAACTCGTATGTTTTTGGACCGAGATACAAATCCGAATTCATTATTTCTTCCCACGTTACTTCTTTTCCTGTGTAGGCCGAAATTCTCCCCATAATTGTTATTAGTGTTGAATTTACCTGTGCCTCAGCATCACTTATTGGTTTTCCTGTACGAATAGCGGTAACCAAATCAATATGTTCCTGTACATAAGGATTTGTAACTTTCCATGGAGAAGTTGTATCGCCTTCTTCCGGTTTTGGGTATTTCCAAATTTCGTTGCCGTTTAAATCATACAAAATTCCGCCGGCGTCTGCATATCCTTTCGTACCGTTAATCTGTTCAACTTTGCGGTTTGTGCATCCGTTAATTTGCCGGGCAGCACAATGCGCTCTCATCCCATTATCATAAACATATTCTATACTGAAAAAATCGTACTGGTCACCTGTAATCCTTCGCTGACGTCCACCCCAACCAATCGCAGTAACCGGATTTTGACCCATATACCAGTTCATTACATCAATTTCATGAATAAATTGCTCTGTGATATGGTCGCCTGAAAGCCAGCAGAAATTCACCCAGTTTCGCAACATGTATTCCATGTCAGTCCATTGTGGCTGGCGGTTTCTGTACCATAAAGCTCCGCCGTTTCGGATGATATTTGCCCCGATGATTTCGCCAATTCCACCATTTGCCACCTGCCGCCATGTTTCCATGTAATCTTTTTGCACACGGCGTATTGTTCCGCTTACCATGCACAAACCAATCGCTTCAGCCTTTTTGGCTGATGCCAAAACTGATCTGGCCCCAACCGGATCAACAGCGATCGGTTTCTCCATAAAAACATGTTTTCGTGCATTCACTGCTGCTTCAACATGGGCAGGACGAAAATGTGGCGGTGTGCACAGCAACACGATATCGACACCCGAATCGATAACTTTTTCAAAAGCATCAAACCCAACAAAACAGTTTTCATCGGCAATTTCGACTCCTTTTAGTGTCTTAATTTCAGCCCGGCAATTGTCGATTTTATCCTGAAAAACATCTCCAAGTGCTGTAATTTGCAAATTTGGTCCGGCATCCAAAAAATTGATTGCCGCACCTGTACCCCGACCGCCACAACCTATCAGCCCGGCTTTAAGTACTTTGCCATCGGGCGCCTGATCAAGCAATTCAGGGAGTTGTATTTCCTGTTTTTTTGTTTTTCCGGTTGAACAGGCATTTAGAATTCCGGCAACTCCAATTGTTCCGATGGCTGTTTTTGAGATGAAATTCCGACGGTCTAAAATAGGTTTTCCCATTTTTGATGTATTTAAATGAATTGATTAAGAACAGTACCAAAAATGTGAATTTACCAAAATTATTTTTAGAATATAAAACTATTGTAATTCAAATTTTAGAATACTGAATGAACTAACAATTTTAAGTTTCAGCATAGATGAGAAGTTACGGTTTTTAATGAAATAAAAATTGTGCAGCTACCGTCAAAATTTCTGGAAATCCATAATTTCTATATGCTGAACACTTTAAAAGAATGATAAATGCCAATTTATGAACAAGATTTGTATTTAAATTCTTGTAAGTTTACTACACAATTTAAAATGACATAAAATTATGAATTGCAAATTCTCACAACTTGGAATTATCGTTCTGCTTCTGTTCGCATTTAATTTTACGCGAGCCACAGAAATTGAAATCGCAAATAATTCAACTGAAAAAGTTATTGTGTTTGGCAACAGCAAAGTTATGCTTACACTTGATTATAACCGGAAATGTTCTATTTCGAAATTAATCGTTAACGAACAGTCAGTAATTAACGGGCAAAACGGCATTTATTCGCAAATTACCACACCAACCGGTTCATATTCTACACTTAAACTGGCATTTGAACCTCAAATAATTATTGATAAAAACACATTGAAGGTCAGCAATATTTCTTATGGTGCCAATGACGAAATTGTAACAGAAAACTGGAATTTCATAATCGATGAAAACGAAATTAAATTTGATATTGAAAGGAATTTTCCAAAGCCATTGGTTATAGAAGAAGCCGCTTTTCCATCTTTTAATTTTGAAAGTATAAATACATGGGACGGAGCTTTCCTCGGATACGGCGGATTGGCGTGGTTTTATCTTTTTAACCGGAAATTATGCACGTATGGCGTACATTCGAACTCATCAGTTTTTTGGAACAGCTCAACCGGCAATGCATTAAAACTTACAGTTGAAGCAGCTGGCAAACAAGTAGCAATGAAATACAGCCGTACCAATAATGATCAGTTGAATTATACCATATCAGTTTCTGATAATGAACTGACCTGCCGTTACGAAACTGAAAAAAGGAGCCGGTTTATCAGGGGAAAAACAGATGTTTGGGATCGTTTCACTGCTACTTCAGGAAAATACAAACAATCCATCACCTTTTCGTATGTAAATTATAACGAAGCCTATAACAGGGGGCATTTTGAGGGTGAAAACGGAAAGCAAATTACAGCTTTGTTAAATACAATTGCCCGAATCGGGGTTATTGATGAAAAGCATTTTGGTGGCAACAGCTGGCACACACCTTATGGCCCAATTTGTTTGCACGAACAATATATTGCCCAATTTGCCATTGGAATTAACGACGAGAGTTACACCGAAGGCTATAAAGACTGTCTGGATTTTTACCGCGACAATGCTGTGCAACCCGACGGAAGAGTAATAGCAAGGTGGGCTTATCTGGATGAAGATGCAATACCTGGCACCGTTACAGATAAAGGATTCTACGAAGCTCAATGGGGTTACCTCATGGATTCGAATCCCGATTTTGTTTCAAATGTTGCTCAGGTATTTCAGCTTACTGGTGATATAAACTGGGTAGCCAACCACAAAACAAGTTGTGAAAAAGCGCTTGAATTCATGCTAAAAAGAGATTCAAACAAAAACTATCTGGTTGAAATGATGACCGATTCACATTTGGAAAGAAAAGGCAGTGACTGGATTGATATTATTTGGGCATCTTACGAAAATGCCTTTGTAAATGCCAAGTTATATTATGCCCTTACTTTATGGGCCGATGTTGAAGGATTGTTAAACGATCCTGAAAAAGCAAACTACTATTCAAATTATGCTGCCGAACTTAAAAAGTGCTTCAATAAATCAACTTCCGAAGGCGGTTTTTGGAATCCGGCAAACAAATGGTATGTGCACTGGCTCGACAAAGATCAATCTGTACATGGCGACAACCTTGTGGTTCCTGTAAATCTTATGGCCATCGTTTATGGCATTTGCGATGACACTACCCGGCAAACGGCAATTCTTGACAAAATAGAAGAGCAAACCAGCACCGAAAATCTTTTCTTTTGGCCGATTTGTCTTTATCCGTATGCGGTTGGCGAAGGAAACGACTGGCAATTTCCTTTTCCAAATTATGAAAATGGCGATATTTTCCTGTCGTGGGGAAGCATTGCCGTTGAAGCTTATGCCGGTTACAAACCCGAACTTGCCTTAAAATATGTTGACAATGTACTAAATCAATATGAAAAGGACGGAATGGCATTTCAGAGATATGGCAGAGTGCATCAGGATGGTTTGGGAGATGATATATTATCGGGTAATAGTTTGGCGCTAATTGGACTTTACAAAGCCATCTACGGAATTAATCCGCTTTACAACAGACTGTATCTGAATCCTCATATTACAGAAAAATTATCGGGCACAAATTTATTTTATAATTTCAGGAACGACAAACTAACTATTGGACTAACAACCAATGTTTATTCAATTGCAAATGAACAGTTTAAAGTATCCTCGAAATTCGACTTTGGATTTTATTCAGAAAATAATGAATTAACATGGTTTAGCAGAAATGATGAACAATTTTCGCTTAAAGCAAAAACAACTTCAGCACTGTCGCTTGAAATAGTGAAATGGGATACAGATGAATTCGCCTGGAATCAGTTATCAAATAATGAAACCGGAAAAATTTCTTACAACATAAACGTTTCAAAGGCCATTAAAGATTACAGTGTTTCTGATGGAATTAAAAGTTGGAAATTAAAAAGTGACAAAAACGGATTTTTGAAATTTGAGCTTAAATCAGGGAACAGACTGGTTACTATAAAGTAAAGTTTGCTGAGAAAAATATTCCAAACCGGCTTTTATTCTGGTCATTATAATTGTAACGCCAAACACCATCAACACGAATAAATTTGAAAATATTTTCCAGTCCCAGTGAAAATTCAGTGTAAGGTTTTTTGCCAAGTCCTTTCATATCATTGGGGAGCTGAATAATACTGTGACTTTCACTATTGTATTCACCCCAAAGCAAACGGGTTCCAACTATTTCGCGCCATTTAAGTTTACGAAAAAGTGGCACTTTATTCAGAAAAAACCCTGCGAAATGGTGCTCCCAAAAAACACTCGCATAGGTGTCGCTCACAAATTCCTGGTAATTCATCAAATTAAAAGCATAAATATCGTAGCTGTAAGTTTCGTTTCCCTCGTGGATTTTGAGCAAAGGAAACGGTACATCACCCCATATTTTTCCAACCTGAATATAATATTTGCTGAATCCGACAGGGTTCAGATTTAATTTATCATAAATGCCGGCATGAATTTTAAAATAATCAAACTCGCCCCCTAAAACTCCTTCAAACCCCTTAGTCAGTTTTATATTGAAAGTTGGTTTGAAGTTCGACAATAAGTTTCGCTCGAATCTGTCCTGCACAATTTCTTCGCCTGGTGCATATCGCAATCCCAGCATGATTTCGGTGCTTTTTATAGAAGGAATAGTTGCGCCTTCCAAATTAACAAATGGCACAAATGGTGAAGACTGAATTTTTGTTGACGACAATTTCAATTCGTTGTGAAGCCCTTTTCTCCACTCTTTTTTGCCTGAACTTCAAATTTATCAATCATGTTAAATTTCGAGTTTGGGCGTTTGGCAACAAAGTAGTTACTATGTTTTGCTCCGAAAATGCTTTGTCACTTTTGCCAAGCATTTCCAAATCACGTTGCATCTGAAAAGAAAACAAACTCAATGGTTTTATCGAGAAATAATACTCGAAACCTGCCCCATATTTGAACTCTTTGTCTTTTGTTCCGTATGCGCCAAATCCGTTTAAACGCAGGTTTTTATCAAATTTATAGGTTGTACGAGCCCCCAAGCGAAACCGGGAACCTTCAATTTTATTTTTACTGTAAACATAGTAATATGGACCAAGTTCTATTTTTCCCAAATCGCGGTAACCGTATGCAAACATGTATAAATTTTCGGCCATGGTACGATACAGTTTTACATCTTTTATTGAATCGACCATCGAATAAATATTACGTTCACGCTGCTGCAACTCAACCGGACGATTTTCAATCCAAAAATCATCAGTTTTCCCGCTAACATTAGGCGCAAGTACAATCGGGTCTTTCTGTTTCCTGACAATTTCACTAACATTTGCAAACTTGAAATCGTCGTATATATTTGTTTTTCGGGCAATTATGCCCATCTTCTCCGAGTCTTTGTTTTTCTGAATGTCAATATCAACCACAACCGATTCTGTTTTTGGCACCCATTTTCCGTCGTTTTTCTTGTATTCAATTGAATACTGCAGGTTGTTGATGAAGTTTACATTTGCCTGTTCCGAGAGTTGCATTTCGAGTTTTGTGAGTGCAAAACTTCCGTCTTCAACCCAAAAATTTCCTTTAAAAACAGGCTCTTGTGGCAATTTCGGGCGAAACGAAAGTTCATATATTTTCTGTCCATCCACAATTGTGCTGTCAACCAGGTAATATTTATAAAACTGAAGACCGAGATTGTTAACAGGCGAAACAAAACCAATATCCGAAAAGGTCATATAATTCTCGTAAATCTTAATGTTTTCATACATTTTGCCGGTAAACTGCGAATAAACATCCGACTTTGTACCCGAAACTTTGTTGGCAATAATTTCTTCTCGTTCTTTGTTCGATTCTGTGTCGTGGTAATAGTTTGAAACCGTTTCGTTTAAAAAAACAGGGAGAAAAGTTTTTCCTTCGTTTTCAAGCGAATCGAGGTAATTAAAAACAAAATCGAATTGCGCCATCAGCTTTTTGTCACGCAACGAGCTTTTCACGTTTTTTAAATCGATTTCGGTTTTGGCGTAAATCTGGCTTTGCCACGACGGGAAATTCGCGGGATCGTTTACATTTTTGTTCTCCACAATTTTCCGAAAGATAATATTGGCAGGATTTTCACCCGGTCGCACATCAATTTCGCCCAAACTGAAAACTTCTTCTTCCAATTGAAAATTGATTTGGTTTTTTTGATTGATTTTTACCACTGCATATTGCCGCTGGTAACCAATCGAAGAAACTTCAATCTCGGTGCCCGGTCTTGAAGTTCTAAGACTATAACTTCCATTGATATCCGACATGGTACCAACTGAAGTCCCCCTGAAAATTATATTGGCATACGGAATTGGTTCGCCTGTAGCTTTTTCGGTAATTTTTCCTGAAATTTCAGTAGGTTGGGCCCAAAGTTGAAAAGTTACCACCACCATTAAAAAAGGCAATATCAAAAATCGCGTCATGTTTTCTGTTCTCGTGTGAATTGGAAAAAATCCTATTCCTTTTGTTTTCTGTTTCGTTTGCTAAAATTAAGGATTACTCAAACATTGATAATCGTTTTAACCCGATTTTTATTTTTCAAATCCAAAAACATAATATACAGTTGAAAGTTGATTTGAAACATTTGTGTTCTTTGTGTTCATCAACAATGGATATTAATAAAAGTTGTTTGAATTTTGCCATTAGGTAATTTTTACATTTTTAATTCTGAACAACTACTCTAAATTTCCTGCTATTTGCCTAATTTCGCCATCTGAACTAAAAAAATAACAGATGAAAAAAATGAAATCAATTTTAAAAATCAGTCTTTTCATGACCATCCTTTTTCAATTTTCCTGCACCACTGAAACTCCTACCGACCTCACCCAAACTGCGTTTATACCAAAACCTGTTTCGGTAACAGCAACTGGTGGTAACTTTGAGATCAGTGGTTCCACAGTGATTTATGTTCAGGAAGGACTTCAGAAAACCGGGGAATATCTGGCCGGAGCTATTGAAAGAATTTCAGGTTTCGCACCTGAAATTGTTGCCACAAAAGAAGCAGAAACAAGCGGTATTTATTTATCACTTTCGGCAACTTCACCCGATCTGGGTTCTGAAGGTTACGAAATGAAAATTGACAAAAAAATGATTACCATATCAGCAACTTCTCCGGCGGGTTGTTTCAATGGAATCCAAACATTACTGCAAACAATGCCGGTAAAAGCACCTGCCCGCGAAAAACTTCACATTCCAACCGGTGAAATCCGTGATTTTCCTGAATATGCATATCGTGGTGCAATGTTGGATGTAGGCCGCCATTTTTTTAGTGTTGACGAGGTAAAACAGTTTATCGATTACATGGCAATGTATAAGTTAAATGCATTGCACATTGGTTTAACAAATGATCAGGGTTGGCGGATTGAAATCAAATCGTGGCCAAAGCTTACCGAAATTGGAGGCAGCACCGAAGTTGGCGGCGGCCCAGGTGGATTTTACACACAGGAACAATACACTGAACTTGTAAATTATGCGCAGGAACGCAACATTACAATCATTCCCGAAATTGACATGCCCGGCCATACAAATGCTGCACTTGCATCCTACGCCGAACTCAATTGCGACGGTAAAGCCCGTGAATTATATACTGGTATTGAAGTAGGTTTCAGCACACTTTGCACCGGTAAGGAAATTACTTACCAATTTATTGACGATGTGTTTGGCGAACTGGCAGCTCTTACACCCGGCGAGTACATTCATATTGGAGGCGACGAATCGCACTCTACACCTTTGGAAGATTATATTCCGTTTGTAAACCGTGTGCAGCAAATTGTGCTGAAACACGGCAAAAAAGTAGTTGGCTGGGACGAAATTGCAAATGTTGCTTTGGTAGAAAATTCGGCTGTGCAGTTTTGGGATAATGTTAAAAACACAACAATGGCACTTGAACAAGGTGCAAAAGTTGTTATCTCACCTGCAAAAAAAGCTTATCTTGATATGCAGTATGATTCGACTTCAACATTTGGTTTGCATTGGGCCGGATATATTGAAGTTGACACAGCCTACAGCTGGGAGCCGCTGGAACAGGTTCCGGGAATTAAAAAAGAACAGATAGTGGGAATCGAAGCCGCACTCTGGACTGAAACTGTTTCGAACATGGATGAAGTTGAATACCTCGTTTTCCCGCGATTACCCGGATATGCCGAAATAAGCTGGGCTGCGCCAAACACGAGGAATTGGGACGAATATAAAATCCGCCTGGGAAAACAAAACAAAAGGTTTGATGCCCTGGGAATTGATTATTTTCCTTCAACAAGAGTTCCCTGGGAAGAATAAAATCTGCCTAACTGTACAAAAAACGGGTTGTTCTGAATTGAGCAACCCGTTTTTTTTTCTTCCATTTGACGTTGTCAGAGCCTGTTCCGACAAGTCGGAATTCTATGAACGCTGACAAGTCTTTGCTGCTTGAAACCTGTCAACGTCCTTAGACTTGACTGCGTTAAATAATTTTTGAAAACTAAATGATTATTACACCGGGAAAGTTTGTTTACCAATCAGTTTTTCACTTTTTTTATATGAACTTTGATAGCACAAATTAATCGAAATGAATGATTTGAATTTTCCGGCAAGTTGTAGTAGATTAAAATACAGGTTACCTTCTCTTAATAAAGTAGAATTTTCTTACCGGAATTATTTGTTGTTTTTTCTGATGCTAACTTTTTCGATTCAAAATATTTCGGCACAAAAAACAGATGGACTAAGCCAATCGAAACCCAATATCCTGTTAATAGTTTCCGATGATTTGAATACACGAATTGGTCCTTTTATGGAAATAGAGAACCATACACCGCAACTTGACAAGCTTGCCAAAGTTGGGGTTCGGTTTACAAGGGCTTACTGTCAGTTTCCGCTGTGCGGGCCTTCGCGGGCTTCGTTTATGAGCGGGCTTTATCCTGAAACAAATGGTGTATTGGGTAACAATGACACGCCGGGCAGTTATAAAAAAGAAACACCTGCACTGGCAAAACATCCTTCAATGGCAGGCTTTTTTCGTGAACACGGATATTACACAGCAAGGGTTTCAAAAATTTATCACATGGGTATTCCCGGCGGAATTGAACGGGGCGAACCCGGCGGTGATGAACCTGATTCATGGGATTATGCCTATAATGTGCTGGCGCCCGAAACAATGAGTCAGGGGAAACTTGAATTGCTTTCACCAAAAAATCCACATTACGGATCAAGTTTTTCGAGAATGATTCTGGATGATGGAACTGAAAAAACTCAGGCCGACTATTTAGCAGCAAACCAGGCAATCGCGATTTTGGAAAACCGTGCAGGGAAAGTACCAGAAAACGGCACAAATAAACAGCGGGATAAGAAGGATGCACCGTTCTTTTTGGCTGTTGGATTTGTGAGACCGCATGTTCCCTTGATTGCCCCAAAAAATTGTTTCGATCCTTATCCTGCAAGTTCCATTGTTTTGCCACCTTTCAGAATTGGTGAAAATGTGCCGGAGGAAGCGCTTCAACGTCAAAATAATAAAATCTGGGCAATGGACACACAGCAGCAGCAACTTGCTATCAGCAGTTATATGGCCAGTGTCCGATTTATGGATCAGCAGGTTGGGCGGGTGCTTGATGCCCTCGACCGATTGAATCTCAGGAATGAAACCATCGTGATATTTATGTCGGATCATGGTTTTAACCTGGGAGAACATGATTGCTGGGGAAAAGTGAGTTTGTGGGAAGGCAGTGTCCGTGCGCCAGTGATTATTTCGGTGCCCGGGTATGATCAAAATTACGGAACCTCGTGCAGCACAATTACCGAATTGCTCGACATCTATCCTACCCTCATTGATATTTGCGGTTTTTCTGATCAAAAACCTGAAATTTTACAGGGGAAAAGCCTTGTCGGATATTTAAAAGAAAATAAAACAGAAGACAAAAATGCCTTTGCTTTCACCATTTCCAAAGGTGGAATAAATGCATCACTAAGAACTCAAAATTTCAGATATACACGATGGGGCGAGTTGGCAGAATTGAAAAATGAAGAACTTTATAACCATGAACTTGACCCTGAAGAACAGTTTAATTTGGCGGATAATGCGGATTACAGGGATATTCTCGAAGAAATGAGAGATAAATTTGAGAAAGCACGGATTAGGGCAAAAACAGGTTTACAAAACCAGAAAAATTAGCTTTGAATTAAATTCAACCAACATCGATAAAAATCTGATATAATGGAAAAAAACAATAAAGTTCGGATTGGTTTGTTTGGAATTGGCCTCGATACATATTGGGATCAGTTTGGCGGATTATTGGACAATTTAAGAAAATATCAGTCACAAATCAGGGAAAAAATTGAAAGTTTCGGGGCAGAAGTTTTTGATGCCGGAATGGTTGACAATCCGGTAAAAGCCAATGATGCAGCTGCTTTTTTAAAAACTGCTGATGTAGAGATTGTATTTCTTTATATTTCCACCTATGCACTTTCTTCAACTGTTTTGCCGGTGGCTCAAAAACTAAAAGTTCCAATCATTTTATTGAACCTTCAACCTGTTGCCCAAATGGATTATGACAAGTTTAATAGTCTCGGCGACCGTGGAAAAATGACAGGTTTGTGGCTCGAACACTGCCAGGCATGTTCGGTTCCCGAAATTGCGCAAAGCGCTGCGTTTGGCACTCATTTCGAAATTTTGGAAATGTGCGAACTTGCCAGAATTCGTGAAACCATTACTAATGAACAGTTGGAAGTAAAAACCACAGAATTTCATTCAACTTTTGAAGTTTCAGGCGAATGTGAAAACGAAGAGATTGACAGAGCTGCAAAAACTTCTGTAGCTCTTGATATTTTAGTGAACAAACACAACCTCGGTTCGCTCGCTTATTATTACGAAGGTCAACCGGGAAATGAATATGAAAATATTGTAACATCAGTAATTGCCGGAAACACGTTATTAACAGGAAAAAATATACCCGTAGCCGGCGAATGCGAAGTAAAAAACGCTCATGCCATGAAAATTATGGCTGAATTTGATGCAGGTGGTTCATTTTCGGAATTCTATTTAATGGATTTTACTGACGACGTAGTTTACCTTGGCCACGACGGGCCAGCACATTTTGCAATTTCTGAAGGAAAGGTAAAACTTGTGCCGTTGCCGGTTTATCACGGAAAACCGGGGAAAGGATTATCGATTCAAATGACGGTAAAAAATGGGCCGGTTACCTTACTTTCAGTTGTGGAAGGAAAGGACGGCGTTTTTTTGTTGACAGCGGAAGGCGAATCAGTTCCGGGACCAACACTGCAAATCGGTAACACAAACAGCAGATACAGATTTTCGATTGGTATAAAAGAGTTTACTGACCGCTGGTCGAAACAGGGACCTGCGCACCACTGTGCAATTGGTGTTGGTCATATTGCAGGTAAAATTGAAAAACTGGGGCAAATTTTAGGATTGAAAGTGGTGAAGATTGGTTAAAGAATTTAGAAATCAAGAATTGTAATCAGAATAATAATGGTTAAAAACATGAAATTTAAAACGCTGATTTTTCTCACAATAATAACAATAACAGCTTGTTCAATGCTAAAAGACAAAACTTCAGAAATAACAGTCGATGCCTCACAAATCATTCACACCATGAAAGGCGGAATGGGTGCTTCCTGGCACGCTTTACAAAATGAAATTCCTTTGGAAAACGGGAAATACAAATATCCGGTCAGGGAAATTGGCTCACGTGGCAGTGCATATGGTGGAAACCCACCGGTTAATGACACAACAGCATGGCTTCAAATAAAAAACCACGCGGCCTGGTTGGGCCTCAATTTTATAAGGGTTGAAATCGACCAACGGATGTATGAACCTGAACGAAAACAATTTGACTGGGAAAACGAGGAAATGCAGGCACTTTACCAAATTCTTGATTTTGCTGAAACAAGTGGTGCCGATGTTTTTCTTCAACAAATGTGGGGACATGTTGAATGGAATTCATATCCGGGGGTACACCCGCTGATCAGCGCGCCAAAAAACCTGGATGATTTTGCCGATGGGATTGCAACTTTGCTTGAATACCTTACAATAACAAAAGGATACAACTGCATCAAATTTTTCTGTATGACAAACGAACCTCCCGGTGGTCCGTGGGGCTACTGGTGGGATTATGGAGATGAAACAGGTTCGATAAACGATGCCTGGGAAAGATTGAAAACAGAATTTGACATGAGGGGAATTTCAATCCCGATTTCGGGACCCGATTGGACTAGTATGCCACCTTTTGAAGAGGAAAAGTTAACTTTTGCACCTCATTTGGGAGCTTTCGATATCCATTCGTATGATGGAGTTACAGCAGAAAGAGAAGCTACATTGAAAAAATGGGCGGATTGGGCTCATGCACAAAACAAACCATTTTTCCTTACCGAATATGGAAATATGCAATTAGGTTGGGGAACCGACAATCCGGCACAAAAATCGTTTGAAGCTGCACTTTCAAATGCAAATGATGTGATGCGTGCACTGCGTGCAGGTGTGGATGGATTAAACCGCTGGAGCTTTACCAACCGTGGCGACCTCGATGGGCAGTGGCAGCTAATTCACACTTTCGACAGAGAAAACAAAACTTATTTAAAAGAAATTAAACCTGAAAATGAAGCTTATTTTGGATTTGGGATTATTTCTCGCTTTTTGTCGAAATATTCATCAACAATTTCCTGCAAAACCAATGAGCCCGACAGTGTTTTAATGTCGGTAGCATTGTTAAGTCCGACGGGAGAATTAAGTGTTTTCATTTTAAATAAAAGCGATGAAGAACAAACCTTGAGTTTAAAAATCGACCACTTGTCCGGAAAAGAAATGAATGTATATCAAACAACTAAAGAAGCTGTTGCCAATACAAATTTCGGGTTAAATTCAATTCAAAGTTTTAATTCAACAAAAACAGAAAAAATACTTTTACCTGCAAAAAGCATAACCACTGTTTCAAGTTATGCGTTAAAAAACAGTGATAATGGAATAATTCTTCAGTAATTTATAAAAGTATAGTTTTAAAAGAACATCAAAAGATATTAGTTTATGAATCTGCACCTTTCAAAACTTTTTGTTCGCTTTTGTTGTTTTCATTCAAAAGTTTGTATTTTCAGCGACTTCAACATGCGACTTCTATATTTTTCGCATTGTTAAAATGCTTAAAAATTAAATATTCTTAAAACTTAACTACATGGCCATAATAATTATTTCAATTTTTATTTTAGGATATATTGCAATCGCGACTGAGCATTCCATTAAAGTCAACAAAGCTGCTTCTGCGATTTTAACAGGCGTTTTAACCTGGACAGTTTATATAATGTTTACACCCGATAAACATTTAGTCGGAGAAGAATTGGTGCATCATTTAGGCGAACTTTCGGGAATTTTATTTTTCCTGATGGGGGCAATGACAATTGTTGAACTTGTTGATGCGCACGATGGATTCGACATTATCACAGGAAAAATTAACCAAACCGACAAACGCAAATTACTTTGGATAATCGCATTTATAACATTTTTCCTTTCAGCAATTTTAGATAACCTGACTACTACAATTGTAATGGTCTCGTTGCTTCGTAAATTAATAAAAGGGGAAAAAGAACGGCTCTTTTTTGTGGGTATTGTAGTAGTTGCGGCCAATGCCGGGGGTGCGTGGAGCCCTATTGGCGATGTAACTACAACCATGCTTTGGATCGGAAATCAAATCTCAGCATCCAACATAGTACTTAATGTGTTTCTTCCCAGTATTATTTGTTTAGCAGTACCCCTTGTTTACCTTTCATTCAAACTAAAAGGAGATGTTCAGCGACCAGCTTTAAAATCATCAGACACAAAACATGCACTTTCCCTGAGAAATCAAAAAACTGTTCTTATTGCAGGTGTTTCAGGACTGGTTTTTGTTCCCGTATTTAAAACAATTACACATCTGCCACCTTTCATGGGAATTCTGTTCAGCCTTGGTATTCTTTGGGTAATTGTTGAAATAATGCACAAAGGAAAAGAAGATGAACATAAAAACAGGTATTCGGTTGTACAGGCACTTCGCAAAATTGATGTCCCCAGCATTCTCTTTTTCCTCGGTATTTTGGTTAGTATTGCCGCGCTTGAAGCAATAGGTTCACTCGTTCATCTTGCAGGTTGGTTAGACAAAAATTTACAAAATGAAAACATTATTGTAATGGCAATTGGGTTGTTATCATCAATAATAGACAATGTACCGCTGGTTGCGGCAGCACAAGGAATGTATGATCTTTCAGTTTTCCCGACAGACCATCCATTCTGGGAATTTCTTGCATATTGCGCCGGAACCGGCGGCAGTGCATTGATTATTGGCTCGGCAGCCGGAGTTGCCGCTATGGGAATGGAAAAAATCAGCTTTTTCTGGTATATGAAAAATATAAGTTTGCTTGCTTTGCTCGGTTATTTTTCAGGCGCTGCAGTGTATATTTTGCAAATGTATATTATGGGGTAAAAAGAAGCTTCTCCTAACCTCTCCAAAGGAGAGGGACCAGGAAAAAATGCAACTTAAGTATTTCCATATTCTTGGGTAAGGAGTTGCAACAAATATTGAATATGTTCATTTACAAAAGCCACATACGAGTTGTATTTCAAATCGATTTAAAATCCCCTTTCATTTCGGAATTAAAGAAAGTGCGCTACTTTTGATTGAAATAAAAATCACATTAAGTTTCTTTAAATGGAGAACTTTTCAAATTCAGTAATTATACCCGGAGATTTACCCGAAATAAAACAGGAACTGTTTAATGTATTGGATAAAAATTATCTGAAAATTTTACTAATCAGAACCGTTCTTTTTGCGCTGATTCTTATTGGTTCATTTATAGCTTTTTTGCTTTTTTCTGAAGAAGAACTACCCAATTTTGTGCTGATTTTAATTATCTCAGCAATTGTATTGTTGATTGCCTGGTCAACAACAATTACTGTTTTGGGATTTCCACGAAAAGGTTATTTGGTTCGGGAAAGAGATATTTCTTTCAAAAAAGGGTTAATCGCTTACAAACAAACTTCGGTGCCGTTTAACCGCATTCAGCATGTTGAAGTGAACCAGGGAATTCTTGCCAAGTTATTTAAACTTTCATCAGTAAAAATTTACACTGCCGGAGGAACTTCAAGCGATTTGTCAATTCCTGGCTTGCCGGTTGAAACTGCCCACAAACTCAAAGCCTTTTTATCAGAAAAAATCAGCGAACATGAGTGAGATTGATTTGACAACGCCAACAAGGCAATCCATAAAAGGTTTGGTTTTTATATTTTTGATTTCAATCCAACAAGCTATCCGGATGTTTTGGGCATTAATTGCTGTGCTGGTTTTGCAACGAAATATTTTCGACAACAAATTAATTATCGGGATTACTATTGCCGCGATACTGATTTTACTTGTCGCACATTCCATTTTGTATTATCTCAATTTCTACTTTTATGTTTCGGGTGGCGAATTCATTTTAAAAAAAGGCTATTTGCGCAAAAAAGTGCTGGCAATTCCGTTGGATCGCATTCAAAGTGTAAACACAAAACAAAACTTAATTCAACAAATATTGAATGTGGTTTCGCTTGAAATAGATACCGCTGGAACCGTTGGGAAAGAACTAAAAATTCATGCACTGGAAAAGTCGTTTGCGGGCGAACTGCAAAACCAAATCAGGGTAAAGAAGAAACAATTAATAAGCGATGAAACAGCGGATGAAAAAGGAAACCGCCGACATTGCAGAAAAACTGATATTACAACTCACACCGCCGGATTTATTGAAAATAGGAATCAGCCAAAACCATCTTCGAACTGCATTGATTATTATCGCATTCGGGTTTCAGATTTTTCAGCAAATACAGGAGTTGTTTAAAGACAAAGCGGATGAGTATTCAAATGAATTTTTCAATTTTATGTCGAATTCAAACTGGGGGCTTATTACATTTCTTGTGATTTTCTTCCTTGTGATTTCAATTGCCTATTCACTTTTCAGAACTGTTTTTAAATATTTCGATTTCAAATTATTGAAAAAAGAGGATGCCTACCGTATTGAATCGGGCCTTTTAAACAAGCGGAATGTTGTAATTCCTCTTAATAAAGTGCAGGAGTTAAACTGGGAAACCGGCCCAATAAAACAACTTTTCAGTATTTATAATCTGGTATTTAAACAAGCCGTAAGCGGACAAAACCGCAGACAACAGGTGGTTGATGCGCCGGGTTGCTTAAGCAAACATTTAAATATCTTAAAAACCGATCTGTTTGGTGAAGATCAACTTTCGGCAACTTCGAAATTTTACACAAACAATTACTATTTCAGGCGATTATGGATATTTTTCGGATGGTTGCCTGTAGTTTTGGCAACTCCTTTTCTCTTTTCTGAATGGGCATTTTGGGTGGGTTCGGTTTTATGGCTTTTGCTTTCGGCCGGATATTGCATGTTGATTTTAAAGAAACGCTATTTCAGGATAAACAACGAGCAGATCCGTATTTCCAGCGGCGCTATTTCTCATAAATGGAAACAAATGGAATTGTACAAAATACAAGCGGTTGAGTTTCGCCAAACTATTTTCCAAAAACACAGGAAACTCGCAAGTTTACATTTAATGAATGCCGCCGGAACAATGACAATCCCGTTTATCGACGAAACTCTTGCAAAACAGATTTATGATTATTTGCTATATCACACAGAGATTTCGGAGAGGAAGTGGATGTAAAAAAAAGCCTCCCCTAACCCCTCCAAAGAGGGGAACCGAAAAAAAATACAATTTCACTTTTTATGTTTTAGTTGTTTTTTCAATCTAAAACTTCCGTCACTTCGTACAATTCTCCTTGAAAATCACCGTCAAAAACCACTTTAAAACCTTTGTTCTGAAGTTCTTTTCCACTTCCTTCAAAAACATTTTTACCAGTTGATGCGTGAGTTACCCTGTATTTTTTCGAAGCATTTAAAAAACTAACAGTTACCCATCTTTCATTTGATTTGGCATTTTGTTTAAAAACTCCAACAATCCCGCCTGATTGCGTTTCGGTATTTATGCGTTGAAACCCGTCCCAACTTCCGTGTTCAGGTTCTCCAAACCCGGAAGATCCTGCCTGAAAAGCATGATCTGATGTTTGTTTTCCATGGCACGCATCCAATTTGCCAGTTGTTTAAACTGTTGCTGTTTTTCATTATCCATTTTTCGCGGGTCGCCCAACATAATCGGCAACGATCCACACAGAGATTTAAAAGAAAAAAGTGCGTCTTCATCATCGAGTGATTGATTGCCAATTACCAATGCAGTAGCAGGAATTACAGGCGATCGCCACCAGCTCATTTGCCGCACGGATACTTCCCAAAGGCGCTTCCTCTTCGAAATTCGACAACCAGTTACCCTCGGCATGTTTGCACATATCGAAATCGATCAACTGAAGTTTACCCATGGTTTCAAAGGTGCAGTCGATAAATAAATCCGGTGCGGCAGCGTGCAGTTCGTCATACATAAGCCATGCGGCGCGGTAAATTTCCAGGTAGGATTCTTCGCGGTCTTTATGCGCGTGGTTTTCTGCAAAACAACCCGAAACATCAGCATCGAAACGATAGGCGCTGGTTAAAATAGCAAAATCGAGTTTTACATATTCAAGTCCGTGTTCTTTTACTAAACTCAATATTTTATCGCGAATATAATTTTTCCAGCCTGTTGTAAAACAAGCCGAAAAACGGTCGGTTCCGCCGTCATGTAAATTCACAAAGTTTCCGTCTTTGTATTTTGCAAACCATTCAGGATGCTCTTAAAACCTTACTATCATTTGATGCTGCTCCCATACTTAACCAAAGCCCGGGTTTCATCCCCTTTGATTTTATACGGTCGAAAACAGGTTTCAAGCCGTTTGGAAATTTCTCATAATCGATCTCCCAGTCGCCAAAACCCACCTGCCAGCCATCGTCGATAATAAATTCTTCAACGCCACATTCAACAGCTGCATCCGCAAGTTCAAGTATTAGTTTTTCATTCACATCGCGCCGAAACGGTTTCCATGTGTTATACACAAAAGTTGGTTTTTCAGGGATTTCTGCCAAACGGATTCCCATATACTTACGAACGAATTCACTCACTTCTCTGTCAACGATTTCACGGGGATTTTCTTTTCCTGCATATAATGCCGTAAAAACCCATGTACTTTCCCAAGTTTCATTTGGGTTCAGCCAAAGTCGGAAAGCGAAATCCTGCCCGGCATGGGTCAACCCAACAGATAAAGTTCGTCCGTCAGTACAAACCGAAGTACGTTTTAAAACACCCGGAGCTTCGTTTCCAATCACAATTCCGTGACTATAAACCGGGTCATGTGAAATTATCAAGGGGTCGTTACAATCTCCAATGTAAGGACCAATTGTTTTATACCTGCCATAATTCTGATAAACAACATTGTGTGTATTTCCCCAAGGCACATTAAGGCTTTCAATGTCAGGCGATTCAATTTCTATTTCCTCTGAACCCACGTTTTTTAAATCGATTTTTTTACGGATCAGCGGAAGATTTTTATATGAAATGTAGGTAATTGTAATTTCCAGGTTCTTGTTTAATTCTGTATTTCCGAGTAAAACAATTTGATTTGTTTCAACATCTCCATCAGTATTTGACTTTGCATTTACAAATTGCCAACCCGATTTTCCTGTAACTTTTTTGCCGTTCATCAAAAGGAGAATTCTTCGGGATTTGGCCCTTTGTGTCTCCTGAATTCCGAGATATTACCAACACCCTGCTGGTTAAATGCTTCCGGCTCTTCCTTTTCAACAGAAACAAAATTATATGGATAACCTGTTAACCTGTAACTCTGCGTTGTAAACTCCCCGTTATCGAATACTATAATCCGTGTTATTTTTTCATTTTGAATAACGAGTTGTTTCCCGTTCCAGTTCTGTTGAGAAAAAACAGTAACATTTGTTAAGACAAGTAAAACCAATAAGTTAATCCGGTTCATATTTGTAGATTTAGTTATTTTCAAATCTAACAAATTGAATCTTTCAATTGAAGATTTTTAGAATAAAAAACCCAGGTAAAGTTTCAACTTTTATGATTCAAAACAATCAATGAACAAATACTTTTCGGCTGAGCATTGCAGTGTTTGTTTTTGCATAAACAATTATTATCTGGCTTCTTATATTTACGTCTAATTTATAGATGTCGTTTCCGTTCAGATTTTTTTGCAAAACTGTTCTTCCAAGCACATCCACAACCTTAATATCAGTAATTTCGTCAACCAAAAGTAAGGTCAATAACCAATTCGCCGCTATTTATATAAATATTGGCAGGAAGTTCCATATTTGCATTTGTAGGAATTGCTCCAAAATGAATGATAAACCGGTTTTCGTTATCTTTCATCGAAGCTCTGAATCTGTAATCAGGAGTTAAGGTAAGATCTGTAAATACTCCGGTCAGCCGGTCTTCTAATATTGCAATATTAAAATCAACATTATCAAAATCGAAATTAAAGGTGTAATAACCATCACTTCCCGCTTTAAATAGTAGAGGTACATGCGGATTAGCTATTGTATCACTCAAATATCTGATTGTAAAATTAGCTTTCCCTTCAGGAAGATAAAGACTTGGTGCTGTTGTAACCGGGCTAAATAATTTGGCAGCACCTGTTTTGTTTTCAGGATATCCAAACAACAACCTCACTTCATCAAAAGTCTGGTCGTTTTCTGAATGAACTACTGCAATAAAGCGACTGGGGTCAATCTTTCCACTTTTCCAAACCGTAGTAGCATCATGAACGCGCACATCATTTGTTGTTTCCAGGGTTCCTGCAGTTTGCGCCCTGACAAAGAAACCCTGCATCGGTGGAATGTAACGGGTAACAGCGTTTGTTCCAACTCCGGTTGCATCAGCCGAATTGTAAACGCCATAATTTTCAGCTTCTTGATTCCAAATCCACATGTCATATCCGCCACTGCCGGTCATCAGATTATCGCGTGTCCAACCTTCTGTAGCCATCCAGTCAATTGAAGATGGATATGGATTTCCAACTAAATTGAAACCCTGCAAATTTAAATCCGTGCTGCCATCAGCAGTAAGTCCATAAGAAATGTTGCCATTATTTAAATCACCTGCAAACGCTTTTGTTGCATTAGCTGCCTGAACCGAATACAAATAACCCCTGCCTGGAACAAAATGTGCTGAAGGATGCACTGCCGGCCAATTGGGAACCACAGTTGAATTTAACTGATAAACCCAGCATTGTGTTGGTTCATCCCAAACATATAAATCATATCCGGTCCGTTTCCGTAAGTTCCTGAAGGTACCCACGATGATCCGGCAATTGTTTGGTTTGCTACCGGAGATGAAAGGAAGTGCCAGTTTTCTGCTGCTCCGCCAATGTATCTTTCCATAGTGGCGGCAACATTGTTTGAATTGTGAATCAAAGAAGCTGAACCTGTTGAATTCGATATTAATGTTATTCCGTCATTTCCGCCGTTGTTTATGATGCTACCGACAACAGTTAATTGATTATTGGCAGCAATTTCCATTTTTTTACCTGCGTTAATTTGAAGTGTACCCAATATTTTGGTTAGCTGATCCATATCCAGAGAAACTCCGTTGGAATTGTCAATAGTAAGATTATTAAATTCAGCAGCATTACTTCCGTTAATGGTTTGTAAAGCCGAACCCGACATTACTGTTGTATTTCCAGTTGTGATTAAATCTGCATTGATGGTTAGATCTCCGAGAATTTTCAGTGTTGACGCAGGAAAAATTTTGGTTCCGCCAGAACTTAAACTGAGATGATAATAACCAGGGGTATCCCCACCATTGGGATTGGGAATATTTTGGGAATTGTTTCCATTGAATATTATGGTATTTACATTGGTACTGAAATCGAGAATACTACCTGCTCCAATATTAAGCGTACCTCCAATTCCGATAATACTGCCAGTTGTTTGTATTTTTGTATTGTCACCAACAGTCAGATTATAAAAATTGGTATTACCGGAAATTGTTACTGCATTTGAACTATTGCCATTGTTAAAAATAACCGAACTGTTCCGGCATTGAAAGTTCCGTTATTAACCCACGCATTGGCATCTCCTGAGATTGTGATATCATAATCATTTAATTGACCATTGCCCCGTTTTCAATTTCGAGTGTTTTAATGTTAGAAGGAGCTAAGGCCGAAAGAAGATTTCGGTAAGGATAAGCAGTTGTTAGTCCGGCAGGAATTAACACATCATCGCTGGCAGTAGGAACTCCACCCAACCAGTTGCCGGGCAACTCCAATCTCCGTGATACAAAGCTGCACCTAAACCTGTCCACGTAATTTTAGAAACATTGGTATAACCTAAGCCATATGCCTTTGCATAAGTAGTTGACGATGTGGCGATTTGGTTAATTGCCATACCCAGCAACTCCACCCAATTATTACCCGTATCATTTGAGTTTTCCCCAAGAGATACAGTATTATCACCTGTAGCCTAAGCCATCTTTATCGGTGTACATAACGATTTTACTTTCATCCGTTTCCGATGCATTTAATTCAGAATCGAGATAATGCAGTTTTGTGTAGGTACGGTCGGTTCCACCTTCTTGAAGAAAACTATATATTCTTTTCACATTTGAAGATCTCCATTCAGGAGCAGTGCCAATTTCAATTTTACAACTTACTCAGGTTGGTTTTGTAGCTCCTTCAACACCTAAGAAATTGATGGTTGTAAATTGGTTTCCAAAACTGTAATTTACTCCATTTAAAAATGCATGTTCCCGTTTTACAATTCCTGTAACATCGCCTGTGCCAATAGTTGTGCCCGATTCTCCCATATTGAGCGTATTACTTCCGGTATGTAAAACTCCCTGAAAATCAGAATTGTTATGACTTAGATTCAAAACACCGCTAATTGCAATATCTGCATCAGTTGTTCCACCACCAGCACCACTCATTACAAGATTGTTATAATTGCCTTGAACTACTGTTTGTGCTAGACTTCCATCATATTCAATTGTTCCACCCCAGTTTATTCCGGCTGGTAAGGAGTAGCACTTGTATTGGAAGTTCTAACAGTTCCATTATTATTGATACCACCGTTAAAAGTTCCTGCTAATTTGGAAGAACTCATATCCAGTGTAACACCTGATTCTACTGTAAAACTTCCAATTACTGCTAAATCTCCTGATGGTTTTGGTGCCTCCACCACTGAATATCACATTCAAAAAGTAAAAGGATCAATATTTGGTCACCACTTCCATTAATATCAATTGTATTGTTGGTAATGAGGAAGTTTGCATTGGTAGCCGATACTGTGCTATGGCCAGCAATTCCAATTGTACCGCCATTAACCAGTGTAACAGTTCCGCCACCCTGTCTCCCGACACAATCACATTATAATAATTAAATGCAGGGACGGTTTGCGAGCCTGTACCGTTGGAATTCATGGTTGAGCCGGTAACAACATAATCAGTTAATGTCTGATCCGGATCAAAACTCCGGCTACACCTATTATTCCTGAACTTGCAAACGTTACGGTTCGGGTTCCGTTAGGACTAATAAACAAATTTCCATAGTTTTCAGCACAAACTGTTTGATTGCCAGCCCCATTGTAGTCCAGCGTAAGATTTGTTAAATCTTTTGAAATACTTGGATATTGAGTGCATAAACTATTTATACCACCAAGTCCAGTTACTTTTACTGTACCGCTTCCGGTAAGAGTTCCGCTTCCTCCAACTGTGTTTGTTGAACCCGGTTGTAAAATTGTACCCGCATCAACAATGAGTGAATTACTGGCAGTGATATTGGCCGAAGTAGTAGTTGTACCTGAAGTATTGGCAACTACAAGATCATAAAAGTTGGTTGAACTCGTACCGCCAATATTTTGTAAACTATAGATGCCATTAATATTTACAACTCCGGTACCGGCATCAACAGTTCCATTGTTTATGAAATCATGCCAGATATCAAGAGATGCAGGTAAGGTTTTGGTGCCTGTTCCACTTAAAATTAATGTATGGTAACCAGGTGTGTCGCCATTTGGATTTGGTATTGAATAATCTCCGTCTTTCTTAAATTCAATAGTATTATGCGTTGATGCAGCATCTAAAACACCGTTATTTGTTATGGTATTTGCAATTCCGATATTAGAATCAACGCCAGGTCTTAAAGTAGTATTTGCGGAAATTGTTATATTGTAGAAATCAGTGTTTCCTGCTATTGTTATAGCTCCACCAGAAATATTACCTGTAAAGATTACATTGCTATTGCCCGGATTAAAGGTTGAACCTGCTTCGGCAGACCACACATTCCCATTTCCTGAAAGTGTTAATTCGGCATTTGATACTGTGTTTAAAATACCACCGTCCTGAATAATAAGATATTGTCCTTCAGCATCAACAGGTAAATCAGGTGAAAAGTTATTTGAACTGCTGACATTGGGAATAACTATTCCCAGAACAGAGGTTGGCACACCATTGGGAGTCCAGTTCGATGCAGTGTTCCAATCGGTTGTATTCTGACTTCCATTCCATGTTTTGAAAACCTGGCTTGTTGGTGCCAGGGTAACTTCAAAGTTTCCCAAACCAGCTGGTAAATATTGAAAATCGACGTCAGAAAGTGTAATCCAGTTTTCAGTTGAATTGTAGTCTGACCAGCCCTCATCTGTTATATAAGCATCGTCCTGATATGCACGGGACCAGATTGAAAGCAAACTTTCATCAATTCCGCCAGCTAATTCACTGTCTAAATAATTAGCCCGAAACAATGCTTTTGTACCTATGCCATCAGTTTGTGATATTTCATACAGGCGACGGGTGCCATTCGTTACCCAGTTGGGAGCAGTTGAAAGCAAAGAAATTCTAACCACTACCTCATCTGGAAGGGATTGACCAGGCGTATTTGGAAAAAACAAATATTGGTTTGTATTTCCATAGGTATAAATGGTATTTACTATAAATGTTGTTCTGGAGATAATTCCCGTCACATCGCCGATTCCGATGGTGTTGGCATTTGCGCCCAGATTCAGTGTAAAAGTTGACATATCAAGGCTTCCATGCGTGGCATCCGGATTGGCAACGCTAAGATTTAAGATTCCATTTATGGTTTGATTAGCTGCTGCAGTTACTCCGGTAATATTGCTTATGGTCAGGTTATTAAACGTTGATGCAGGAATTGTTTGCCCAACTGTGCCATCGAAAACAACTGTTCCACCCCAGGTAAGTCCGGCAGTGAAAGGAGTAGAAGAAGAATTTTGGGTTCTTAAAATTCCTGAATGCGAAACATTTGTTACAGAGAGAACATTTGTTCCCATATTTATTGTTCCACCGGTTGTTGTGTTGAATGTTGCTGCTGAAATATCGCCACTTGCTGTTTGGGTGCCGCCGATATTGCTCAGCGTTAAAATATTGTAACTACCGACCGTAACGGTTTGGCCACCTGCCAGCGCATTATATTGAATTGTACCTCCCCATGTTTTATTTGCCGGAATTGGTGCAGCGCTTGTGTTTTGGGTTTGGATTGTTCCCGCCATTGTTTATGGTTGATAAAGTACCAAGCAGTTGGTTGGTAGCCATATTCAGAAAACCACCCAGAGTTGTAGTTAAAGTTCCGTTAACAGTAAGATTTCCCGAAGCAGTTTGAATTCCGCTTGTATTACTAAATGTAAGATTATTAAACGTTCCATCAACTGCAGTTTGATTACCCGTACTGTTGTAATACTGAACAGTACCACCCCATGTTTTTCCTGATGGTAATGGTGAAGCGCTTTGTGAAGCGGTTTTTACTGTTCCTGTATTTGTTATTGTTCCTGCAACTGCAAGTACAGCGCTTGTCATATCAAACTCACCTGAATTTGTAAAATTACCCGAGCAGGTTAAATCTACCGATGAGGTAACTGTGCTGGAAGTATTGGAAATGGTTAAATTATTTAATGCAGGTGATATTGTACCGTTAATACTTTGTGCTGCTGATCCAATTGAATGTAAGTGTGTTGCCTGTTGCTGACACCGCCGCATTTGTGATGAGATTTCCATATATTTTCAGTTCATTCAGGAGAAAAGGTTTTTGTGCCACCGCCACTCAGGATTAGGTGATTATAACCAGCTGAAGATTCAGAGGGTAGGTTAACTATGTTTTGTGAAGCAGAACCATTGTATTCAACGGTATTAGTATTACTTATAAAATCTAATTTACTGTCACTTTCAGAATTAAATATGCCCTCAATCCTGGTTGTACTTCCTGAAGCTGCCTGCAGAAATGTTTTACTACTAACCGTAAGATTGTTAAAATTGGTGGTTCCTTTTAGGGTAACAACATCATTCTCATTTCCGTGATTAAAGATTACTGTTCCACTACCGGCTGTAAATGTTCCATTATTTACCCATGTATCGCCGTAACCTGAAACTGTAATGTTATAACCATTTGCATTTAAGATAGCTCCTGGTTCTATTTCAACTGATTTCGCCATTGCAGGAGAAATAACAGGAAGAAGATTACGATAGGGATAACCCGAACTTCCGTTTGGTAAAGTTGCCGGAATCAATACATCGTCTCCTACGTGTGGTACTCCTCCTTCCCAATGGCCTGGCAAACTCCAGTCGCCGGGATAAGAAACAGAACCAAGGCCAATCCATTTGTGTGTTGTAACATTAGAATAGCTTAATCCCCATTGTTTAACATCCAAAGTGGCAGAGGTAGCCAAATAATTTATGGCTGGTCCTACAAGTTCTATCCAGTTGTTGGTTGCATCATGACCGTTTTGATTCCGGGGTATGTCAAAATAAAATTATTTGGTGCTAATGCAGGATCATATGCGTCCCAGAAAACAAGTTGTGTTTCATCGGTTTCTGTATCATGTAATTCT
This sequence comes from Draconibacterium sp., assembly GCA_016705335.1. Taxonomy (GTDB): domain Bacteria; phylum Bacteroidota; class Bacteroidia; order Bacteroidales; family Prolixibacteraceae; genus Draconibacterium. The sequence continues at coordinate 10,810 of JADIYN010000056.1, read as the reverse complement.
GAATCGAGATAATGCAATTTAACAATCATTCTATCTGTTCCACCACTTTGAGCAAAACTGTAAAAACGTTTAACAGCTTCACCTCTCCACGTTGGAGTTGCTCCAATGGAAATTTTACAACTCACCCAGGTTGGTTTTGTGTTACTGGTTACTCCCAGAAAATTCAAGTTGGTATATTGATTTCCAAAACTATATTCAACACCATTTAAAAAAGTGTGTTCTCTTTTTACAATACCTGTAACATCACCAATACCAGCGGTAGTTGCATTTGCTCCCATATTGATTGTAAAGTTGCCCATGTCCAGACTTCCTTTAAAAGCAGTTGGATTGGCGCTTTGCAAGTTGAGAATATTGATCATGGTAATGTCGCTCCCGGCTGTTATTCCTCCTGCGCCATTTATGGTAAGGTTGTTTACATTTCCGTTAAAAATAGAGCCGGGTAAAGTTACCGGCGCCGGATTGGCAAAAACCAATGTTGCCAAAGCATTACCTGCATTGATTGTTCCATTTGTGCGGGTTGGTGAGCTACCAGCCAGAGTTAATGTATTGGCGCCAATAGTAAATGTTCCTGAAATTAAATCCAACACACCATTTACAGTTATACTTTGATTAGCAAGTACAACCCCTCCTGCTCTGTTTATAGTTAAATTATCGAGTGTAGGAGCTGTGTTAAAAAAATTATTTTCCAATATCAAAGTGGTGCTTCCCCCAAAAATTAAAGATGATATGCTGCTTACACTTAAATAACCCGAGATATGTGAAATTGAGCCGTTAATACTTAGAGTTGTGTTTCCAATAGTAAAATTTCCATTATTTAATTGTAAAGAAGAATTCACATTTACCAATGATGATTGAATTACTCCCGCTATATTATCAATTTTTAAAATATGGAAATTAGTAGTAGAACTTCCACTTATTGTTTGTGAAACACTACCACCAAAGGCAATTGAATTACCTGAAGCAACAGTGAATGTTCCGTTGTTTTGAAAGTTGCCCTTTAAAATATGGTTATAATTTCCTGTATTAAATGTTGCACCCGATTCTATTTTTAAGTTTCCGTTTGTTGTTATAGCAGCATTGGCTGTGGCTGAAGTTGTGCCCGAAACTGTAAAATCACCCTGAATATTCATCGCAGTATTCTGAATGGTTTTTGCTCCACTACCACTGAGAATAAGGTTATAATAACCACTATTGCCACTAAATCCTATTGGGTTAACAATGAATTGATCTGTTCCGTTCCACTCAACAGTATTATTTATGGTTGAAAAATCAACAACACTGGTTATGTCAGCAGATCCAACACCGGCAATTCTTAATACATTTCCTGCAACAGGTTGCATTGCAGTATTTGACCTAACTTCAATATTATAGAAATCAGTAGTTCCGGATACTGTTACAATATCGGAAAGTACACCATGGTTGAAAATCACTTTTCCGGTACCCGCATTGAAAGTACCGGTATTACTCCAGGCTCCGCTTGCCCCGTTAACTGTGAGCTGACTGTTCGCTCCCGCATTTAAGATTCCGCCCGTCTGAATGCTGACAGTTTTTACGATAGTGCTGCTGTTTGCCGTTATCAGCGGATCATTGGGTGTGGTTGCGGCATCAGAAATAATAACCACTTTTGTTATTGAAGGAGCAAAAGCCGGAATCCAGTTGTAAGGATCAAACCAATCCGTACTTTCACTTCCATCCCAGGTAATAACTTCAGATGATGACACCCCAAAACCATGTTCTATTACTCCAAAACCGAAGGGAGATTTCCAAAATCTGCATTACTCAATGTAATCCAGTTCTCTGTCGTGTTTATTTCGGTAAGTCCGCGGTCTAACAAGGTTGAGGTTGGAAATACATAAGCAAAGAAACTCAGATTATTTTCGTTATTCCCGTTTAATTCACTGTCTAAATAACGTGATTTAATAATTGCCCTTGTGCCGCTTCCACCTATTTGACTGATATCATAAACCCGTTTAATTCCGTCTGTTTTCCAGGTGGGCACAGTACCAATGCTAACTTTCAGGGTTATTTGTGTTGGCAATGTACCAATATTTGGAAAAGTAACACTTGAAAATTTATTTCCAAAAGTATATTCCACATTGGGTAAAATAGTGGTTCTTTTTATTCTCCCGGTAACGTCGCCAATGCCTATTGTTGTAGCATTTTCACCCATTGTCAGTGTATTGCCTCCCATATGCAGACTTCCAATAAAATCAGTTGGATTTGAACTTTGCAGATTAAGAATTCCGTTTACTTCAATATCACTGGCAAAAGTAACACCACCAGTTCTGTTAATCGTCAGGTTATTTATATCAGGCACAGTTGCAAACAGGTCACCGCTTAGTGACAATGCCGAAGCCCCGCCAAAAATCAATGATGATGAAGTATTTACATTCAGGAAACCGGAGGTTTTTGCAATGTCACCATTTAAAGTTAAAGTTGTTGTGCCTACGTTTAAATTTCCATTGGTGAGTGTAAGTTCATCATTCACTGTTATATCCGTAAATATATCGACTCCTGCTGCATTATTTATGGTTAATTTTTCAAAAGTCGTTGGGGAATCCCCATAAATATTTTGTATTGCTGTTCCATTCAGGGTAATGTTTGTTCCGGGTGAAGCAATGAAAGTTCCTCTGTTATCAAAATGCCCGCCAATGGTGTGATCGAAGTTTCCCGTGGCAAATGTTGCGTCATCTAAAATCTCCAGTTCGTTACCAATTGTTATTTCAGAGGCTGCAGTGATTGTGACAGTTCCTGATAATTTAAATTCATCAGTAATATACAAAGCTGCGGCAGGCATTGTTTTAATTCCACTTCCACTCAGAATTAAATTGTGATATCCGGTATCGGTTCCGGGACCAATTGGATTTACAACAGTTTGCCCTGGACCGTTAAACTCAATTGTATTATTTGTAGCGACAAAGTCAAGAATACTTCCGCTACCTGCAGTTAAAGTCCCGGCAATCCTAATAACGCTTCCTGATACTGGTTGTATATAAGTATTATCATTAACTGTCAAATTGTTGAAATTTGTGGTTCCCCCAATTGAAACTACATTTGTAATATTTCCATTTGAGAAAATAACATTTCCGGTACCTGGCACAAATGTTCCATTATTTATCCAGGCACCTGTTTTACCGTATATTGTTATATCATAAGAATCAACTGTAACCGAAGCACCAGCTTCAATTTCAAGGGATTTTGCGACAGCTGGCACCGATCCTGAAAGAGAATTATTGGTTGGATAAGTTGTTATCAAACCCGAAGGAATTAATACATCGTCTGCGGATGTTGGAACGCCTCCATTCCAGTTACTTGCAGAACTCCAGTCTCCGTTATTTTCCCAGCCGGTCCAGATGATTCTGGTATTAGTTGAAAAGCTTAATCCCCATTGTTTAAAATCCAATGTACCGGAGGGTGCTAAATACCCAATTGACATTCCGGCTAATTCAACCCAATTGTTTGTAGCATTGTGATTCGATTTACCGTGAGGTTCAACAGGATCCCAGGTCGGTCCGTTGTGGGCATCCCAAAATACCAGTTTCGATTCATCTGTTTCCGTTGGGTCCAGTTCTGAATCGAGGTAATGCAAACTAATATTTACCCGATCATCTCCTGCATCTTTTGCGAAACTATAAACTCTTTTTACCGCTGAACTTCTCCAGTCTGGTTCCGTTCCAATACTAACTTTACAACTTACCCAGCCAGGTTTTGTACCTGTATTGATAAAAGTTATTGTGGTGTATTCATTGCCAAAACTGTATGACACATTTCCGGTGAAAGTGTGCTGTCGTTTGATTGTACCTGTAACATCGCCAATACCGGTTGTTGTTGCTGAAACACCCATATTCAGGGTGTACGAATTCATATCGAGGCTACCTTTTATTGCCAACGGATTGGCGCTTTGTAAATTAAGGATGCCATTTACTGTAATATCGTTATTTGCTGTTATTCCGCCACCGTTTATCGTTAGATTTTGAATTGCTCCTGAAAAAACAGAAGCTGGCAGAGTAATACCGGATGAATTGGTAAACTCGAGACTTGCTGAGGCATTACCAGCATTTATATTTCCGCTCGTAACTGTTGGCGAGTTTCCGGTAATGGTTAAAGTATTTGTGTCAACCGTTAATGTACCCGCCGTTAGCGCCAGAGTTCCCCCAACCGACACATTTCCGCTCAGGCTAATTCCATTGTTTCGGTTTAAAGTTAAGTTGTTAAGTGTAACTGAAGGAAGATCTGTGCTTGCTCCGCTTCCGCCAATAATTATATTACTGGAACTCCCTCCGGTTAATGTTCCTGTTGTTTTTGTGATCGAACCATTTATTGTAAGTGTGTTTGCACCAATTGATAATGAACCATTGGATAAAGTGAGGGCTTCGCTAATCGTTACGCTTTCCAGCAGGGACAGACCCAATGAATTATTTAAAGTTAGCCCTGCAATGGTGCTGCCAACAAATGCTCCCACCGGCAAAGTTTGTGCTACTGTACCAGCGAGTATTAAAACTGAACCTGTAGCCGATGCATCAACCTTTGCACCATTGGTTAGTGTCAAATCACCTGTTAATGTAAGTGCTTTGCCATTGAGAATAAATTGATAAGTGCTTTGACCATTGTTAATTGAACGAATAACCCTTGCCTGATCCAAAACGCAGTTTCTTACCGGAGAAGCAGCAAAAACTACATCTTCACCATCCGAAGGAACCACACCATTTGCCCAGTTTGACGAAGTTGCAAAATCAGTACTTGTTGCTCCTGTCCAAACACGAACTCCTGCTGAAACAAACGCACCCATTTGAGGTATTGACAGCCTTGTTACATCGTTGTAATCGATTGTAATTCCTGTACCATCAACCCCCGGCAACAATGCCGATGGAATATAATTTTCAGCATTTGTGTCTCCGGCTGAAGCAAAATCAGGTTCAGTATTTAAACTGTTTGCATCCTGTCCGGTACCGGTTTTCCAGGCAGCAAGGTCAGCCCTGTTTGTTGTCCCGGTTTTGCCAAGAATGCTCCCGGCTGGAAATACATAATCATTATAATTGATGGTTAAGTTTGTTGTTCCTGCCAAATAAATTGAATAGTTACTATTTGCTGTGCCTCCTATTCGGGCATTTACTAAAATATTATTGCGGTAATCGCGTGTTGAATTATTAGCAAAACTGTACAATCCTGTTGTGGCACTACTTGTTCCTAAGCTCACTGAACCGCCAATATAAACTGTATTAAAATAAACCTTTGTATTGTTACCTGTCCCACCATTGTCCCATATTCCATTAATGCCATAACCAAGGCTGGAAGCACCTGCGGATATTACGTTATTTGCACAGGTAACCGCACCGGAGTTCAACATTATTCCATTATAAATACTACCTGTGTTTGACGAAGAAAACGAGAATCCCTGGACAAAATTTTGAAGAATTTCATGTGTTCCTGAAATTGGACATTGCATAAATATGCCATAAATGTCGGTTCGGGCAGTTACATGCGTATTTTTGATTGTTTTTACACTGTTTTTTATGACCGTTTGTGTTGTACCCACAGTATTACTTAACTGAGATATACCTGCTGCTGCGGCATTTAAATTTGCTCCGGTTTGCGCACTGGCAGTTGAAATATTCGTTATAACGTTGTTTGCAATACTGTTGCTACCAAAACCAGTTTCAATTCCAACAGTTCGGGAACTAATGTTTGTACTTGTAACAGAATTGGTAATGTTTGATACTGTATTGTTTGAAATTGTTGTGGCACCTGTTCCCTGACTTCTGATTCCGTACACTTGCTGAAAATTAACTGAGGCAACAGATCCGGCTAGCAAACTGTTCGAAATTGTTGTGCTGCCAATTGTATTGTTTGAAATGTTAATGTCTCCTGCCACATTAGTTTTTTCGATAGCCAATAAATGAAAACCATATCCTGAATTTGGAGTAGCAGTTCTAATACCTGCAATAACATTTTTTTGAATATCTACGGTTCCGGTTCCTGCCACTCTTATTCCGTTTAAAGTGTTTCCAGTGGCACCGTTTGTAACAACAATTGATGCTGTGCCACCTGAGTTCCCGATTAAATTACCGCTATCAGTACCAATATTCACATTCCCACCACCTATATTAATACCCACCCAATCAGAGCCGCCGGAATTGCTCCAGTTAAAGTTTTGAATTGTATTGTTTTGAACAGAACTGGCAGTACTTGTGCTAACATCTAAATTTATTGCAGTAAAGGCATTATTGGCAGCGTTTGTTTTCGTCCAGGCTGTTCCTCCGCAAAGCGCCGAATTTCCACCGATATAATTATTTGTAACAATAAATCCATATCCCGAAGTATTGCTGATTTGTATGGCATTGTACGCCACGCTTGCTGTAGGAATGAAAGATGCTGTTTCATAAAAACTATTTCCGTCAATTGTCCATTCAAATGTATATGCAGAGAGAAGAATACCATTGGAAGCAGCACCACGGTTTAAAAAATCGTAAATGTTATTTGTGCTGATAATATTTCCACTGTTGTTTTTCCCGGAAGTACCTAATGAATAAATGGCATTTACCGGACGATTGGCCGAAACTGAGCTGGTAATGTCATTATTGCTTATGATATTATTATCGTTTCCTGTACTGAATGAGGTGGTGGAAATAAATAAGATACCACTGGCAGCAGATGTTTCCGAGCCTTTTATATTGCAATATTTAATAGTATTATTTGAGGCATCATTGATGAAACGGACAGTTGATGTTCCGGATGTTAATGATGTACTTGTGTTGTTAATTGTCAAATCTTTGTTTGTTCCTGTGGCATTTACCCGCCCATCAATAGTCACATTATCAGCACCGTTTAAATCAATAAGTGGTGTTGGTAAATTTCCGCTGATTGAAAGTCCTGTTTCAGTTGGGTATATTTTTACTGAAGAATAACTGGCACTTCCCGTGCCGCTTGCATTCAGAATTGCAGAAGCCAATTCAGTTGTATTATCATTTATTTTAATTGTAATAGTTCCCGATGAGTTCCGTCATTTATTTTATCAAAAGCAGCTTTTAGTGTTGGGTAAAAAGCCACCGAAGTACCAGTTGTTGCATTAACTTCAATATAAGGTGGAGTATATTCAATCCATGTATTATTTGTGCCACTTTGAACTTCCTGCCATTTATTAAAATAACCGCTTACGCCGCTGTGAATCCCCATGTCTGCGCCTGTCTGAGTAACGTTGTCAGTACCGAATTTTAACACTACTTTGTTTACAGTTTCATAAAAACTAACTTGTATATTGGCATACTTGCTGGCATTATAACTAATTTCTATATTCTTGTATTCAATAGTAAATATACGGTTTGGGGCTGTTCCGGTAACTAATGATCGTGCCCAGGAGGAAGTAGTCCTACCTACATAATCATCATAAATTCCCATTGCAATAATTTGCCCGAATGTTGTTGTGGTGCTTGTTAGGTTGTAAGCACTAGCTCCGGAATAGTTGCTTCCTACAGCAATACCGTCAAGGCGAATAAAACCATTGGTAGCAACGCTTAAATTATTGGCAGTTGTATAATTGTTATCATAAAAATTAAAGTTAAAAGGCCAGGAAACAGAAGCCTGAGTATCATCACCAGAAACAATATTAACGCCTGTTGTACAATCAATCCAGCTGTAAGTTGTTCCTGTTGTACCTGTTCGTGTGTTATAATTCCAGGTTGCAGCAGCCTGTGCAAAAACAGTTGCCGGCAGCAAAATGGCAAATAAGAAAATTACAATACCAACCCATAATCTAAATGTTGAATGAAAAATGCTGTCACACCTGATATCTTTACACATTACAGGATTTAAGGAAAACGTATTATTTTTTAGGTACTGTTTTCATCTCTTAGTCGTTAATTTTGGTAATTACAAAATTAAGTCCATCAACAATATCACCTTCAGCCGAAGATTTAACGACAATTTTTTGCTGTAACGGCTTCGATTGATATTTGAGTTTACCGAGCTGATCAGGGTCAACCTGCATGGTATAATTACCCGGTTTTAGCCCCAGATAACTAAAATATCCATCCGACTCGCTTAATGTTTCGGCCACAGTGTTTCCTGCTCATTGTAAATTTGCAATAGTATCCTGCCAATTCCTTTCAATCATTATCCTTATTTAAATACACCATTCCGGATACTTCGCCCACAGAAACTATCGGAACATAAACCCGTTTATACTGATTGGGATCAACAAGAACCTGGTAAGTTTTATGTTTAAACCGCCACGAGATATTTTCCAAATCGGCATTTGAAAATTCAACTGTATAATCAACAAAAGCATTTAAATCGGAAATGCGCACTATCGAATCGTTTTCGCTGATTACCGCCCGGCCACCTGAAACTTTTACCGATGACAACAACACCATTTGCTCGCCTTTATCAAAAACTCCGTTTTGATTCAAATCAAGGAATGGATAAAACAAAATTCCGCCTTTGCCTAAAGATGAATTATTGCCAGATTTAACAGTTTTATTACCCCCGAATGCCACACTTCCCTGTGCACTTTCGGCGAAAGAAGCTCTGTTGTTTCCGTATGATGCAGTTATTCCGGCGCGCGCGAATGGCAGGTCATACCTGAAAGTTAGAAACACATTATCGGTATTGAAGTAAAGACTTTTTTCATAAGATAAAGCGAAATAGGCTTTGGCAACTCTCTTTTCATTTCTGCTTTATATCGTAAAACCGTTATCGGTAACAACATATTCAGCCGATGGACGAATAACCAAGCCACCTTTCATTCGGTATGAAACAGCCAAATTTGTAGTAAAATATGGTGTTTCATTGTTCATCCAGTTGAGGTTTGCTGATAAATTGGCGCTGTAATTTTTATAATATTCCGAAAAACTGCACTAATCCTGTTATAATTAAAAGCATCGTAAATGCGTTGATTATAATTGAATTTTGTAAAGCCTGAAAAGGAATTCTTTTTAAAAGGGAAAGAAACCCTGACTTTTAGTTCCTCATCGGCATTAAACCGTGTTGCCAATTGTCCTTTCACAAAATCGGCATAATCAATTTCCAAAAGCGCTTTTCCCAAAATAATGATTTCATTAAACCTTTGCTTCGCACATTGTGTGCATATTCCAGGTTAAGAATCAATTTGCCAAACGGCTGAAAAGCAAGGTTTGCATAAGGAATATAAGGATTAACCTCAATACTTGACAAATACTCAACACCAGCTCCAAGGGTTAAAAAATTACTTATACCATAGTTTACAACTCCCTTCCCAAACCTGCTGTTTTTGTAATCCTGCAAAACTCCACCTGACACACTGTATTCCAGCGATTTGGCAGGCAAAAATAGCATCTGACGTGTAAAATCAACCAGAATATCGTTAAGATAAAGTTCAACAGTCCAGTTTGGTTCGGTATATTCGTTTATATTATAAAAACCTGATGCTTTTCGAAGGGTTGTAGGAGCGTTACTTACAGCAGCTCCAACTAAAGGCGCTTCTAAAAACGAAATACTTTGGTTGTAAATTTTACCAAGCTGGGCCTGTTTGATTGCATTTTTGCCGTTGTCAACCCAGCGCCAGTTATAATCAATACGGCGTTTGTCAAATTTATATTGATCGTTATATTCTGCTGAAACATTAAATTGTCCGTACAGCAATTCAGTTCCCAAACCGAAATAAAATCTGTTGTTGGTTTTTTCTCCTGTTGTTTGAAATGACGAAATTGACCAATCCATCGTTCCAAATTTTAAAAAATGATAATCACGTTGTATAATTGTGTCTGCCACGATTCTTTTATCCTGCAATTTTGAAACATTTTGCCGCATTTGCTCCAAACGCATTTGTTTAATAACAGGCAACTCAAAATCAGACTCAAGTTTTATGGAAAGTGAACGGTAATTGAAAATAATTTGTAATCCAAAAGCTTCTGTAATAACTGTCGATTCAATATAAATGGCTCCCGATTCTTTCATGAATCCGTTGGCAGCTCTTATTATTTTTTCTCCTATCGTAATTTGATTTGAATTAAAGTCGATGCGATAAGTTTTGCTTTCATTTTCAATAAATCCGGTTAAAACACCGCTCTCATTCCCTGAAATACATTTTATCCCCAGATTTCTGAACAAGCCTTCAATATTGATGTAAACTTTATTGCTTTCAGTTATTACAACATCTGTTTCAAACCTCAGGTAACGGTTGCAATAAACCAACAGGCACTTCATCAAAAGAAACAACCGGATCTAATTTTATATCAATTATTTCTTCAACCGCATAAACTTTAATTGACAGTAAAATAATGATGAATACCAATAATCCGATAGCTAAACGCATTTTCGGGATAATGTGTTTTATTAACTTCAGATTATATGGATTAAATACTCTCATTATTCCTGTTTAAATGTCATTGAGAAACTTCCGGTGTAAACACCAACAACAGAACCGCCCGGAACTTCAAGAGTGCCGCCCACCCGGATGGTGGTAATAAAGTTACAATCGCCGGTTACCGGAAAAGTTGAACCACTTAATCCGTGTTCAGTGGGACCTATATTTAATGTGAGATTATTGCCAAGGTAAGTTAATATGGTTGTAGGGTCATAAGTAATTGTTACGTTTCGGCCCTGACATAATTTGATATCGAAAATTGCAGGTTTAGGAATTGAACCCGGAATAATTATTACACCTCCGGTAGCCGATCTGTTGCCATTGTAAATCAACTGTATTGTTCCGGGTCCGGTTACCACAAACGGGCCAAAATCGATGGGTTGTGTTGCCAATGCTGAGATGTATACGTGGTGGTAGCCAGGTTGTGCAAATGAGAATACAATGTTTAAAAGAGTGTTAATGTTATTAACA
>JADIYN010000055.1 GCA_016705335.1 Draconibacterium sp. | reverse complement strand
TGTTCAATGGGAAAACCGGGCAGGAGTTAATCAATTCAAATATGGTTTCGTATTGTGATGTACCTGATATCAGGGAAACATCCACAAAAATGTCAACAGAAATTCCGGCAACTTCCATGGTTATTTACCTGCTGAATGTAGTGGACCGCAATTTCTGCGCTAATGGAATCACATCTGAAATTCAGGGATAAAATAAGCGGCAAAACAACCGAAAAGCATATTCAAATTAAAACGCCCGATTTTTATGCCTCGCGGATTGTATTTAACTCAAGCGAAGGTTCCAGTTTCCCCGATGGTTTTTATGTGTATTTCAACAACGATGCAGATAAAGAAGCCAAAATCGGGCAGGTAAAAATCTGGAAAGCAGGGAAAACGTACGCTGAGCACTCATGGAGTCAATCATTCGTGCCTGAAAAAATGACCTGGTTTGCAGAGCAGGGAAACATTCCAGCTCATGGCATGAATGGTGCTTTTGTTGAAACAGGAAAACTGCCTTTCGGTGAAATAATTCTTGAATTTGAAATAAACCGGAATTCTGCAGTTGAGAAAATGTACTACGTTGTGAAACCAATGATAATCAATTTTGACATTGGGTTAGGCTGGGACTTCAATCTACTGGGCAAAAGTGAAGCCTATTGCAAAACCATGAAGTTCATGCATTTTAATACTGTAAACGGTGATGCAACGGCTTTCTTAGCCAACAAGGAATGGTCGGAAAATATCCGATGAAAAGATTTTCAAAACTGGAGGCAGAGGCTTCGACTGCCGACTAAAAGCGTTGAGAACCATTCATGGTTCGGGTTCTTGGAGAACCGCAGTTTGGTAAAAGACCATCCTGGAGATTTACGAATTATTACACCACTTTCAGAATTCAGGTTTCCCCATCACTTTAACACTGTCGCACGAACCAGGCTTTTTCCTTTATGCGGGAGGGGTCGATTTTGCCCATTTCGATGCTTACCGGGTAGTTGCGCCACATGCCGACAAATGGGGCGAGTATATGAAAAAGGGAGGTAAGAATGTGAAATGGGGTTCGCCGCTCGAAACCATTGGCGATTATATGCGCACGCTGAACCGCATCAGCTATCCCAATCAGGTGGCAGCATGGACACAGGCTATGGCCGACGACTGGGGAAGCCGGGCACGTAAAAACGCCGGAAATCCCAATAACCTGGAAATGCGTATCCAGGCTTACGAAGCCATTGCCAATGGTGCCACCTCATTATACTGGTTCAACATGGGAGGAAAAACAGTGATCAATAACCGGGGGCAGCCTGGCCGAAATACAAAGGGTAAACCGCGAAATAATGGTGGTGGGCGAACTGCTTTAAACCACACCTTCGTGGTGGCAAAACCGTTTGGATATCGACCTGGAATGTGCTTGCCGGTCCTGATTTGCACGACTTTTTGCCATCGACCTGAAATATGAAGTATCAAAATCAAACCAATTTATATCTTCGGGAAGACGCAGCGAAATGATGACGTTTAAGATTCCTGCTTATTTGCAAAAATGCGATGCGGCAGTAAAGTTACCCACGAAGGTATTTCGGATGTAAAAGTGAAGATTGCAGAGGGAAATGTTGAAGTGACCGACACATTTGAAACTAACGGCATGTACATTTTATATCATTCCGAAACTCAGGATTTGAAAAAGAGCTGACAAAACGATTCAATCAAATCCTGGCAACCCGAAGCATCATATCAGTTCGACCCGATAAACAATAATGCAGATTTCAGGCTACTATCTGATGAAGTGAACGCGGAGAAATAAAAATGTGACTTATGAAAGAAAATACTTATTTCATGCCAAGAAAGACCAGGCTGTTGAATACTTGCAATATTATTGCATTCGCCCTCTTATTCCGATACATTTTGCTGCATTTGCACAGAAAGCCCCAGTTGATTATGTGAATGTTTTTACCGGTACGTCCAATTCGCGTTGGATGCTTGGGCCATATGCCGGAGTGCCATACGGAATGGTACAACTTGGGCCCGACAACCAGGAATCGGGCTGGATGGCAGGGTACGATTATTCGATTATGAACGTTACCGGCTTTAGCCATATTCATGCCTGGACGATGGCAGGACTGATGGTAATGCCGCAAACGCAGGATTTCACGACAGAAAATGGTGCAAGTTCGAAAGCATACCGCGGTGCAGGGGCTGGTTTTCACTCCCGCATATTAAAGGAAACCGAAATTGCTTCGCCGGGTTATTATTCCTGCGAACTTTACGATGCGGATTGCAAAGCCGAACTCACTGCTACAACCCATTGCGGATTTCACAAATACACTTTCAATAAAGATGTTGAAAATGCCAGAATCCTGCTTGTTTTGAATTTCCCGTATGAGTATCGCTTCGACATTGAAGATGCCGTGATAGAAAAAGTAAATGGCAACACCATCGAAGGCTATGCGCTGACACGAGCCGAATCGTCCGGAGTTTACAAACTGCATTTTGTCATTGAGTTTAATAAACCTTTCAGTTCATTTAACGGATGGGAGAGCAATAACTTCACCCTCAACGGAAGCAAAATATCAGGTAAGGGCGATGTTGGAGCATATGTGAATTATTCTGTCAAAGCAGGCGAATCTATCATGATGAAAGTTGGCCTTTCGTTGGTGGATATGGAGGGAGCAGACAACAATCTGAAAACTGAACTCGAGCCGTTTGGCTGGAATTTTGGTGAAGTTGTTGCCGCGGCTCGTCAAAGCTGGAACAAGTTGCTTTCGACCATTGAGGTTACTGGAAGTGAAGAAAATATGCAAAAATTCTACACCAATTTCTACCGCAGTTTTGCCAAACAAACCTGGAGTGATGTGGATGGCCGATATGCTGATCCCTTAAACAAAATCCAGCAGCTACCTTCAGGTGGGGCAATGTATGGCGGCGATGCATTCTGGAACACATTCTGGAACTTCAACACCATCCTCTCCTGGTAGCCCCGGATATTATGAACAATTGGGTAACCACTGAGTTAGAGCTTTTCGACAAAACCGGCTGGACCAATAACGGCCCGACAGGGATAAAAATGACAGGTATCATGGAAGTAACCCACGAGATAGCTCTAATGGTATCGGCTTACCAAAAGGGATCAGGAATTACGATGTCAATAAACTCTATCAGGCAGTGAAGCACAATGGGGATGGAGCAGGGGAAACGCATTCCAGGCAATGGTCTTTCGGTATGGAACGTTTGGATATATATAACGCTGGGTTATGTACCACTTGAAGTCGATGCTGCATCCCGCACACTCGATTATGCTTACACCGATTTTTGCTGCCTAATTAGCCAAAGCAATGAACAAGAGGCTGATTACGAATTTCTTCGAAACGATCCGAAAACTGGAAAAATCAGTTTTCACCCTGAATTGAAGTGGCAAATGCCCAAAGAGAAATCGGGCAGATGGATAAAGGATTGGGAGTTGTTTTCGGGAAAGAGCTGGATTGAAGGTAACAGTTGGCAATATACCTGGTATGTACCTCACGATATTACTGGTTTGGTCAACCTAATGGGAAAAGAATTGTTCAGTACCAGGCTGGAAGAGGGATTTGAAAGGTCAGTGAAGCACAACTTTGCCGCACACGCATTCGACAGGCATCAGGATGTAGCTTTTGAATATTATGTCAATCACGGAAATGAAGGAAATATGCAAGCTTCTTTCCTGTTCAATTATTCCGGAAAACCCTGGCTCACACAAAAATATTCGCGTGCTATTCTCGATAAATATTACGGGAATACTCCCTACCATGGCTGGGAAGGCGACGAAGACGAAGGACAAATGGGAGGGTGGTTTGTAATGCCTCCATGGGTTTGTTCGAAATGAATGGTGGGGTAACCGATGAGCCGATCTTTGACCTCACTTCACCCTTATACGACGAAATTACCATCCATGTTGATAAAATGTACAGTGATGGAAAACCCTTTGTCATCAAGACAATAAACAATTCTGAAGAGAATATTTATATTCAGTCGGCTACATTAAACGGGATTCCATTAACAGTTCCCAAATTGAAATTTAAGGAGGTGGTTAAAGGCGGAGCTATCTATTATGGGAAACAAACCAAATGAAGGGTGGGGATAGCATACTAGAAAGAAAAAGAATTCAATGATATGATAAACCACAGTAATACAGTATTTTTGCCGAGAATTCGGGAGTGAAATAAATAGCAAAAAATCAGAAATTATCAATAGGGTCTAATAAGCACTTATGAAAATTTCAGTTTAAAACTGTTGGCAGTTTGTCTAAAAAAAATTTTCAGTTTTAGGGTTTGTTGTTCCTTTTTTGAAAAACTGTTCATGGAATCATTAGGATGTATTTGGATTAATGCACTTGAATTAAATTTAATCTTATTAAAATTATTCTTCAATATTGTAGTTAAAATTAGTTTTTGCGGGGAAAATGCGGGGAAAAAGTTGATAAATAAAAAACGCAATAACTTGATATTAAGTTTATTGCGTTTTTAATTGTTTGTTTTCGGTGCCCAGAACAAGACTCGAACTTGCACACCCTTGCGAGCACCAGCCCCTCAAGCTGGCGTGTCTACCAATTTCACCATCTGGGCGATAGATTACAATATTTTAAAAGAACGATTGCTCAGCGTGTCAACCTCCCGATAATTATCGGGATCACCATCTGGGCAATATTTTATTTCAAAAAAACGTGGTGCAAAACTATAAAATTTATTTAAAATCAAATCGTTTTTTTACTTCTAAATTCTTGCGGTTATCGCTGGTATTCTTCTTCCACCTTTACTTTAATTATTTTTTCATTCTTAACTGTAAAATAGTAGCGTTCAGTTTTCTCAACCACGGGTGAAACCATCGGATCCATAGTTAGTTTTCCCTGATTTATTGTGGTACTTTTTAACTCCTTAACAATTTCATAAACATAAACTTTTTCATTTTCCTGGTCAAGAATTGCTTTGGGATGTCCAAATTCTTTCGACAAAACAGATTGCGGTTTTCCAACGTACATTTTTTGAAGACTTCCGCTGCTGGCTGCATGAAAACAGCGAAAGAGTAAAAACAAGAATATAAATTAGCTTCATTGAATTTTAATTTTTATCCAAAGTAAAAAGAAAATAGCTGACCAACCTTAATTTTAAGCCAATTTAACTTTATTGATGTTGAAAACTAAGCCGCCCTTTCTTAAAACTTGATTTAATCGCCCCTGATTATTTTTTATCTTTGCCAGGTGTTTATTAACATTTTCCACTAAAAAAATCGCTTCAAAATGATTCAATTTTTCAGAACCAAAAACAATAGTATTATTGCTGTTCACACTGCAAATCAATTGACACAGGAAAGCATTGAGAAGTTAAACTGGTTATTCTCTGAATCAGTTTATATTTCTGAAAATTCGCTGGAAGGCTGGTTTGTTGGGCCACGAAAAGAAATGCTTACACCCTGGAGCACAAATGCAGTTGAAATTACGCAAAACATGGGCGTTGAAGGCATTTTGAGGATGGAGGAATTTTTTCAGGTGGAAAATGAAAAAGCACATTACGACCCAATGTTACAGCGTTTGTATCAAAATCTCACCCAAATAATTTTTACAATAAACAAACAGCCGGAACCTATATTGAATATTTTCGATATTGCCGAATTCAATGAAAAAGAAGGTCTTGCGTTAAGTGCTAACGAAATTCAATATCTTGATAATGTTTCGAAAGAAATGGGGCGACCACTTACTGATGGCGAAGTTTATGGTTTCGCGCAGGTAAATTCAGAGCATTGCCGTCATAAAATATTCAACGGAACTTTTGTTATTGATGGAAAAGAGATGGAATCGTCACTTTTCAGATGATTAAAAAAACTTCAAAAGAAAATCCAAATAAAATTATTTCTGGCTTATAAAGATAACTGCTCGTTTGTACAAGGTCCGGTAGTTGAACAGTTTGCACCAAAAACACAGGACAAACCAGATTTTTTTCAAATAAAAGATATTGAAACAGTACTTTCATTAAAAGCTGAAACACACAATTTTCCAACTACTGTTGAACCTTTTAATGGGGCAGCAACTGGAACAGGCGGCGAGATACGCGATAGGATTGCCGGCGGTAAAGGAAGTTTGCCAATTGCCGGAACAGCTGTTTATATGACTTCGTATCCACGGACTGAAGCTGAACGCCCTTGGGAACAGGCAACCGAAGAACGTGATTGGTTATATCAAACTCCGGAAGAAATTCTGATAAAAGCCTCAAATGGTGCCAGTGATTTCGGTAATAAATTCGGACAACCCTTAATTACCGGATCGGTTTTGACTTTTGAACATTTTGAGAAGTTTAAAAAATATGGCTACGATAAAGTTATAATGCTGGCTGGAGGAATTGGTTTCGGAAATAAAAAGGACAGTCTGAAAAGTGAACCCCAAAAAGGTGATCGTGTAATTTTACTGGGAGGCGATAATTATAGGATTGGAATGGGTGGTGGCGCAGTTTCATCTGTTGCAACCGGTGAATTCGAAAATAATATTGAATTAAATGCGGTTCAGCGTGCCAACCCCGAAATGCAAAAAAGGGTTTACAACGCAATACGTGCTTTAAGCGAAGCAGATGAAAACCCAATTATTTCTATTCACGATCACGGCGCTGGCGGACATTTAAATTGCCTTTCTGAGTTGGTTGAATCAACCGGCGGAAAAATAGATACTTCAAAGCTACCTGTTGGCGACCCTACGCTATCTCAAAAAGAAATTATAGGAAATGAGTCTCAGGAACGAATGGGATTGGTGATGAAACAGGAACATGTGGAGTTGCTGACAAAAATTGCAGAGCGTGAACGTGCACCAATTTATAACATTGGTGAAGCTACCGGCGACATGCAATTTACTTTTGAAAACTCGAAAACCGGTGAAAAAGCCATTGATTGGCAGTTGGGTTATATGTTTGGAAATCCACCTAAAACCGTTTTGGAGGATACTACTTTGTTTCCTGATTTTGATGAACTTGAATATAAAGCAGAAGATATAAATACTTTGGTTGAAAATGTGCTTCAACTTGAATCAGTTGCAAGTAAAGATTGGCTAACCAATAAAGTTGACCGTTCAGTAACCGGGAGAATTGCAAAACAACAGGGCGCTGGAAAACTACATCTTCCATTAAACAATGTTGGTGTGATTACGCTGGATTATAAGGGAATAGCCGGTTTCGCAACCTCTATCGGACATGCTCCGGTTGCAGGATTGGTTGATGCTCCAAAAGGTTCGATATTGTCGATAGCTGAATCGCTAACAAATATAATCTGGGCCCCACTTACTGATCATCTTAAAAGTGTATCGCTGAGCGCCAACTGGATGTGGCCTGCAAAAATCCGGGCGAAAATGCACGCATTTATGAAGCGGTAAAAGCATCGAGTGATTTTGCCTGCGAATTGGGAATTAATATCCCCACCGGAAAAGATTCAATGTCGATGACCCAGAAATATAAAGATGGGGTTGTTTATTCGCCTGGAACTGTAATTATTTCAGCTTCAGGAGAAGTTTCTGATTGCAGAAAAGTGGTTGAACCGGTTTTGGTAAACGATGAAAGTAAAGAGATTCTTTTTATCGATATGTCGTTTTGTGAACGAGCTTTAGGTGGAAGTGCCTTTGCCCAGACCATTAATAAATTGGGCAAAAATGCGCCTACTGTTGCAAGTTCATCAAAATTTAAATCAGCATTTGATACGGTTCAAAAACTGATTGAACAAGGTTTGATTTTGGCTGGCCACGATATTTCATCCGGTGGATTGATTACAACACTTCTCGAAATGTGTTTCAGCGGAAATAAAGGCGGAATGAAAATTAACCTTTCAGGAATTGGCGAAAAGGATTTGGTTAAAGTCCTTTTTAGCGAAAACCCTGGAATAGTAATCCAGTGTTCTGACAATGAAAAAGTTAAAAAGTTTTTGACTGAAAGTGAAGTGAATTTTATTGTAATTGGAACCGCAGTTCCTTACAGGAAAGTCAGGGTTGTAAATTTTGAAAATGAAGTTGATTTTGATATCGATTCGCTGCGCGATTTGTGGTTTAAAACTTCTTATTTACTTGACCGGAAACAAAGCGGGAACGAGCTTGCATTGCAACGTTTTTCGAACTATAAAAAGTTTGAACTTCAATATGATTTTAAAAGCTTTACAGGCAAAGCTGCTGATTTGGGAATTGACATGAATCGTCGAAAATTATCGGGTATAAAAGCAGCAATAATTCGCGAAAAGGGTGTAAACGGCGATCGGGAAATGGCTTATGCAATGTACCTCGCCGGAATGGATGTGAAAGATGTGCACATGACAGATTTAATCTCAGGCAGAGAAACGCTTGAGGATTTGAATATGATTGTTTTTGTCGGTGGATTCTCAAATTCCGATGTGTTGGGTTCTGCAAAAGGTTGGGCCGGTGCATTTAAGTATAATGAAAAGGCGCGAATTGCACTGGAAAATTTTTATAAGCGAGAAGATACGCTAAGTCTGGGCGTTTGTAACGGCTGCCAGGTAATGGTTGAACTGGGCTTGGTTTATCCTGATCATAGCATTCATCCAAAAATGTTACATAATGAATCGGGCAAATTTGAATCAACTTTTTTAACGTAGATATTTTGGAAAATAAATCAGTAATGCTGGGTAACATGAACGGTATGAAATTAGGAATTTGGGTTGCACATGGTGAGGGAAAATTCTATTTGCCATTCAACGAGCAACAATATAATATTCCTATGAAATATTGCCATGATGAATATCCGGCAAATCCAAATGGTTCACACTATTCAGCTGCTTCTCTTTGTTCTGATAATGGACGACATTTGGTTATGATGCCTCACCTTGAAAGGGGATTCAAACCATGGCACTGGCCTTATTATCCGACTGAAAAGAAAATGGACGAAATTGCGCCTTGGATACAGGCTTTTGTAAACGCACGAAATTGGATTGCAGGAAAAAGTTAAGTTTGTGTTTGCCTATTTAAAACGATCATTTTCTTTCCCAGGTCGTCGGCAAACTTTGTTTTTAGTATTTCAGCAATTTTTAGAGCAAAATCATTGCAACTCCGGCACCTTTCCAGTTATTATATTTTCGCTACTTCAAGATTTTCACCAGTTGCTATTGCTCCGTGTAGCTGGTTTTCATAACCCGGAAAGCAAGTGGCCTTTTTGTTTTTCAGGATTCCCAGGTTGCCAAAAACCAGTGGTGCTGCGCAAATTGCCGCCAACATTTTTTTACTTTCATTAAAATTCAATATTTGTTCACGAAGCCCTAAATGTTCATTTAAATTGGCCGCTCCAGGCATGCCACCCGGTAGAATTATCATATCAATTAGTTCATAATCAACTTCTTTAAATAATTTATCGGCAATAATTTTTATTCCATGAGAACCTACAACTTCAAGTTTTTCATGTTACAATCTGGAATAAATCTTTTAATCTGCCGGGTGAAACGTCAATATAATAAATTCAATTTTTTCAAAACCTTCAGCCAGATGAACAGCAATTCTTTTCATAATTCAATTTCTAATTGATTGATTAAAAAAAAAAAGATTCTCAATTGAGAATCTTTTATATATAATAAAAGGAAAATATTAATTATTTGAATAATCTTTTAATGCTTTTTCCAGTTTTTTGCGGGTGAAGAAAATTCGGCTTTTAACAGTTCCAAGAGGTAAAACCAATTCTTCAGCAATTTCTTTGTATTTATAACCATCTAAAAACATTGTAAATGGAACTTTGTAGTCATCTTCAAGTGCATCAATTGTTTTATTAATTTCCTTTGAACTATAAAACGAATCTGGCCCCGGATAGACTTTATCTTTAGAAACCAAGCAGGTGAAAATCATTATTTGAACCATCAAATGTATTTTTAGTTTTTACATTTCTACGATAGTCATTAATGAAAGTATTTTTCATGATAGTATAAATCCATGCTTTAAAGTTTGTATTCTGTGCAAATTTATCACGATATGTTAAAGCCTTCAGAAAAGTTTCCTGTAATAGGTCATCTGCTCTTTCAGAATCTGAAGTCAGGCTTAATGCGTAATAATGCAATTTATTACTTAAACCAAGTAACGCGTTGTTAAATTGTACTTGAGTCATGGTGTCTTATTTTTAATTTGTCTAAACAAATATAAGTCTCAAATACCTCAGATAAAATACTTTTTAGGTTTTTTATTTTTGATTTTTTCTATCCTGTATAAAGAATATTTATCATGCAATGAACAATTTTAGAATAAGTTGTTTGTTATGTAACTACTTATGTTTTAATATTTTGTGAAAAGGTAAACAAAATTGAAGTTTTATGATTTAATTTTCAAATTGTATATTCGCCACTCATTTTTATATAATGAAAAGAGTAGATATTAGAAAAAGCGTTCAAAAGGTTTTATTTTTCAGTAAATGGAAGCGTAAAAGTTATTCGGTATTCCAGTCAATTAACAGGGTTGTTCTGATTTCTGTTTTATCGATAAACTATTTACTATCTGTTCCGGCAAATGCAATTGAAATTGTCAAGGATACAACTGAAGTAAAATTGGAATATGATCTTGATGAGATCGAGATCAGCGCGCAACGATCACCTGCGTTGTATTCACAGGTGGCACGGATTGTTTCCGTGATTGAGAGAAAGGAAATTGAGTCTTCACCAGCTCAAAGTGTTCAGGATTTGCTTGAGTACGTTGCCGGAGTTGATATTCGGCAACGAGGAGCAGAAGGAGTGCAAGCTGATGTTAGCATAAGAGGCGGTACTTTCGACCAGACGTTAATCCTTGTAAACGGTATCAACATAACCGACCCCCAAACCGGTCACCACAATTTAAATATCCCTGTAAGTTTAAGTCAGATTGAGCGGATTGAAATTCTTGAGGGTCCGCTGCAAGTGTTTATGGACCAAATGCATTTTCGGGTGCGATTAATATTGTTACCCGTCAACAGAAATCAATTTGGCAAAATTACAATTAAGCGGAGGTAGTTTTGGATATTTCGATGGTGATTTATCTGCTTCGGTTCTGACCGGCAAATTTCAACAATCATTTTCGCTTAATAAAAAACGTTCTGACGGTTATATAGAGAATACTGATTTTGACATTTTCAACCTTTTTTATTCCAATAAACTTGACGTTTCAAACGGAAAAATGAGCTTTCAGGTTGGATTTTCAGAAAAAAAATTTGGTGCTAACAGTTTTTATACGCCAAAATACCCCAATCAGTTTGAGGAAATCAAAACGTTAATTTCATCGTTAAAATGGGAATCAAATTCAAAAATACATTTAACTCCCGCAGTGTATTGGCGCAGGAATCAGGATCGTTTTGAACTTTTTCGCGATAATCCCCAGTCATGGTACACTACTCATAATTACCATTTAACCAATACTTATGGAGGAAATCTTAATTCATGGGTTCAGTCAAATTTGGGAAAATCTGCTATCGGGATTGAGTTTCGTTCAGAAAATATTTTAAGTAATGTTTTGGGTGAAGAAATGGATTCGCCTGTAAATGTTCCAGTGAAGATGCAGTTTTACCAAATCAAAAACCCGGAATACAATTTCTGGTTTTCTGGAACATGTTTATTATTCAAATAAATGGACATTAAGTGCAGGGTTATTAAGTAATTATATTTCTGAAAGTGGCACTGGGATTAATTTCTTTCCGGGATTGATATTGGTTATAAAATTTCGCCCATCAGTAAATATTTTTCTTCTTTCAATACTTCTTTACGAATGCCAACTTTCACTGATTTATATTATCAAGGACCTACAAATATTGGAAATCCTGATTTAAAACCTGAAAAAACAGCTTCTATTGAAGGTGGTTTTAAATTGAATTCAGATTTATTGAAGGGTTATTTGATTGGTTTTTACAGAAAAGGTAAGGATATAATTGATTGGGTTAAACTAAATCAAATCTGATAAATGGCAACCACAAAATCTTACTCAATTAAATAGTTACGGAACTGAAATCCAGATTCAATTTAATTTGAAAAAAAATTTGGGCGAATTCTTCCAAATAATATTAATTTTAATTATTTCTTTACAATAATTTAGAAAAGGAGGAAGGGCAAGATTTTATTTCATATTACGTTCTGGACAATTTAAAACATAAATTTGTTGTTTCAATAAATCAAACTGTTTTTAGAAATTTTACATTGATTTGAAAGTTCTATTTCAGGATAGGGAAGGCACTTATACACAGTTTGAAAATGGCATGGGAAGTGAAGTTGAATATGAGCCTTTTTGGATTTTTGATGGGAAAATTAATTACACTTTGGGAAATTTGAGATTCTATGTTTCTTTAAACAATATTTTCAATTTTAAATTATGTTGATATTGGCAATGTCATTCAGCCGGGAACATGGGCAAAAGTTGGTGTCTCATACCAATTAGATTTTGATTGATGCAAATGATTTTTTTCAACAAAAACAAAAATTGTATATTCGCGCAAAATTTCAAGAAAATGTTAAAAGGAATATTATCAGTTTCAGGTCAACCGGGGCTTTTTAAAATGGTCGCGGAGTCAAAAAATAATATAATTATTGAATCGTTGGAAACTTTAAAAAGAATGCCGGTGCATTCAACTTCAAAAGTGTCAGCGTTAGAGGATATAGCTATTTATACTGAAAATGGCGATGTTCCATTAAAGGATATATTTAAAGCAATTTATGACAAAGAGAATGGTGGACCAGCAATAAATCCAAAGTCAACAGCAAATGAATTAAAATCATATTTTGAAAAGTTGTCCCTGATTATGATAAAGATCGGAGTTTATATTTCTGGATATAAAAAGTTTTATTTGGTATAATGCTTTGCAAAATAAGAAGTTACTTGTTTTTACTGAATCGGATGATGAAACAGGAAAAAGTAATGATTCGAATGATAATATTGAATTGAAAGCAAATTAAAAAGTTTCAAGTTATTTGATTGCTTTTGGTTTCTCAGATTTTCATTTTCTTTAGAATAATTTCAAAAAGTTTTACTGTTGCAAGTGCATCACCTGATGCACGATGTCTTCCATTTATTTCGATGCCCAAATCAGAACAAATTTTGCCCAAGGAATAGGATTTGTGTCCAGGTAAAAATCTTCTTGCCAACTTTACGGTACATAATGTTTTGCTATTAAAATTATACCCTATTCTTGCGAATTCTTCCTTATAAATTGATAGTCAAAATTTACATTATGTGCAACAAATATCTTCCCTGCAGTCAATTCTACAATAGTTTTTGCTATTTCATAAATTTTGGGGCATTCTTAACCATTTCATTGTCAATTCCGGTCAGTTTTGTAATATAATAAGGTATATCCATTCCGGGATTTATTAACGTAGAATATTGATTAATAATCTTCTGCCCGTTATGCTGATAAATAGCTAATTCAGTAATACTGCCGAATTTAGGGTTGTTTCCTGTTGTTTCAATGTCAATAATTACAAACAATTTTTACTTTAAAAGTACTATATTTAATATAATTGTATAAATTTGTTAAAAAAAAGTCAATCTATGTTTATTGATATAGGTTAAATTGATTTTATTTGAGGATTGTTAATAATTACGTGTTATATTGAGATTTACAAAATAGAAACAATTATAAAAATTTAAATTATGAAAAAGATTACACTTTTGTTCTTATCGCTTTTCTTTGTTTTGGGAACCTCATTTGCCCAAAATGCAGATAGTAAATGGGCTATTGGATTAGGTCCTGGTGTTTATCATAACAACCAAAAAGCCGAATTCGGATTTGCTCATGAATTTTATATTAGTCGTTATTTAAGTCCATCTTTTGATTTAAGATTGAATTCAAATGGTGGTTATGAAAGCGGAGGTATTGATTTTCAGGATGTTTACCTGAATTTGAGATACAAATTGTTTAATGGTTATATGTTTAGTGAAACTGCAAAAGTTCAACCTTACCTATTTGGTGGTGGTGGTATGATGTGGGATAATCAGGCAAATGGTTTTGCATGGAATGCTGGATTAGGTTTAAATTTCCGGTTAGTACAAATACTTCTTTGTTTATAGAAGCAGGATATTTAAGTGGTGTTGAAGGAACACAGAGGAGGAACAGTATTATCAGTTCAGTTATACAACTGATGACATGTTTAAATTAACTGGTATTGTTGAATTTTCATTTGGAAAGGCAAAAGACGAAGATGGTGATGGCGTTCCTGATAAAAAAGACAAATGTCCTGGTACACCTCCGGGAGTAGCAGTTGATGAAAATGGTTGTCCACTTGATCGCGATGGTGATGGAGTTCCTGATTATAAAGACGATTGCCCGGACCAGGCAGGTGATGCTAAATTTAATGGTTGTCCTGATACTGATGGTGATGGTATTCCTGACAAAGATGATGATTGTCCAACTGTAGCTGGATTAGCTAAATTTAAAGGTTGTCCTGATACTGACGGAGATGGTGTTCCAGATCCAAAAGATAAATGTCCTGACACTCCAAAAGGTTGTCCTGTTGACGTAAATGGTTGCCCATTAGATTCAGATGGTGATGGAGTAATTGATTGTGAAGATAAATGTCCAAATGAAGCTGGTTCAAAAGAAAACAATGGTTGTCCGGATTGGCAGGATGTTGTAATTCCAACACTTTATTTTGATTTAAATAAAGCTGATTTGAAACCTGAAGGAAAAGCTGAATTGGATAAATTGGTTCAAACCTTAGTTGCAAGTAAAGAATTCAATATTGTAGTTGGTGGTCATGCCTGTAACCTTGGTACTGATGCATACAATATGAAATTGTCTGAAAAACGTGCTCAAACAGTTGTTAAATATTTACTGTCAAAAGGTGTAAATAATGCTTATGTTGGTTCTCATAATTATGGAGAAAGCAAACCAGCGGTTCCAAATACATCTGAAGACAATAGGAAGAAGAATCGTAGGGTTGAATGGGAAGTTCTGAAAGTTAGAAAATAAGATTTCAAAATGAAATATTAAAAGCTCTGCCTTTGGCAGGGCTTTTTTTTTGTCTGTAAGTAGGCCAACCTTTAAAATATTATCTTTGTCATTCCTAAAAAGAATTACTTAAAATGAAGATTGAAAACTTAATTCATAAAGCTACTGAAAGTGCATTATTTGATATATACAATTTTGTTCTTGATGAAAATCAGATTCAAGTTCAAAATACAAGAAAAGATTAGGAAGGTGATATTACACTTGTTAGTATTTCCTTTTCTTCGTTTTTCAAAAAATCAGCAAGAAACAGGTAGGGAGATTGGTGAATATATTGTGAAAAGGATTAAAGATGTAGAATCTTTTAATGTAATAAAAGGTTTTTAAATTTGAAGATTGCAAATGATTATTGGATTAAGAAATTTGATATCAACCTATTGAAAATTCAGATTATGGCGTTATTTTGCCGGATGAGGAATCCAAATTAGTAATGATTGAGTATTCTTCGCCTAATACAAATAAACCGCTTCATCTCGGTCATATCAGAAATAATTTGCTTGGTTTTTCAATTTCCGAAATATTGAAAGCGAACGGAAATAATGTAATAAAGACAAATATAGTAAATGATCGGGGGATACATATTTGTAAATCAATGTATGCCTGGCAAAAATGGGGAGAAGGAAGAACTCCGGAAAACACAGGAATAAAGGGTGATCACCTTGTTGGGGAATTTTATGTTGAGTTTGATAAAAGATACAAAGCAGAGATTGAGGAATTAATCGAAAAGGGGTTTTCACAAGAAGAAGCGGAAAACAAAGCCCCGTCTATTTTGGCTGCCCGTCAGATGTTGTTAAAATGGGAAGCAGGAGATGACGAAACCGTTAATCTTTGGAAAAAAATGAATGGGTGGGTTTATGATGGTTTTGAGGTAACATATAAAAAGTTAGGGGTAGATTTTGACAAAATATATTATGAATCAGAAACATATTTAATTGGTAAAGAAGAAGTCTTAAGAGGAGTTTCAGAAAATATATTTGTTCAAAAAGAAGATGGTTCAGTATGGGCGGATTTAACAAACGATGGGCTTGACCAAAAAATATTGCTGCGTAGTGATGGCACGTCGGTTTACATGACCCAGGATATTGGAACTGCAAAAATGCGATATAACGATTTTGAAATAGACAAAATGGTTTATATAGTTGGAAATGAACAAAATTATCATTTCCAGGTGTTAGCAGTAATATTGGATAAATTAGGTTTTGCATGGGGGAAGGATTTGTATCATTTTCATATGGAATGGTTGAACTTCCTTCGGGTAAAATGAAATCAAGAGAAGGAAAAGTTGTTGATGCCGATGATTTGGTTGATGAAATGATTCAGGTTGCCCGAGATATGTCAGCCGAATTGGGAAAACTGGAAACATTGTCAAAAGAAGATGCTGAAGACACTTTTAGAATGATTGCTTTGGGAGCTTTAAAATACTTTATTTTAAAGGTCGATCCTCGGAAAAACATGATGTTTAACCCAGCTGAATCTATTGATTTTAATGGCAATACCGGGCCATTTATTCAATATACATATGCGCGTATTAAATCAGTTTTAAGAAAAGCCAAACAAAATAATATAACAATTGATGAAAATGTAAAAATAAACTCCTTATCATCGAAAGAAAAGGATCTGCTTAAGCGAATCACATTATTTCCCAAAGCAGTAAAAGAGGCAGGAGATAACTTTAGCCCGGCAATAATTGCAAATTATTGCTACGATTTAGTGAAGGAATTTAATCAGTTTTATCATGAACATTCAATTCTTTCCGAGCCAAACAAAGATCAACTAAATTTTAGGTTGATTCTTTCCAGCTACTGTCGCACAGATTGTTAAAAACGGAATGAACCTTTTGGGAATAGAAATGCCCGAAAGGATGTAATGAAAAAAGGAGACATAAAATGTCTCCTTTCTTTCTTTCCAAGTAATAATTGATTTAATAATTTAGGGAAAAGCGTCCTTCCTACATATAAATCCTAAAAAGTTTAAAAGTAACCCCATTCTAAGAAAATAATACATTCTAATAATTTATATTGAAACTAAATAAGAATACTAAGGTTTTTAAAAGAATAGTTCCCATTCACTTGCTGCAACCTAAGTTGCTTTCAGTGTCAGACTACTGTTATTGTGGCCGGCTTCTGTAATTCTTTCGAATTATTTTCTGCCTGTGACTTATTGGTAAAGCTTACTAAGGCTGAACCTTTAAGTTGTCCATTAAACATTCCGGATGCTTTTATGGACGAAGCGTTTGTCAGTAATTTCTGCTTCTTCCTTGCGGATTCCACATAATTTAATCAACCTTTCCGGATTTGACTCCTTTGGTGTTGTGCAGTTTGGTGATTCAAATCGAAACCTGAACTACTCCTGCCTGACGACTCAATATTGAAAGAACTTCTGGATTTTCTTCCGATAATTGATTGAACTTTGACTTTCCAGTTAGCCATGCTCAAACTTCGGCTTTTCCGGTGTGCCTTCCCGAAGGCCGGGATGAAATGCTTTTGGTTTCAACTAAGTAACTTTTGTCATTTCCACTCTTTCCAAGCTGCCTTTTATCGCTTGTCTGATGAAACAAATATACAGCATATATTAGGTATTTGTCAATATTTTATTGGTGTATAAATGCACAGAATATCAACCGAAGTTATTAACAATTGTTGAAAAGAATGGCATGGAAGTTATCCTTAATTTAAAACTATTTCGATTTTTACCATAAATAAAATATTTTCAATTAATCCAGATCCATTGAAATTTCAGCTCTTCATTTTTTTCTGGAATTATTTCAAGTTCAATTTCATAAAACCCTTTTTCAGGAAAATTTATTTTCCCATCGATTTGATTTGAAATTATCGATAACCCAGTTTTGATTTGGTTCTCCAACTGTTTTCCTGTGGGTTTAATTATGTGGATTAACTTTGTATTAGCTGCTTTTACTTTTAATTTATTTTTAGTAGAGTTTTTCTGATAACTATAGGATATGTCAACATTTTTTTCTCCAGGTTATCAATATATAGCTTCCATTTTAATGTTTTATGCAATTAAACACAGCAAATTCGGGCATTGTTCCTTCTTTCTTTTCTTTTGATGTTAAGGGTTTCATCTGCAGGATTTATGTTTTTGGGAGTCAGAGAATACCCGCCTTCCATAGTTTTAGCAACCAACCCATTAGTAAATTCTGGTTTTTTATCATATTCAACAACAATAACTGAAATGTACGGGCCTGTTTGTAAATCAGGTAAATCTATCCTGGTAAAGGAACCGTTTTGTGAAAATTTGAGTGGTGACTTTTGTTTGTCGGAAAGTGAATAAATATTTTTTGGAATGGAAGAAATACCTGTTAGTCCTAACTCTTTGTTCAATGGCCAGTTAAAAACATGTAAAAACAGCTTAAATCCATTTTCTGTCTTTTTATATGTAATTTTCCCCCAATCATGCAGATCTTTATCAAGGTCAAAAGCTTCTGCTCCATAAATCGATTCCCCGTTTATTTCCAACCATTTTCCCATTTCCAGCATTCGCTGCGAAATCTCGAATGGAACATCACCATTGGCTCGTGGTCCAATATTCAACATGAAATTTCCATTCAGGCTCACATTATTTATAAGGTTTTTGAGCAAGGTAGTAGTTGATTTCCATTCAGAATCGGTAGCATGAAAACCCCATGAATGTGCGACAGTTGCCGGCGATTGCCACGGAAAATCTTCTTTTTGGTTTCCGATTTGATTATCTCCTAATGTTTTAAAATCTACATCAGGATCTTCTTCAATTGAGAGTCCAAGTCTTGAGTTAACCAAACAATTGGGTTGTAGTTCTCTTATTAACCCTTTTAGTTGTAAAAGTTGCTCTTTAGAAACTATGGTTTGTGAATGATGAATCCACATATCAAACCAAATCATACCTATTTCGCCATAGTTTGTGAGTAGTTCCCGCATTTGCGGAATAACTTTTTGTTGCCAGTAAATGTCGTATTCTTCAGGTGTGATTCCATATACTTCGCGGGTATGGTCCCATCCAAATTCGTGCTCCCAATCAACCCAGTGAGAATAATATAAGCCTAATTTTAATCCATGTTTTTTACAGGCATCTGCCAATTCTTTTACAATATCGCGTTTCGGGTTTGTATAATTACCCAAATCGTATTCGCTTACTTTGCTATCCCATAAAGCAAAACCATCATGATGTTTTGCTGTTAAGGTAACATATTTCATCCCTGATTTTTTTGCAAGAATTACCCATTCTTCAGGATTTATTTCATTCCAATCAAAACGATCAAGCAAGGTGAGATATTCATTTTTTTCAATACGGTTTCTGTATTGCAACCACTCAGCATAATTATTGTCGTTACGCAATTTTTCGCCTTTCCAGTAACCCTCGGCACCACTATACACACCCCAATGAATAAACATTCCAAAACGTGAGTCGGTAAACCATTTTGCCCGTTCGTTGGTGTGTGATTGACTGAAAACATTTAAGCTTAAAATAATGCAAAGGAAGACAAAAAGATTCTTTTTCATGGTTTAGTATTTTGATAAATGTAAAATTGGTCAATCTGCTTATAATCTCAATACACAATATTATATGTCTAAAATCTGATCAGGATAACCTTCCTTTAAAATCTTCGTATTGAAATTTTCTAATTATTTGTATAATGTCATTCTCCTTCAAAATGACTATTGCCGGGTGATTTACACCGTTGAACATTGTTGTTTTTACCATTGTGTAATGAATCATATCTTTAAAAACTACCAAATCACCAATGTTGAGTTTTTTGCCGAAATCATAAGTTTCCATATAATCCCCAGCAAGACAACTAACACCACCAAGCCGGTAAAGGAACTTGCTATTTTCTTTTGGCTCTGTTGCGCCTACTATTTTAGGGCGGTATGGCATTTCTAAAGTATCGGGCATGTGGGCTGTAAAAGAAACGTTGAGTATTGCGGTTTTAATTCCTTTATGTTCAACTATATCTTTTACAGTTGAAAGCAAAATGCCGGTTTCCCAGGCAATTGCACTTCCGGGTTCAAGTATAACCTTTACATTATATTTCTGTTTAAACTTTTTCAAAAGCTGAATTAAATGTTCGTGATTATATCCTTCCCGGGTCATTAAATGTCCGCCGCCCATGTTAACCCATTTAACCTGGTGCAGGTATTTCCCAAATTTAGTTTCCAGGTTTTCAAGTACCTTTTCGAGACTAAACGAATCGGATTCGCATAAAACATGAAAATGGAGACCTTCAATTCCTTCGGGCAGATCATCGGGAAATTCATCAGCACCAACACCAAGCCGCGAGCCTGGCGCACTTGGATTATACAAATCCGTTTCAACGTCAGAATATTCAGGATTTACACGAATTCCGCACGAAATGGGATGATCAGTTTTCTTAGTTTCAGGATAAAACTTGTTAAATTGATTGAATGAGTTAAATACGATGTGACTGCTGTAACTCATCAACTCGTCAAATTCATTTTCGAAATAAACAGGGGAATAAACGTGGGCACGGGTTTTCATTTCTTCAAAACAAAGCCGGGCTTCGAATAAAGAACTTGCTGTGGCTCCGCTTAAATACTCTCGTACCAGCGGAAAAGTACTCCACATGGCGAAACCTTTAAATGCCAGAATAATTTCAATTCCGGCTTTTTTTTGAACGTCGTTTATCAATTCAAGGTTTTTGCGCAAAAGTTTTTCATCCAAAACAAAAGCAGGAGAATAAATCTTTGAATAATCCATTTGGTAAAGCGCTATGTGCTTAGGGCAAAGAGCAAGAATAAAAGGTTATGAATTTTTTCCACCCTTTGCACTTTGCCCCTTGCTCTCTGTTTGTTATACTTCTAAATCAATATCGAAAACTTCATTCCAGGGTAAACCGTGTTCACCAATTTTTTCCATAAACGGGTCGGGATTGAATTCTTCAACATTGAAAACACCTTTTCCGTTCCATTTGCCGGTAAGAATCATCATAGCTCCCAACATTGCCGGAACACCTGTTGTGTATGACACTCCCTGAGTGCCGGTTTCATCGTAGGCAACCTGGTGGCTGCAATTATTCCACACATAATAGGTTTTTTCTTTTCCGTCTTTTAAACCTTTTATGCGGCAACCAATTGACGTTTCTCCTGTGTAGTTTTCGCCCAAATCACCCGGATCGGGAAGTACGGCTTTTAGAAATTCAAGTGGAATAATATCAACGCCTTTAAATTTTACTGCATCTATCCGCGACATTCCAATATTTTGGATAACTCTTAAATGTGTTAAGTATTCATCACCAAAGGTCATCCAAAAACGAGCCCGTTTTAAAGTAGGGTAGTTTTTGACGAGTGATTCAAGTTCCTCATGATACAAAACATACGAATTCCGTTGCCCAATATTTGGATATGTGAGTGCTTTTTTAATTTCGAATGGCTCGGTTTCAATCCATTTCCCGTTCTCCCAATATTTTCCTTTTTGAGTAATTTCACGGATGTTTATTTCGGGGTTAAAATTAGTTGCGAATGCCTTACCATGATCGCCTCCGTTACAATCAACAATATCTAAATAATGAATTTCATCAAAATGATGTTTTGCTGCATAAGCAGTATAAATACCTGTAACTCCCGGATCGAATCCGCAACCCAGTAGCGCCATGATTACTTTTTCTTTAAACCTTTTATGATAAGCCCATTGCCAGCTATATTCAAATTTTGCCACATCTTTTGGTTCGTAATTAGCTGTGTCCATATAATTTACGCCGGTCTCCAAACAAGCATCCATAATTGGTAAATCCTGGTACGGAAGTGCTACATTGATCACCAATTCAGGTTTGAATTTATTAATTAAAGCAACTACTTCAGGCACATTGTCGGCATTTACCTGTGCTGTTTTTATTCGACCCTTGCCAACTTCGCGTGCAATAATTTCGCATTTCGAAAGAGTACGGCTTGCTAAAAGGATTTCTGAAAATACTTCCGGATTATCAGCACATTTGCTTGCAACAACACGTCCTACACCTCCGGCTCCAATAATTAAAACTTTGCTCATTTTTTCTGACTTGTATTTATTTTTTTCTGATTTTTTTCGAAACTTTAAAATCTATTTTGTTTTATTAAAACCTGTAAAACAGAAAAGCAAATTACGCATTTTTTAATGAATTTATAAATTCATAAATGGTATTTTGAATATATCATTGAATGCAATTCATATGAAAAATACATTCACCGCATATGATTTTATTGACCGGATTGATGTCCTTTTGAAAATTCTTTCCCAATCTTTCAGAAAAAATAGTTTAATTTGTCGATAATATAAATACCAATAATTTTTTATGATTACGTAATGAAAAATACCTATTTTGATTTGATCGAACAAAGTTATTACTTTCCACAGGAAGGCTTCGATTTAAGAGATAACACGCTAACATTTCATGGAATCTCTTTAAAATATCTGATAAAAAAATATGGAACACCATTCCGGTTTATTTACCTTCCAAAAATAGGCGATCAAATAAAAAAGGCGCGTAATCTTTTCAACAAGGCAATTAAAAAGAACAATTACAAGGGGAACTATTATTATTGTTACTGTACAAAGTGTAATCACTTTTCGCATGTAATAAATGAAGCATTAAAGCAAAATGTAAACCTTGAAACGTCATCGGCTTATGACATTGATTTAATTTTGAGCCTTTACCGCGATAAAAAAATCGACAAAAACCGGGTCATTGTCCATAATGGATACAAAACCGATGAATATTTGGCAAAAATTCTTAATCTTCAGGAAATAGGGTTTCGAAATAATATTATTGTACTTGATAGTATCAACGAGTTAAAACGGATAGAAAAGCTGTCAAACGGTGTAAAGATTAAAATTGGAATCCGAATGGCAATCAACGAGGAGTCTCAATCTTCTTATTATACTTCGCGTTTGGGAATCAGACACAATGATATTCTGAAGTTTTATATGGAAAACATTAAGGTGAAAGAAAATCTCGAATTAAAAATGCTTCACTTTTTTGTCGATTCAGGAATCAAAGACAGTTTGTATTACTGGGGAGAATTTCAGAAAGCAATGAAACTGTATATTGATTTGAAAAAGCAATGTGATACACTCGATTCGTTTAATCTTGGCGGTGGATTTCCAATCAGGAATCATCTCGGATTTGAATACAACTATGAATACATGATTAACGAAATTGTTTCTGCAATTAAAGATACATGTGCGGTTGAAAAAGTTAAGGAACCTGATATTTATACCGAGTTTGGGAAATATACTGTAGGTGAAAGCGGTGCAATAATTTTTGAAGTTTTGGAACAAAAACAGCAAAACGATACCGAAAGCTGGTACATTGTAAATAACAGTTTGATGAACACAATCCCGGATGCCTGGTCGATATTCGAAAAGTTTATTTTGTTGCCCATCAACAAATGGAACAATGAATATAAACGGGTAAATATTGGAGGAATAAGTTGCGATCATTCCGATTATTACAACTCTGAAGATTTGAACCAGGAAGTATTATTGCCTGCCTATCCCGAAGAAGATGAAGAGCCTCTGTATCTGGGATTTTTTCACACAGGTGCTTATCAGGATGCAATCAGCGGTTACGGTGGTATAAAACATTGTTTGATACCTTCACCAAAACATGTAATTATCGATCGTGATGACAAGGGAAACATAGTTGATTACGTTTATCGAAACGAACAATCAGCAGTTGACATGTTTAAAATATTGGGTTACGAGAAATAGATCTTAAAAAAATACAAATTGACGGCGATTTTTGATCGCCGTTTTTTTTTAGTTGATTTTCTTAACAGAAAAATTATTTTTTGCGAAATTAGTTTCTTTAACTTTGAAAAATCAGCTTGTTTTAACCAGGTTCGTTTTTAAGAATACTTATTGTCAGGAAAATGAATAAAAATATCAGCGATGTTATAAAAAGCAGAAGGGCGACACCACCGAAATTCCTTTCAAAGAAGGAAGTATCAAAAGTGGTAATTCAACGAATTCTGGAAAATGCCAATTGGGCACCAAACCACAAAAATACCGAACCCTGGCGTTTTAAAGTTTATACAGGCAAGTCTAAACAAAAACTTTCCAACGAAATTTATTCTCTTTTGATTAATAAAATTGAGTCAGGCGAATCCCTTAATTCACAAAAAGTAGATAAGTTCAAATCAAGTATTGAAAGTGTTCCGGTTGCTATAGCCATAATTTTTGAACGCGATGCAGCGGAGCGTGTTCCTGAATGGCAGGAAATTGCAGCAGTTTCAATGGCTGTACAAAATATGTGGTTAACAGCCACTGATTTAGATTTAGGTGCATTTTGGGCAACACCTGAATTTTTGCCTTTTTAAATGATATTGTTGGAATTCAGCCCGGCAAAAATTGCTTGGATTTTTTTATATTGGTCACATTGCAATGGATTACCCTTCGCCGGGAAGAGGCGACATCGCCTTAAAAGTGGAATGGAGTGAGTAGAGTTTAAAGTTCAGGAGTTCAAAGTTTAAAGCATTCAATTATTCAAGTTAAAATGAAATGTTATATTTTGTTTTTTCTCAGTTTTATTCTTTAGTATGATTTCTTTTTCCAATGCACAAAAAATTGATTCAAAAAGTTATCACACAATTCGTGGAAATTTAAATAAACTCAGCCATCAAGTTTGAAAAAGAAAAAATTGGGAGAGTAGTTTTCCTGGGCGGTTCAATAACATACAATTCCGGCTGGCGCGATTCAATATGTCAGTATTTTCAACAGGAATTTCCCGAAACTGATTTCGATTTTATAAATGCCGGAATACCTTCAATGGGTTCAACGCCAGGCGCTTTCAGGTTTGAACGCGATGTTTTAAAAAACGGGAAAGTGGATTTGCTGTTTTTAGAAGCTGCTGTAAACGATGATACAAATAAAACTGAACCAAAAGCGATAATTCGGGGAATGGAAGGCATAGTGCGACATGCGAAAACTGCAAATTCGCTGTGTGATATTGTTATTATGCACTTTGTGGATCCAGGTAAAATAGAAATTTACAGAAATGGCAAAATCCCGGAAGTCATTCAACTGCACGAAAAAGTAGCCGAACATTACAATATTTCAACAATTAATCTGGCAAAAGAAGTAACCGGTCGGATGGACGCGGGAGAATTTGACTGGGAAAATGATTTTAAGGATTTGCACCCTTCACCATTTGGGCAAAACATTTATTTCAGTTCGATAAAACAATTTCTTGACTATTCATTTGTTTATGACCCGGTTAATGGAAAATCAATAACTTCTGAAATACCCGCGGCACTTGATAAATACTCCTATTCGAACGGTATTTTGGTTGAACCAAAACCTCCGAAACAAATAAAAGGATGGGAATTTGTTAAAAACTGGAAACCTGAAAACGGAAAAGGAACGCGTTCAAATTATGTTGATGTGCCAATGCTTGTGGGAGATTTTCCGGGTAAAATCGTCAAATTTCAATTTAAAGGGAAATGCGGTTGGTATTGCTGTAGCTGCCGGTCCTGATGCCGGAATAATTGAATATAGTGTTGATAATTCGGATTGGAAAAAACAGGATTTATTTACTGAATGGAGTCAAAGTCTTTACCTGCCTTGGTATTATACTTTAGATTCGGGCTTAAAAAACAAAAAACACACACTCCAGATCAGACTTACTGATGAAAAAAATTCGAAAAGCACTGGTACAAAATGTATTATCAGGTATTTTTATTTCAATAAAACCGATTGAAATTCAGTAACGAATACATTACTTAAAATAATCAGACTCGAATTTTGCTTTCACATTACCGGTAGCATCTTTCAAAGTTAGTTCTTCGGAGGTAGCGGTATAATTGGTTATTTCCTCAAAAACACCAACAAATTCTGACTCAATATTATCATCTATGCAGGCCATTTTTGTCATTAGTATTTTAGAGAAAGTAATACTGTTTGTATTTGCCATTTCGAAACTACCATTCAGCACATTGCAACTACTGTTTCCTGTAAAATGATTGTCATCCGGAAGTAATTTAATAAATGCGTCTTTTTTAGTTTTCACAGTTTTGCCGTTCAACTCTGTTAATTTCCAGTATTTATTGGTGATTTCAATGTTTTCTTTTTCCATAATATAGTTGTTGGCCAAATCTCCTGTTATACGGTTTCCGCTTTTGTCGAGGTGGAACAATTTGTTTTCGCCAACCTGATAAACCTGTTTTTCCGGGTTGTCAAGTGTTATTTTGCTGCCACTTTTATCCCATGTAAAAGTACCTTTGGTTTCAAAAATATTATCTTCTTTTCCCAGATAACTTGTTTTCAGACTATAAGTTAAATCTTTGTTTAAAACCAACCGGGTTTTAATTCCTTCGCAATCGGCACAGGGTAATATTCCCTGATATGAGCCGGGCCAGTCAATTGAAGTCATACTATTGTCGGCAATAGTTAGTTCTTTTTCGCTAGCGGTTTTTTTGGAAGTGTTGCACGAAATAAAACCGAATGTTGCAACCAGAATTAGAAAGAGAATAGATTGTGTTTTCATTAACCAATATTTTAAATTTTGAAACTAATGCTTCGAAATGGTTTCTTCGTTAAAACGATTTCTGAAGGTTAATGTTTTAACCTCACATTTGATTAATCTTCAAAACATAATAGTAAATTTATATTAATGTTTTACACTAGTAAACTTTTCGTTTTACATTTCATAAAAAATACTGTACAAAAACACCTTTTATTCATTGTGTTTTGCACAGTATTTCAGTAATGTAACTAAGAAATAGCTTATAATTTCTTAAAACAGGAATGTAACGCCAATTGTACCTCCGGTCAATACAGAACCACCACCAGCTTCAGCTGTTATTCCCAGTTTTTCGTCAATAAAATACCTCGCGCCAACGTGGGCACCTAAACTAAATCCACCGTTTCCGGAACCAGTATAATCAAAACTTCCACTTCCATCATATTTTGTATTCCAGATATAGTATCCCAATGTAGCACCTGCATAAAAATCCCATTCATCAGGTGCATTTAAAAGTTCATTAAAGTGGTAACTTCCTCTTCCATTTAAACCAACAATGGTGTGGTTCCATTTGTAAGATCCATATTTTTCTGATTTTGACTGGAACGAAAAATCGCCTCCAACTGTAATATTATCAGCAACCGCCATCTCATAACGTACAAAAAGAGGAATACCCCAACCTGAAGCACCAAATCCAACTGTTACCAGTTTCGAATTATCCGTGTAAGGATTAAACTGTGCAAAGCTGTTTGTTGATACAATAAAAAAAAGAATAAAGACTGAAACGAAAATTTTGTTTTTCATAATGTTGAAATTTTAATTGTTTATTAAGAATTATTTTTAAATCCATTTTTTTGTTAGTTAAACCTACTTTTCAATCAGAAAATCTCTTTCAAAAATAATACATAAAGGTACAATTTACTTAAAATAAATTTAATTGTCAATTCAAGGTTTTAAACATTTTTGCGAAATAAACATTTTTCTCTGAATATCGATTAAGCAAAGGTCATACATTTTGTTTAATATGTAACAGGATTTGTTTCGAAATAGGAAAAAAGAGAATATAAAAATCTGAATTATTTTAGGATTTCTTTTAGTTGCTTAATTAGTTCTTCAACATCTTCCTCATTGTTAAAAATACTTGCTGAAACACGCATTCCTTCGCCCCTTGCTGAAACAATGATATTTTTTTTGAAAAGTTCATCGACAACATATTTTGGATTTTGAATTTTTGCAATCAGTATTCCCGACCGATGTTTATCTTCTTTCTGAACAATAATTTCTATTCCTATTTCACGAAGTTTTGCTTCTATTAAACGATTTAGAAAAAGTACCCTGTTCATTACATTTTCGGCCCCGATTTTTTTGAACATGTTTAAAGCTCCACCCAGTGCAAAAATATTTGGAAAGTGTGGGCATCCTGATTCGATTACAGAAGCTTCGTTTTTTAAATCCAAATCGAGGTTATCCATTTTTCCGGGTGTTTGAACACTTCGCCAACCTGCAAACGGGAAATTGTCGGGAGCAAGCCATTTTTTGTTTACATACAATCCGCCAATTCCATAACCTGCGGTTGCCCATTTCAACCCGGTAAACATCAGAAAATCAATATTGCATTTTTTTACATCAACCGGGAAAATGCCAAGCGCCTGGGTTGCGTTAACAACAAAAATCAAATGGTTTTCTCCACAGAATTTTCCAAGTTTTTCCAGATCCTGCCTGTAACCTGTGCAATATTGTACATAGCTTGTAATAAGTATTTTTATATCAGGAGTCAGGTTTTTTTTGATGTCATCGATTGAATAGCCATAATTTGTCGGTTCAACGAATTTAATTTCAGTTTTTTGATTAATCCATGGAAATGTAGTTGATGGAAATTCATCGCGCATAGTTAGTACAGTCCCTTTATCTTTCAGCATTTGAGCAACCAAATTCATTCCATGCGAAGTATTTGTTGTGAACCCAATTTCTTCGCGCTCAGCACCAATGAATTCAGCCAGTGAATTCCTGACTTCTTCAGTTCGTGCGAGCCATGTTTCCCAGTAAGTGTCACCAAATTCAAGCATTTCATCGTAAAACCTTTTCCCTTCGGTGGCAGCGCTTTGCGAAACCGGCGAACCCCCGGCTGGGTTCAGATAAACATATTTTTTACAAACAGGGAATTCTTCGCGGACTTTTTTCCAATCAGTCATAATACTAAGTTTAAAGTTTAAAGATGAAAGTTTAAAGTGGAAAATAAAAATTCGACAAATAAAAAGGGAACCAAAACTGATTCCCTTTTTAATATTTTTTACAACAAAGTCTCAATACCTGATGCTCTGTTCTTTCTATCTAATTTACAATGAATCTCCAAAATCGGCTTTGAATTTGGCAATTAATTTCTCTGTCCAGTTTCCAACAGGTTTTAACCGGCCCATAAAGAAACGAAGGAGTGGGGGTTCTTCAACCCATTCCAGTCCACCAATCAATTCCCTGTTATCATAGAGCCATTTCACTCTGTCTATTACAAATTTGGTTTGTGAAAGTGTGAAAACCCTTCTTGGAAAAGCTAAACGAAGCAACTCAACGTCAGCAAGAATATCATTGCCATTTTCATCGCGGATACTTGAAATTGTTCCCCTTTCCATTCCACGGATTCCGGAAACGATAAACAAAGCTGCTGCAAGTGCTCCTGCCGGATATTGTTGCTGCGGAACTTGTGGAATGAAACCCATCGCATCGATATGACATCCCAATGCTCCTGCAGGTGTAATAACAGGAATTCCAACTGCATCCAGCGAATTCACTGCATATTCAATAAATGAAGGCGATTGACTTATTACTGTGTCATCGCAGGTTTCGTACATACCAACTGCAAGTGCTTCAATTTCACGGGTTGACATACCTCCGTAAGTTGTAAAACCTTCGAATAACACAAGCAAATCTCTCATTTTCAGGTACAAATCTTTGCTGTTTGTGCAAATACCACCACCACGGGTTGAACTAACTTTTCGGCTCGAAAAATAAACCATGTCGGCATAGCCACACATTTCATTGAGGATATCTTTAATTTGAGCATTAGCAAATTCAGGTTCACGTTTTTTAATCATGTATGCATTTTCGCCAATCAAACTGGCATCAAGTACCATCATTGTTCCATTTTCGTCGCAAACTTTTTTAACGTCGCGCATATTTTGCATCGAAAATGGTTGTCCGCCAATTAAGTTGGTCGAAGCTTCCATCCGCACAAATGCTACGCGTTCAGCACCATATTCAGCAAATACTGCTTTCAATTTATCAATATCAATGTTTCCTTTAAATGGTTCACTACTTTTAATATTCAGCGCTTTGTCTGTATAAATTTCCAAAACCGTACCACCGTTTATCATCATATGTTCCTTGGTAGTGGTAAAGTGGTAATTCATCGGAATTACATCGCCTTTTTTGATAAATACCTGCGAAATGATATTTTCTGCTGCGCGTCCCTGGTGAACCGGCATAACATAGTGTTTGCCAAAAACATCACGAACAGCTTTTTCCATGCGGTAAAAACTTTGCGAACCTGCATAAGCGTCATCAGCCTGGTGCATTGATGCAATTTGGTTGTCGCTCATGGCATTGGTGCCCGAGTCGGTCAACATATCAAGAAATACATTGCTGGTGTCTAAAAGAAATGTGTTGAATCCGGCAGCTTCCATTGCTTTTGCACGTTCGTCAATTGGTCTCAAAAAGAGTTTTTGTACTACCCTTACTTTATGTAATTCAACCGGGATTTGCTCTTCTTTGTAGAATTTAATTGTGGTACTGTTTTGATTTGTCATTTTACTGTGGTTTATTGTTTCAATTTGAAAAAGTACCAAAGTTAAATTTTACAATATGAAAATCAAGATGGAGCCACAAATTTAGATTTTGTCAAAATAAGGGTGGTTATTTTTGAAACGGATATTGAAAATTTGTTTGAAAAAGCTTTTGATCTAAATGACTAAAATAAAAATTAAGTATGAACCAACTCAAGTATTTTCTCCAGCCAGCGAGCATCAATTTCCGAAAATGAAGCTTTTTCTGAACTGTCAACATCTAAAACCCCAATAATTTCTCCCGCTTTGTTTTTGAAAGGAATAACAATCTCGGAATTTGAGCGTGAATCGCAGGCAATGTGGCCGGGAAATTCGTGAACGTCTTCAACAACAATTGTTTTCTTTTGATTGAAAGCCGCCCAGCAAACACCTTTGTCCTTTTCCAAAATCTGACAGGCAACCGGTCCCTGATAAATATTAACAGTCATTTTCCCGTCGTCGAGTAAATAAAATCCTGTCCAGAAGAAGTATTCCATTTTATGATGAAGTACTGCAATAATTGTCGCCATTCGCGCTGATTGGTTGTTGCTTTTTCCTACCAGTTCATTTAATTGGGTGTAAATTCTGCCGTAGCGGCCGTCTTTTTTCTTTGTCTTCCATAGCTATTTCTTTCGTTGTTTCCAGATCTTTGGATTTCGACTAAAATGAATAACAGCGAAAATGTTAATAATATCGTCTTTTACAAAATAGTAAATTCCAAAAGGGAATCGTTTTATCATTGCTCTTCTAATGCTTTTGTAAATTATTGAAAACAGTTGGGGATTGGATTGTACTTTTTGATTGCACTTTCGATTGCATCTATAAATTCATCGCCCAACAGACTCTGTTGCATCTCGTACCAATTTCTGCCCGTTTGAATATCTTTTTGGGCAGTTGGAGTGATTACAATTTTGTACTGTTTCATTTAGACATGAGGTTGGCTTTTACTTCTTCCCAACTTTTCCCTGCTTCCGGATTTTTCATTGCTTCATTATAACGATATTCCAATT
This sequence comes from Draconibacterium sp., assembly GCA_016705335.1. Taxonomy (GTDB): domain Bacteria; phylum Bacteroidota; class Bacteroidia; order Bacteroidales; family Prolixibacteraceae; genus Draconibacterium. The sequence goes on along the minus strand of JADIYN010000055.1, from coordinate 6,277 downwards.
CTGCCATTAACTCATCCGATTCTTCCATGTCATCCTCATAAACCTGGAGAAACGGGTAATCCTGAGCCAGTTCTTTTAACATGTTGATAATGCTTTTGCCTTTGGGGAAGTATCGCTAATCCTTATTGTGTAATCCATGATTCTTAAAATTAGTTACAACAAATATACGAATTTTCAGAATGGGCAATTCTGGTGCAAGTTGTCATATTTTTATACTTTTGCCTCCTTAAAATTAAAATAACAAAATGGCACAAAAACCTTCCATCCCAAAAGGAACCCGCGATTTTTCACCTGTTGAAATGGTGAAACGGAATTATATTTTCGATTTGATAAAGGAAGTATTTCGCTTGTACGGATTTCAGCCTATTGAAACTCCGGCAATGGAAAATCTTTCAACTTTAACAGGGAAGTATGGGGAGGAAGGAGACAAGTTGCTTTTCAAAATTCTGAATTCAGGTGATTTTCTTTCAAAAGTTTCCGATGAACTTTTAGATGAAAAAAACTCAAATAAACTCACTCCAAAAATTTCGGAAAAAGGTTTGCGTTACGATCTTACTGTTCCATTTGCAAGGTTTGTGGTACAATATCAAAATGAAATAACTTTTCCGTTCAAACGTTACCAAATTCAACCGGTTTGGCGTGCCGACAGACCACAGAAAGGACGCTACCGCGAGTTTTACCAGTGTGATGTGGATGTGATTGGCAGTAATAGTTTGTTAAATGAAGTTGAATTGGTTCAAATTATTGACGATGTATTTAAGCGATTGAAAATAAATACAATAGTAAAAATCAACAACCGGAAAATATTGGCTGGAATTGCTGAAGTGATTGGCGAAAATGATCGGATTATTGATATTACAGTTGCAATTGATAAACTGGATAAAATTGGCCTGGAAAAAGTAAATGCTGAATTGGCAGAAAAAGGTGTTTCGAATGAAGCAATTGAAAAGTTGCAACCCATTTTGGCTCTGGAAGGCAATTCAATTGAAAAAACTGCACAGTTGGAGGCAATTTTGGCGACTTCAGAAATTGGAATTAAAGGTGTGACTGAAATTAAAAAGCTCTTTTCGTACCTCAATAATCTTTCACTTCAAACTGAAGTTGAACTCGATTTGACACTTGCCCGTGGATTGAATTATTATACCGGCGCTATTTTTGAAGTAAAAGCAAAAGATTTTGAAATTGGAAGTATTTGTGGTGGTGGTCGTTATGACGATCTGACCGGAATTTTTGGATTGCCAAATGTTTCAGGTGTCGGTGTTTCTTTTGGTGCCGAGCGTATTTATGACGTTCTAACTCAGATGAATTTGTTTCCTTCGAAATCAACAGAAACAACAAAAGTCATGTTTGTAAATTTCGGAGAAAAAGAAGAAGCCTACTGTTTGCCGGTTTTGGCAGAGTTGCGAAAGAATGGCATAAATGCAGAAATATTTCCTGACAACGCTAAAATGCAAAAGCAGATGAATTATGCCAATAAAAAGGAAATTCCTTATGTTGTGCTGGCTGGTGAAACTGAAATTCAGGCAAAGTCATTCACACTAAAAAATATGGAAAGCGGCGAACAGCAAAACGTTAATGCCGCTGAATTGGTGGACATTCTTTCCCGTCAATAAAATTTTAAAAATTACGAAGATTTCTCATTTTCTCCCCTTGGGGAGATTAAGAGGGCTTCAAAAAAAACCGGTAATAATTAAACTCCCGGCTTTTCGTGTCGATTTTTTAAATGTTTTTTGGCAGAATATGTAAAACTCTGAAAGTCAGCTTAAATTGATTCGGTTTCTACTACTTTCGACAGGATTTCAGCATAAGGTATCAACAGGTATTTTTTACCGTTAAAATCAATTTCTGTTCCAGAATAAGGTTTGTAGAGAACCTCGTCACCGGGCACAATCTCTGCTTTTTCGATGTTACTGATTGCAACAACTTTTGCAATTTCCTGTTTCTCTTTTGCAGAATCGGGGATAATAATTCCCGAAGCGGTTTTTTGCACTGCTTTGTCTTCCGACAATTCCAACAGCACATTTTGGTTAATAGGATGTAATTCTTTCATTTTTACAATTCTTTAAATTAAACATTTATGATTTTGAATAGTATCAGCTCAGTTTTGAGCTTTCCACCATTCAAAGATTTCATTAGTTCGCGCTCAACAGCATATTATCAATGTTTTCCTTGAACATTTTTTTTGTGTCTTCTTTTGAGCGTGCAATCCCAGAAGTCATTGATGGTTTTCCGTCTATCGGGATGTACAGAAATGCGGGAATTCCCTGGATTCCAAATACAGCAGCCAATTCCTGTTCTACCTGTGTATCAATTTTATAAATTGTAATTTTCCCTGCATATTCGCCTGAAAGTTCTTCTAAAATAGGCGCTGCAATTTTACATGGACCACACCAGTCAGCGTAAAAGTCAATCAATGCAGGTTTTGTACCTTTATATTTCCATTCTTTTGGAGAATTCTCGTAATCCCAAACTTCAGCTAAAAATTTAGCTTTATTTAGTTTAACAGTCCCACCTTCTGTTGCACTGCTTTGCGAAACGGTTTCGGCCGGTGTTTCCTTAGCATTATTTTCGTTGCCCTTGTTTTTTGCCTGGCCGGCGTTGCAGCTTTGCAACGAGATTACAGCAACCGCCAGGATAAATACTAACTTTCTCATTTTCTACTAATTAATTATAATTGCTTTATTTCTGTTTTTAAATTAAAACATGAATACTTGTTGTTAGTTTATTCCCAGCAACGAATTTATTCTTGTTTTGTCAAATCCCACTATTATTTGTCCGTTAATTTCATTTTGAGGAACACCCTGCTGACCACTTTTTCTCACCATTTCTTCGGCGGCTTTCTGGTCGGCAGCAACGTTTACTTCGCGGTATTGTATTCCATTTTCCTGCAAATGGCGTTTAATTGTTGTACACCACGAGCAAGTTGGCGTTGTATAAACTACCACATTTTTTCGTGGTTTTTCGTTGTTTGAACTTTGCGTAACAAAAACCGATTTGTCAAAAATTGCATTAAACTGCTCAGATTTGTGGCAGCCTTTAATTACGTTTTTCAATGTGTCGTTTTCGAAATAAAGGAGTGAAGGTACACTTGTGAGATTAAATTCTGTATGAATGTCCCTAACTTCGTTTACATTGGCTGAACATAGAATTTCGCCTTTTTCATTTCTTTCAGCTTTACTGAAATTATCAAAGGCACAGTCACTTTGCTCTGATCCTTTTTTATATAGCAGCAGCCAAACCTTTTCGTTCGATAGTGTCAGTGATTTTAGATCTGATAAATTTGATACCTGTTTCATAATGCAAATATATAAATATTTAGATATGTACATTTTGTATACAACCATTATGCCAAAAACCTTTTTGATAATTTGTCAGTAAAAAATATTTTTTTGTATTTCCAACGCAACCAAAAAGCAACAAACCAAATCTTAGTGAAGTAAACAATTAAAAATTGAGAATAGAATGAAGAAGATTATTTTTGTATTACTCGTTGGATTCATGTTCGTTTTTTCAGGATGTTTGGATGATGACGGATATTCATTGAGCGATGTTTGGGTAGGTTTTGGTGTTATTGAAAGCACAGAAACTTATAAAATTGTAATGGATGACGGAGAGATTTTATATCCGGTTGCATTTGGTGGTTATGTTCCCTGGAATGAAAATGATTATTCGGGTGAAAGCCGAAAAGTTGAAGCAGGTGACAGGTTAATGTTAAACTTTACAATTCTTGATGACAAATTGAATGATGCAGGAGAAGTTACAGCTTATTATGTAAAAGTAAATTCTGCAAAAAAGGTACTGACAAAAGGTGTGCTCGACATTACAGAAGCAAATAAAGACAGCATTGGTAACGACCCGATTATTGTTCAGGACACCTGGATCGCAAACGGTTTATTGAATTTCCAGCTGAAATACTGGGGACGCAACCAAACTCATTTTATCAATCTAGTGAAACAACCGGGAGAATTGACTGCTGAAGGCCAACCGTTTCAATTGGAATTGAGACACAATAACAATGATGATTCAGAAGATATTCCGTACACAGCATTTGTGTCGTTTCATCTTGATTCATTGCAGGTTGCCGGGCTCGACTCGGTTCGTTACACGGTGAAAAGCACAGATTATGATGGAGATCCTTTCGAATTTAAGGGAGTTTATAAGTACGGTGAAAACAACTAATCAAATGTTGATTTGTTTGAGAAGACGTCTGAAAGGGCGTCTTTTTTTATTTATGCCTTTTGGAAATCAAAATAAATCAAAGTAGTGCGACTATTATTGACCGCAAAACTGGTACAAAAATCATTTGTTGTCTCAGTTCATTTCTGTTATTTTGCTGAATAAATCTTTCAATTCGATTCAAATGAAAAAAATAGCAGTTTTAACCATTGCAGTTTTACTTCTGTTTAGTTGCACAAAAAAGGAAACAAGTTCAACTTCAAAAAATTATTTGCCCGAAACTCCAAAACTGGCATCCGACATTATGACACCCGAAGTTCTGTGGTCGTTTGGCAGATTGGGCGAGGCAAAGGTTTCACCGGATAATGAAACAGTTATTTTTACAGTTACTTATTATAATATTGAAGAAAACAAATCGTACCGTGATATATATTCAATCCCCGTATCAGGTGGTGAATCAAAAAACCTGTCAAATTCAGGAGAAAATGAATCTAACATAGTTTGGCGACCCGATGGAAAAAAGATAGCTTATCTTTCCACGGCTTCCGGTTCGGTGCAAATGTGGGAAATGAATCCGGATGGAAAAAAAGCTACACAAATTACAGATATTGAAGGCGGGATTTCAGGGTTCAGTTATTCGCCCGATCAATCAAAAATATTCTACCTGAAAAGCGTAAAACTTGATGAAAGTGTGAACGATTTGTTCCCGGATTTACCAAAAGCAAATGCCCGGCTTGAAAATGACATTATGTATCGTCATTGGGATTCGTGGCATGATTACACCTACAACCATATTTTTGTAGCCGATTATGAAAAAGATAAAATTGGAGAGGGAAAAGACATTTTGGAAGGTGAACATTTTGATTCGCCAATGAAACCTTTTGGAGGCATTGAACAGATTGCATGGAGCCCCGATGGAAAAGCACTGGCTTACACCAGTAAGAAAAAAGTTGGAAAAGATTATGCTGTTTCAACAAATTCTGATATTTATCTGTACAATATTGAAACCGGTCAAACAATCAACTTTACTTCAGGAATGATGGGTTACGACCAAAACCCTGTTTTTTCGCCCGATGGAACAAAACTTGCATGGGAAAGCATGGAACGTGATGGTTATGAAGCCGATAAAATACGTTTGTTTGTAGCCGATTTGGCAACAGGAGAAAAGAAAGATTATACTGAAAATTTTAATCAAAATGCAACCGGGTTGAATTGGAGTGCCGATGGAAAATCAATTTATTTCGTTAGCAATATTGAAGCGACTGAAGAAATTTTCAGGCTCGATTTATCGGATGGTTCTTTTGCCCGATTGACAGATGGCGTGCACGATTACAGTAATGTATTGGTGGCTGGAGAAAAATTACTGGCTCAAAAAGTTTCAATGTCGCAACCTGCTGAATTGTATGTGGTTGACCCTGTTACAGGTAAAGATGAGGCAATTACTACTATCAATAAAGGCATTCTCGAGCAACTGACTTTTGGGAAAGTTGAAGAGCGCTGGCTGGAAACCACTGATGGAAAGCAAATGCACACCTGGGTAATTTACCCGCCACATTTCGATCCTTCAAAAAAATATCCTACACTGTTATATAATCAGGGAGGTCCTCAAGGAACTGTCAGCCAGTTTTGGTCGTACCGGTGGAATTTCCAGATGATGGCTGCTAACGGGTATATTATTGTTGCTCCAAACCGCCGGGGTTTGCCGGGTTTTGGACAAGAGTGGAACGAACAGATTTCAAAGGATTATGGCGGACAGAATATCAAGGATTTATTAACCGCGATTGACGAAGTTGCTAAAGAATCTTATGTTGATAAAGATAAACTGGGTGCGGTTGGCGCAAGTTATGGCGGTTTTTCAGTAATGTACCTGGCAGGTAACCACGAAAAAAGATTTAAGGCTTTTATCGCGCACGACGGAATTTTTAACTTCGAGCACATGTACACAACCACCGAAGAAATGTGGTTTGTAAACTGGGATTACGGTGGCGCATACTGGGATAAAACAAATGCAGCAGCGCAGCGCTCATATACATTTTCTCCCCACAATTTCATTCAAAACTGGGATACACCAATTTTAATTGTTCAGGGTGAAAAAGATTAT
>JADIYN010000054.1 GCA_016705335.1 Draconibacterium sp. | reverse complement strand
GTGCTGCTTCAATATCGGCTTTATAACAAAGTGTCTGTAATTTGCCGGATGCCAGTAAAAAACTGTCGGCCAATTCTCCCATGTGGTGGGTGTTCAGACTTTCCTGAAAAATTTCAAAGTTTTTGGCCTTTAAAACTCCTGTATATTTTTAACTTTGAAATTTGGGTAAAGCACACCATTGCCCGATTTCTATGACTTACTACCGGAATCCCGTCTCCCGGAGTTTTATTTCTCCAATCGAAATCGGTTTTTGGTGATTCGGCGTTGATTATACTGCGCAACTCTTCACCCCAGCCTTGAATCCGGGGTTGTGGAATATCGTGGTAATCATTAACTGAAAGTATTGGCCAGCCTGCTCCGCCGGTATAAACCCTGCGTGGGTCCGTTTCTTTCCACTGCGAAACAAATTTGGTTAAAAACTCGCTGTATTTTGGTCCACCCGGTTCGTTTCCATATGCCATCATTACAAAAGAAGGGTGATTCCCATATTCTTGTACAATACGTTTACTTTCGTCCCAAATGTATTTATCGATTGGTTCACCACTTCCTAATCGTGTTGTGCTGTTTGCCCATGATGAACATTCAATCTGAAGATAAACACCCATGCTGTCGGCTACCCGAAAAGCCGCATCGGGCGGGCACCACGAATGAAACCTGACGTGATTTAAACCGTGTGCTTTTACGGCAGAAAAAACTTTTACCCACCCTGCATTTTTAGTTGGAGGATAACCTGTTAATGGGAAAATGGCGCACTCTAAAGTTCCACGTAAAAACACTGGACGACCGTTAATTGCAAATCGACTTCCATCAACTTTGAAATCGCGCAAACCAAAATCAACAGAATGAAAATCAGAAATCCCATTTGATTTTAGGCGTAATGAAAGTTGATAAACATTTGGATTATACTCATCCCAAAGCTCCACGTTTTCGCCAAGCGGGTAATTCATTTTAACAATGTTTTCGCCAGGAGAGACTGTAAATTTGAATGTTTTTGCTTTTGTACTATTCTTTGAATTTTTAAGTTTGGCATAAACCGGAATTTTTATTGGTTTTTCCTCTGTTTCAGAATTGAAAACTGTTGCACGGATTTCTACGGTTTTATTTTTAACATCAGGAAAAACTTCAACATTTTCGAAATAAATTTTACCCTTTTCCTGAAGTGAGATATCACCAACAATGCCGTTCCAGTTCGATTGTGTATGGTCTGAAATGCTGTGCGAATCATGCCCCACATCTACAGTTTTTGTGCGGTTATCAACACAAATTGTGATTGTATTTTCGCCAGGTTTTAAAAACGAAGAGATATTAAATCTGTGCGGTGTAGCCAGACTGTTTTGCATCCCAATTTCCTGGCTGTTTATCCAGACTTTTGATTCCCAGTGAACCCGTTCCAGATTCAACTGCACGGTTTTTTCAGCCCAATTTTCAGGAATATTTATTGTTTTTTTATACCATGCAGCACCGTTATATTTTTTGAGTGGCTGCAACCAATATGGAAAACGAATATTCAGAGAATCATGATATGGAGCGTAGTTTGGATCTTTGTACCATTCCGGGTTTCGAACACCGCCTGTCCATTTTGTATCCAATGTTATATCAAAACCTTTACCGTTTTCCACCATCGAACCTGGTAATTTAACCGATTCGGAAAGGTTGGTTTCAAACCATTTTTCATTTATTCCAACATCTTCAGGATCCATTTGAAATTGCCATTCACCGGAAAGATCGAGGGTGTTATTTTGTTTTTCGCAAGAGATAAAAAGCAGGAAAATGAAAAACGGCAGCAGGATTTTTGGTTTCATTTGATAATTTCTTTTAGTTTTTGGTTTCGCTAAAAATAGTAAAAACGAACATTTATTTTTCCAATTATTTTACTGAAAGTATGATTTGCTCTTCTGCTTTCAATTTCACTGAAATCCCCTCCAATAACTGTTTCCCAGCGTATTTCCCGGTAATTTCTTTTTGCGATGAAACAACAGAATATTCCTCTCCGTCATTTGCGGTAAACCATTCAGGAAACTGGTTAATTCGCGGATAATCAATTGGCAGATTCAAAATGGTTTTATGGCGTTGCGCGTCGAAAATGAGTTTTCCTTCCCAATCTTTTTCAGCAGTCAAAACGAAATACGTTTCGTTACCGTTTTTCTCAGCGCCCAGAATTACATCACTCCGCCAGGGTTGAATAGTTGCTCCCTGAGATTTCCAAAGGCTGTACATGATTGCGGTACGGGCAAAATTCCCATCGCCGTGCCAGCCGCCAATTATTCCATCGGGTTGCTGCATGGCAAACATTACCTGCATTTCACTGTCTATCCATCTTTTTAATTCAGCAACAGGTTCGCGGTTGTATAAATTAATACCACTTTCCAAAGCATCGGCGTATCCGTCGTGGCTTGTACCTTCCCATGCATAATTTCTGTATTTTTCATTCAGGGTTTTAAACCCGTTTAAAACTGCATCTCGGTATTCTGCTTTTTTATCGACAAGCCAAATCGAATAATATGCATCGAAAACATAGCCCCAGTTGTCAACTATTTTTTCATCAACTATTTCGCCCGTTTTTGGATTGATGGCATTGTAAAACAAACCGTCATCATTTCTGCCAACTTCGAGCACCCGATCTAATATTTTATACCAGGGTTCTTTATAAAGTTCCTTTTTCTCAGGATTTGCAAAATGCAACGTAACATATAATTCACTTAATCCGCCAATAATTTCACAACCATGATCGCGAATCCGTAGATAATCGATTTGAGAAAGATCACGGTCGCCAAGCAAATAATAATCCCCGATTTTAACAGCCCAATCCAAATATTTTTTATCGCCGGTCATCCAGTAAATGCGCGAAAGTGTTTGCAACATTTCTCCGTTAACTTCTTCAATTGATGCCTGTCTGTCTTTGAAAAGCATTTCCAGATCTTTTGGATTTCCCGCATATTCCTGCAAATCATCGAGCATTTCCATCATCCTTTCCTGCCACGGCGATTTTCCAATATATTCGGTTATTGGTATTAAACCATCTTTTATATATTCTGAAGTTCCAAAAATTATCTGGCTCATTTTGATTTCATCCAACCTGAAATTCTGTTTTGAAAAAGAGTAAACATCAGGCAATGTTTTTACGCGGGAAGTCAATTCCTTTCGGTTTTAAGCATTTCAAGCATATCTCCGTTGTACAAATTTTTATCGAGCAAGTAAGCAGTTAGAACCATAAACGCATAGTTATCGGCTGCCGAATTATGAGGCTCCCAAACATCTGAAGCGCTCGTCAGATTTGTTGGTATCAAACCGCTTGCGCTGTCGGTTTTGGTTAACCAACCGTCAACAAATTTTAAACTGCGCACAAAACCTTCGTTTGATTGCTTCCCGTTTTCAGTTGCCCGGGAAATAATTTCAGGATTAAATAAAACTTGTTTTTTACAGGAAATAAATATGAAAAGCAGGCTGGCAAAAAGTAGAATTTGTTTCATTTTAAATCGTTTTTTCAAATTTAACATTTTCAAATTGAATAGATTAAACTAAAAAAAAACAAACATATTCGAAATTGTTAATAACTTTTTTTGTATTTTCAGCGTTGATTTACAAAACCTACACATTTATAAAATTAATTATCATGAAAAATTACCTCTATTTAATGCTAATAGCTGTGTTTGCATTTTCTGTTTCGTGCGATAAAATAAAGGACGCCACGGCTGTAGATATTGAAACAGATTTGAGTTTCGAAATTCCGGTTGAAAGCACTGGTCAGTCAGCACTGGTGGCTAAATCCGGCAATTTATCAACTACTGCATATCAGTTTGGTGGAAATGCAACTTTTTCGTTATCTGACAATGAAGATATTGCTGATTATGTTAATAAAATCGATGATATTATTGTAAGTGGAATAAGCAAAATACAGATAATTGATGTTCCAACCGACGGTAAAATTTCGACTTGCAAATTAATGTATGGTGTTGATCCAAATGCAGGAACAACCGGATTTAATGTCACAACCGAATTGACTGCTGTAAATGGAATTATAGAAATTACAGATAAAGAATGGGTAAACCAATTTATTATTCTGCTTAAGCAAAACAAAACAGGTAGATTTAAATTTGTAGTTACAGGTGAAGCTAGTTATGATATTCAATCAGTAATGAAAATTAAAATACCTGTACTTATTGAAGCCAATGCACTTTAATAATTTGTATTGCTAATCTGACTTTTACTTTTCCCTCTGAAATCGTTTCAATTGAAACACAGTATTTTGTATATTTACCGTAAAACGGTCAAAATATTTGATAATGAAACGATTTCATTTTATAATAATATTTAATCTTTTTATTTCAGAGGTTTGTTTAGCTTTTGAAAACGATTCGATTGACACTTCAAATTCAATAATATACGAAAAAGTTTATCTACACATCGACCGCGAATTGTTTGCTCCGGGCGACGATATCTGGTTTAAATCGTACCTGGTTAGCGGAATTAACAACAAATTGATTTCGGGCTACAAAAATATTTATGTTCAACTTATTTCTGATTCGGGAAAACTGATTACCAGCAGGTTATTATTATCAAAAAACGGAACTGCAATGGGCGATTTTCAATTGCCTCTTGAAATTGACGACGGAACATATACCATTCGGGCATTTACAAAATACCTCGAAAATTTTGGTGAAAAGAGTTTGTTTCACAAAAAGATTGGGATGTCAGGATCGAAAAATTCAATGGAAATTACAAATGATGATGCTGATTTAAAGCCTGTAAATATTGATGTTGCTTTTTTGCCCGAAGGTGGAACTTTTGTATTGAATGCGATCAATCATATAGCTTTTAAAGCCATCGACGAAAAAGGAAAGGGATTTCGGTGAAAGGAAAAATAGTGGATGAAACAGGAGAAGAGGTGGTTTCGTTTAGAACCAATTACAAAGGAATGGGTAAATTTATAATGATGCCGCAGGAAGGGAAAAATTATTTTGCAATGATTGACGACTACCCCGGTTTTAATTATCAGTTCGAAAAGGCGAAACCCGATGGAATTTCCCTGCATTACAAACCCGATGGAAATTACCTGTTGTTTACCTTAACCCGCAACCTTAAAATAACTGTTCCGCAAAACTACATAATCCGCGCATCACATAAGGGAATTGAGCTTTTCTATTCACAAATTACGATGAAGGAATTTCAGGATGCACAACGTTTATTCAAAGGTTTGTTTCCGTTGGGAATATCGAAAATTACAGTGCTCGACGAGCAAAATAATACAGTTGCCGAACGATTGGTTTTTGTTAAAAACAGGGACGACAATGCAATTCGGTTGGAAATAAATAAAGAAGATTTTAAAACCCGCGAAAAGGTAAAAATGAATGTTTATTCATTGCTTCCGCCTACTGATACAATTGTTTCAAATCTGTCGGTTTCTGTTGTCCATGAAGATTATTTCAGTTCAACCGGAAATAACCAAACCATAGAAAGTTATTTATTACTCGACTCGGAGTTGAAAGGTGCGATTGAATCACCGGCTTCCTTTTTTATTGATGAAGGCAATATTTCAGCTGAAGAAAAGCTCGATCTGGCCATGATGGTGAACGGCTGGAGAAGTTATTACTGGAACGATCTGGAAAAATTTCGTGGCGCTGAATTACCAGGCTGGGCCGATTATGGACTTTCGATAAAAGGAAATGTTGTAAAACAGTGGGGTGGAAAACCGGTTGAAGACGGGAAAGTGGTAATTGGTCCGTTTTCGGGCAGTTTTCTTTTCGAAGAAACCAGGACAGACCAGTTCGGGAATTTTGGCTTCGATAAGCTCTATTTAAAAGATAAAGCATTGATAATGATAAATGCCGAAACAAAAACAGGAAACAAGCGGAATGATATTTTTTTAGAATCACAATACAAAATAGATTCGATTTTTTCTGCTGAAGACCTGAAAAACTGTAGTGCCAATATCAGTATTCCGATGAAGTTTTATCGCCAGAATTATTACCGGCAGATTGCTGAAACTGAATATCAGGTCAAATCAGGAATTCTTTTGGATGAAGTACAGGCAATTGGAAACAAAGTAACAGGTGACGGGCATTTCAGACTTTATGGCGATCCTGATATTTCTCTTGTTGTATTGGAGGAAGATATCGACAGGTATTTTAATATTCTTGATTATTTGCAGGGACGAGTGGCTGGAGTAATAGTAACCGGAGAAGAAGTGAGGATCAGGGGTGCTGTGCGAAATCCGTTGCTGATTGTAGATGGCATCGACACTGATTGGTCTGATATGACAAACATTCCGATGGGTGATATCGATAAAATAGAGATTTTAAAATCGGGATATTCATCTTCAATTTATGGATCGCGTGGAGCTGACGGAGTTATTGCAGTACTCACAAAAATGGGGAAAGGAGAATGGGAAAATAACTGGAAAAGAATTATTCATGGCCGAATTACGCCGTCGGTTGTTGGTTTTCAGCAACCCCGGGAATTTTATTCGCCTAAATACGGGAGCGAAAACATAAATGATGCCCGCCCCGATAAACGCCCTACTTTACTGTGGAACCCTAATGTTGTTGTTGAAAACGGCGAAGCAAAAATTGAGTTTTTCACAGCCGACGATCTTGCCCGCTACCATATTTTTGTTGAAGGCATCAGCAAAACCGGCAAAATATGTTTGGGCACCAGTTTAATTTCGGTTTCGATACCAAGAAAATAAGTTGAAGAATTACAAGAAATTAATGCCACTGATTCACAGATTTAAAAGTAAAACTCAAGTTTAAACTTTGCGAATCAGTGGCAATTTTTTTTCTATACCGCAAGCGATTTAATTACTTCTTTTATTGAATCTGCAAGTTCATTCGCTTTTTCCATTGAATTTGCTTCGGCATAAATGCGGATTATCGGTTCGGTATTCGATTTGCGGAGATGAACCCACGATTCTGCAAAATCGATTTTTACTCCATCAATATCAGTAACCTGTTCGTTTGAATATTTTTCCTTCATTTTGGCGAGAATAGCATCGACATCAATTTCAGGTGTTAACTCAATTTTATTTTTCGAAATAAAATAATCAGGATAGGTTTTTCGGAGTTCGGAACATTTTAACCCACTTTTGGCAAGGTGCGATAAAAACAAAGCTGCACCAACAAGTGAATCCCTGCCACTGTGACTTGCAGGATAAATAACGCCACCGTTTCCTTCGCCGCCAATCACTGCATTTGTTTCTTTCATTTTTGCAACCGCATTTACTTCACCCACAGCTGATGAATTGTAAACACACCCGTGTTTTTCAGTAATGTCGCGCAGGGCACGGCTCGACGACAAATTGGATACAGTGTTTCCCGGAGTTTGCCCCAGAACATAATCGGCAACAGCAACAAGCGTGTATTCTTCATTAAACATTGTTCCGTCTTCATTAATAATTACAAGCCTGTCAACATCAGGATCAACTACAAAGCAAACATCAACATCACTGTTTTTTACAATTTCTGAAGTTTCAACCAGATTTTCGGGCAGTGGTTCGGGTGTATGGGCAAAATGTCCGGTTGGTTCACAATTGATTTCCTACAACATTTTTGATTTCCAGTGCTTTGAATAGCGCAGGCATTGCAATTCCACCCACCGAGTTTACTGCATCAACTGCTACCGAAAAACCGGCTTTTTTAATGGCATCAACATCAACCAATTTCAGGTTTAATACATGTTGAACGTGGTAATCGAGATAATCCTTTTCTGTTACAATTCCCAAATCATCGACTTCAGCAAAAACAAAATCTTCAGCTTCGGCAATTTTCAATATTTTTTCACCTTCTGCAGCATTTAAAAACTCGCCGTTTGAACCGAGCAGTTTCAGTGCGTTCCACTGTTTTGGATTGTGGCTGGCAGTTAGAATAATTCCACCATCGGCTTTTTCCCCTGTCACTGCCAATTCTGTGGTAGGCGTGGTTGCCAGCCCAATATTTACCACATCACAACCCATTCCTGTCAACGTTGCAATTACAATCGAACTCACCATCGGCCCCGAAATACGGGCGTCACGTCCTACCACTATTTTAATTTTTTCTTTTCCCGATTTTTGCTTGGCCCAGGTTGCATATGAAGCTGTAAATTTTACCACATCCAGCGGACTTAAACCTTCGCCTGGTTTTCCTCCAATTGTACCGCGGATTCCTGAAATTGATTTTATTAAACTCACTTTATTGTTTTTTTTTAGATTGAATTGTCAAAGATAACATGACGTTTGAAAAAGGGGTTTTGTTTACTAAAAAATTAATAAGAAAGTAAATTTGATATATTTGGACAAATTTTTTGTAATGACTTTTGTAACAGGCGGAACAGGACTGGTAGGTGCACATTTGCTTTACGAACTTACTTCGGCAGGTAAAAATGTGAAAGCATTAAAACGGGGAACAAGTAATTTGGGTCAGGTTTTAAAAACTTTTTCCTGCTATTCTGAATGTCCGGAAAAACTTTTTGATCTGATTGAATGGGTTGATGGCGATATTCTGGATTATTTCAGTCTTGAACACATTTTATCAGGCGTTACCGAGATTTATCATTGTGCGGCAATTGTTTCCTTAGATCCGAAAGAGCGAAAAAAATGATTGCCAATAATGTGGAAGGCACTGCAAACATTGTAAATGCTGCAATTGAAAATGGTGTTAAAAAAATTTGTCACGTAAGTTCAATTGCTGCTTTGGGGCGATTGGAAAATGGTTAGTTGGTTACTGAAGAAACAAACTGGATTCCTTCAAAAAAAATTTCAGGTTATTCTGAGAGTAAATTTTTTTCTGAAACTGAAATATGGCGTGGGATTGAAGAGGGGTTGGACGCAATAATTGTAAATCCGTCAATTATTTTTGGACCCGCCAACTGGGAAACCGGTAGCCCCAAAATGTTCAAAACAATTTGGGACGGTTTGAAATTTTATACAAAAGGAATAACTGGTTTTGTGGATGTTCAGGATGTAGTAAAAGCTATGGTTTTATTGATGGGAGAAACGAATTTTGAAACTGCGAAAAACCAACGTTACCTGTTAAATTCCGAAAATTTAAGCTATCAAAATATATTTTTTCAGATTGCAGACGCATTGGAAAAACCCCGACCTAAATATTTTGCCTCTAATTTACTTCTTGGTTTTGTTTGGCGGGCTGCAAAATTTGCCGGATTAATTACTGGTAAACCTGCTTTCATCACCCGTGAAACAGTTTCGAATTCAAATGCAATTTATAAATTCGATGGCAGTAAAATAACACGGCAATTTAATTTTGAATATCGCCCTATTTCAGAAACAATTCAGCAAACCGCCGCCTTTTTGAAAAAGGATATGAAGAATATATAATTGAATTTCGCAATTAACGGGTGTGTCACTGACTTGTCAGCGTGCGCAGCTCCTGACAATGTCAAAAAACAGGGAAGATTAAGAGGGGCTTTCTATCCATGAAATACCAGCAACGGGGTTTTTGAATGAAATATCATTCGTTTGGCTAAACTCGGATTGAACAATCGGGTAATCATGTTTCTTTTATGCGTTGTCAACGAAATAATATCGATCTTTTCTTCCCTGATATATTTCTCGATGGATTCAAGTATATCTCTCCCAACAATCAAATGACATTGAAACTCAAAATTTCTGTATTTTTCACGAAGCACATCTTTCATACCTTCCAAACGGGCCATGTCCCAACCATCGCCATGAGGTTGACCAACGTGCACACATTTTAATTTAATGTTGAATGGTTTCAGCAAAAGCATTAATTTATCAAGCGAAACAAAATCTTTTTCATCAAAATTAGTAGCATACAAAACACCTGTAAAATTTCCAAGTATTTCTTCCGGAGTATCTTCCGGAACGATCAATACTGGCATTGTGGCATTGTACATTATGTCGGTTGCAATACTTCCAAGTGTTCCGTACGGTGCATTTTTACCTGAACTTCCCATCACAATTAACTGAGAATGATGTTTTTGTGCAAATGCCAATATATCATCTTCAGGATAACCTGATTTTATGATGAATTCAGGCGACACCGATTTCCATTTTTCCTGACCGATTTCCCTGGCCATTTTTGTTACAAACCCCTGGAAATCATTGTTCGCATTTTCCTCTGAATATTCCATTCTTGCCAGTAACGACGAGTCGTAGGCATAAATATCACTGAACGGAATTGAATGGATCAAAGGATTAATATAACAATGTATCAATATCAGTTTAACGTTTAATTTACCGGCAATATTTACAGCTATTTTGCAGGCTTTTTCGCTTTGCACCGAAAAATCGACGGGTACTAAAATGTGTCGTTCCTTTTTATCTGCTTTGGTTTCTTCAATAAATGGTTTTGCACCTAACATGTCCTCCAAAATCGGTATTGCCTGTTCAATGTCTTTTTCCAGAATTTTTACCCTGACTGACGAACCCGTCGCACCGTCGATTAAATTGAATTCTTCAAGAATGCATTCAACTTTTTCAGTTTCCAATCTCATTTTCAATATCTGTGCTTTTGAAAAGGGTAGGGTGACGATTGTGATTAGATTTTCTTCCATGGCATTTGTTTTTAGTTGAACATTGGTACTAAATATTTATTCGGCAACAGCAAAAATTAGTTACAATAAACAGGCACAAAAAAAGGGCATTACATTGCAGTAACACCCTTTTTGGTGCATTATTAATATTCCCTCCGGATTTAAATCCCGAAAGCTTTTTTAACTTGGTCAACGTAATCCAGTTTTTCCCATGTAAAAAGTTCTACTTCCTTTTTAAAAGTTGGGAAATACGGAGATTCGAACGTTTTGGTAATTATTTGTGGCTCGCGGCCCATGTGCCCGTACGCTGCTGTTTCCTCATAAATTGGGTTGCGCAGTTTCAGTCGTTCCTCTATTGCTTTTGGGCGCATATCAAAAATCTGGTCAACTTTCTCGGCAATTTTACTGTCAGAAATTGTCAGTTTTGATTTTCCGTAAGTATTTACAAAAATATTCATAGGTTTTGCAACACCAATTGCATATGAAACCTGAACCAATATTTCATCGGAAACACCTGCGGCTACAAGGTTTTTCGCAATGTGGCGTGCTGCATACGCTGCAGAACGGTCAACTTTTGATGGGTCTTTTCCCGAAAAAGCACCACCACCGTGGCCACCTTTTCCACCATAGGTATCAACAATAATTTTTCGGCCTGTTAATCCAGTGTCACCATGAGGTCCACCAATTACAAATTTACCTGTAGGGTTCACATGGTAAATAATATCGTCGTTGAAAAGTGCTTTAACACGGTCGGGCAAAGTTGCCAAAACACGGGGAACAAGAATCTTTATAACGTCTTCTTTGATTTTTGCAAGCATCACTTCGTCAGCTTTTAACTGCGCTTCCACAGATTTGTTTTCTGGTTTGGCAAAATCATCGTGTTGTGTTGAAACCACAACTGTGTGAATGCGTGCAGGAACTCCTTCTTCACTGTATTCAATTGTAACCTGCGATTTCGAATCCGGGCGCAGGTATGTCATTACCTTTCCTTCGCGGCGGATTGCCGCAAGTTCCAGCAACAGTTTATGTGAAAGTTCAAGTGAAAGTGGCATAAAATTGTCGGTTTCGCGACTTGCGTAACCAAACATCATTCCCTGGTCACCAGCACCCTGGTTCATTGGGTCTTCGCGAACTACGCCCCGGTTAATATCAGGACTCTGCTCGTGAATTGCTGAAAATACACCGCATGAATCGCCGTCAAAACGATATTCGGCTTTTGTGTAACCGATACGGTTTATAACCTCACGTGCAACTTCCTGCACGTCAATGTAGGTTTCGGTTTTGATTTCGCCGGCCAAAACAACTTGTCCGGTGGTAACCAAAGTTTCGCAAGCTACTTTCGAATTTGGATCGAAAGCTAAAATTTTATCCAGAATTGCATCTGAAATCTGGTCGGCAACTTTATCAGGGTGTCCCTCTGAAACCGACTCACTTGTAAATAAATAACTCATAATCCCATAATTTTTTTGCTGAAAGAATTCAGCCGTTAAACATTAAAAATAAAACTGCGGGATGCTCGATTGATTTTGAAAAATGCGATTGTTTTAGCGTTTTTTTCATGTGGTTGCAATCAATCTCAAATCTTTCCACGTAGTGGCGGCAAAGTTAATATTCATTTTCGGAATAAAAAAAGAGTTTTTTGAATTATTTTAAAAAGCCTTGGTTTGACAAAAATTCGGTATTCATAATTTTGAACTTTCCTTTTTGTTGGCAATGAATTTCCACCAAATCACTGCAGCAGTTACTTATTAACGTTAAATATGTCCTTATATAAAATCAAAAAAGTTGGCGGCGTGATAAAGGGTTTGTTTAGTGAAGTGGGTTTACAACCCATTCAACTCTTTTCGCCCTGCGCACAAATTACTGGCCGACAGTTCCCAGCACCCCGCCCCCCCCCCCCAAAAACTTTTTTGGAGTTTTTCTTTTGCTTCGCTGTTTTTTCCAAGTCCTTTCAAGCCAAGCCCAACCAATAGATTTGCATTCGAAAGTCGGTTGTTTGCCGACTCTCTTTCTCCGAATTTGGCAAAGAAATCAATTTCAGATTCTTTGTTCATTCGATTGTTTCCTTCCGTGATTAGAGAGTTAAAAAATTTATCAGCCCGTTCATTTTGTCCCAGTTTTTGAAAACTCAAACCCTGATAATAGGTGATAATTCCAGGTTCGTTTATGATTTGACTTGTGGATTTTTCGAAATATTTCTTTGCTAATTTTTTGTTTCCCAAAGCTTCGTAGCTTGATGCGATAAAGTAGTTGATTTGTGGGTCGCGAGCGCCTGTCTGTTCATCTTCAGCTTCGCGGTTAATGGCAGCGAGGTATTCGTTGAGTGCTTTTTGGAACTGTCCCTCTTTCATAAATTTACTACCATTTAAAAGTCGGGCATCTACTGTTATATCGCTAACTCGTGAACTTCCCTCGCGAAAATGAAAGTTGCTGTTTTCAAGATATTGTACCGATTTATTGGCTTGTCCGGTCAGGTTCAAAACTAAAATTTCGCGAACAAATGCATCATCACGCTTTTTTACAATTTCATTGGCAGATTCAAACAATTTTGCACGTGTTTCAAGTGGCGTGTTATTTCTTTCATACAGAACATCGAGTTCGGCGTAATAAATGGGTTCGTCTTTTTTCAGGTTGATTGCTTTTTCGTATGCTGAAATCGATTTTTGAATATCATTTGAAAAATAATTATAACCCCAACCCAAATTGCGCCATGCAATCGCCAGTGAAGCATCAAGTTGAACCGATTTTTCCCAGTATTCCATTGCTCTTTGCGGTTGTTTATCGAACAACAAATTTCCTAAATAGTAAAGAGGAATTGCATCCTGATGGCGGTATTCAATCACTTTCATTAATACCTTCTCATCTTCAGCTCTAAATGGAAATATATAATCGGTGGACAAAGAAGAAGCTTTTGCAAAATATTTTTCAGCATCAGTTTTATTCCCTTTTTTATCCTGAAGAAATCCCAAATAGTAGTTTACCATAGGGTTTTCGTACGGATAACTCAATAATATTCTTTCGGCTTCGTCAACAAAACCATCGTTTAAATAACCATTAGACAGTTCGCTGTAATTTTCAACAAAACGGCGCATATTTACATTGAGTTCGGCCAGCAACCCGGCACTTTCTTCAGTTTCGCCATCAATATTTGCCAGCAGATAAATTTCGTAACGTGTTCTGAAATCAAGTGGATCGGAAAGAGCGAGCGGTTCGAGAATTTGTTTAGCTTCCTCAACTTGCCCTAATTTTCGCAAAATTCCTGCTTTCAGTGCTATTGCTGAATTGTTAACAGTATTTGTTGAAAGCGATTCATTTACCTGTTCAAGTGCTTTTTCAAAATTCCCTTTTATTACCGAAATT
The DNA here is from genome assembly GCA_016705335.1 of Draconibacterium sp. Taxonomy (GTDB): domain Bacteria; phylum Bacteroidota; class Bacteroidia; order Bacteroidales; family Prolixibacteraceae; genus Draconibacterium. Next base: position 10,747 of record JADIYN010000054.1, on the reverse strand, counting down.
CGTGCAAGCTCAAGGTAAGCTGCTGAATGCCAGGCATAATCCCAGGTTGCGCGGTAAAGCGTGTCGATGGCTTCTTCATACAGTCCAAGTTTTTTTAATGTTAATCCCTGCAAATAAAGTGCTTCGCAGTTGGCCGGACGGGTATAATCCTTTGTCAGCCTTTTTATTGCAGCGGCAAAATAACTCCTTGCTTTTTCGTGTTCCCATTTTTTAAGAAAAATTGTTCCAACTGCAATATTGGTGCGAATATCATTTGGGTCGCGTTTTAGTGCCTCAGTAAAATAATCCATTGCATTTAAAGTAGAATTATGAAATTGAAGTATGCGGCTTCCGGTCAGATATAACTCTTCAACCGTTTCAGCTTTTTCAGGAGACTCAGGCTTTTTTACTTCTTCAGGAAGGTTTTTTGGCTTTTCAATTTTAACAGGTTGATAGGAAACCAGCGACTCGTTGTTTTTAGCATTTGTCATTTCAGTAAAAAGGTCGGTGAGCTCAAAATCTCCGTCAATCTGAATGTTTTCAGTAAATGATTTTTCAGGAGAAATTTCAACTTGCTTATTAAAAATAATCTGATCGTTTTTCTTTAAAACAATATTTGCTTTTTCAATTTTTTGTGTTGAATAATATCCAAGGAAAACTTTGCCCCCGTCTCTTTTTTCAAGGTTTACAGCACCGTTGAGATTGGCATTTTTAAATCCCTGAATATCTTTTACAGGATACCAGTATTGTTTGAAGGATTTCACTTCATAAGGTCGGATCCAACTGTAATCGGGCTGGTTGTCGGAAAAGGCGCCTACCATTATTTCAACATAGGGCCCGTCTTTTTCGGTAAGCCGACCTTCGGTTGCCTGTCCGTGCTGGCCAGATCCCCATTCCCAGAGTTTAGCGCCTTTTACAATGTTGTGATCGCCAATGTGTACCGTGCCAGTTTCTTTTCCATGGTCATAACCACCCATAAAATCTTCCTGCAAGTCATAAGCAAAATATGAATTCTGATGAACAGAATTTTTCCACCAACTAATGTCAACTCCTTTTGAAAAATCCTCTCCATTATATATTTCAGTAGAAAATGGCCAGTTTGTAAAACTGTTTTTGGCGTGGTAGGTAGCAACTGTTGTGCTTGGCGGAAAAATAACCTGGTAATTGCTGTTGGTGTGGGCAGCCACATTTGCCCAGTATAAAAAAGTGTTTGTAAATGGAGTGGGATTGTGGATTTTAACTTCGGTTTGAAAATAAGATTTCCCGGGAAACATTGTTAACCCAATTGTCCAGCGCATTTGGTGGCGCGGCTCGGTTTCACCAATCCAAATGGTTTTACTGCCGTCGGGATTTCAACCAATTTGTAATCAACTGGCAACATTGTTGAAGCGCGGTGGTGTACAAAATTGTAGTCTGTTGTTTTGTCGGTTGCATAATACAATTTTCCACCGATTTCGGGGGTTACGCAAAGTTTAATGTATTCATTTTCAAGAATGAGCGCTTTCCACTCTTTTCTGTTTTCTCGTTGGATATCATGTCGTTAAGCGCATAAGGATAAATCACTTTTGATGCACCCTGATAAGATTCGCCTTTAAAAAATATGGGGTTTTTATCAGCCGGTTCAATCAAATAAGTTGAAAGTTTCCAGTTTTCTTCGGAGATTTTTACCTGTGCGTAAACAGAGTTGGAAATCAAAATAAGTAACGGGGAAATAATTTGAATAGAAAGTTTTAATAGAAAAGATAAGTTTTTCATTCTTTTCAATATTAGTTAAGTCGTTATATAACAGTTGTTTTTGTGATATTCGTATTTTACAAAAGAATGTAATTAGGTATTAAATACAGATTTATTTATAGTTCAGTTCATCCATCATTTTTCTAAAAATGGCATTTGTACGATATCCGTCTTCTGATAAATCATTTCCGGCCATTTCATAGTCTGCGTTTCCTTCAATCAAAACAGGACCTGATTCTCCTATTGCAACATCCCATCCAACCAAACGTAATCCGGGCATACAGCCAGCAGTTTTTAAAACCAACTCTTTTGCTTCTTCAAAATAGGGTATTTTAAATTCTTCAAAAACTGTTTTTGTTATTGGGTGCTCTGTATATACATGAATTCCGCTGGTTCTAAAACCTTGATATCCGTATTTTTTCAGCTTTCCTGTCTTAAGTTGAATACCTACCTGGCATCCTCCTGAAGAGATATTATCAATAGGTTGATTTTTAATGCTCATCCTTATATACGCTGAAATTATATCAATTTTTCCTTCTTTATCTGCAAATGTGTCTAACCTGATTGTATTTAAACAGGAAGGGTTAAGTTTATTTAATTCAGGATGCTGTTTAACAGTCTCCTGAAAAATGAATCCTGTTTTGATTACATCAGAATATAGCTTTGAAATTAGTTCGATATCTGAAGAAATTTGTTGCTTATTTATCTTAAAAACCTGTTCTCCTCCATAACTACCATAAGTTTTTTTTACAATTATTGAATCGTATGATGGATTATGAGAAAATATTTCTTTTAGTTGAAATACAAAATCAGTTACACAGGTAATTTCAAAATTCAATTTATCTTTTACAAACACATTTCGAAAGTTGAACATAAGAATTTTTGGTAAACTAATATTAAACTGACTATAATAGTAATTGAAAAACAATTTGTTTTCAACTACTTCGCTAACAGCATGTTCGTTTAAAAAGGGTTTAAACTTGTAGTATAAAAAATCATCGGGGAAATAGTCTTTAATATTTGTTTTGCCTTTTTTAAACAAATATTTTCCAAAGTAATGAATGGGTAACTTTTTGTGATAAACAATTAAGGTGAAAATATCGGTAACTATGTTTAAAATTGATTTCCGATCAGGATCATTTAAAACTTCATAAATTAATTCCTTGTTACTCTTTATGGCCAGTTTAGTCATTGTTTTAAGCTATATCGTTAGTTTTATAATGTTATTGGCAATAAATTTTTTATAAAATACTTTCATCGATACCATATTTAACCCATTTGAGATGAATTTGAAATACATCGGTAAACAGAGATGTTTTGGTTTTTTTACATAGATGAATACAATGTATTGATTACTTTAAAATATATGTTTTTAGAGTTTGTGAATTTAACCGATTTTTGGTTTTATAGTTTTAGAATGTAATTTTTTACATAGTTTTCTGATTTAAAATCAACATTAACATATTATACTTAAAGCAGATTCTCCTGGAAAGGGTTATAAATAATTCAACTCATGAAGAATTTTTCTGAAAGTTGCATTTGTCCGATATCCACCTTCCGACATATCGTTTCCACTCATAGCATAATCTGAATTACCTTCAATCAGAACTGGTTCTGATTCTCCAATTGCCACGTCCCATCCAACAAGGCGCAATCCTGGCATACAACGGGCTGTTTTTATGATTAACTCTTTCGCTTCAGTAAAAAAGGGAATTTTAAAGTCTTCAAAAACTACACCTGTTAATGGATGCCTTGTATAAACTTTTGTGCCGCTTGATCTGTAGCTTGAAAATCCATCTCTTTTCATTTTTCCTGATTGAAGCCATATACCTACCTGGCACCCGCCTGAAGAAATATTATCAACGTGAGCATTATTAGTTCCCATTCGTAAATAAGCCGAAATAATTTCAACTTTACCTTCTTTATCTATGTAAGTGTCAAACCTGATTGTGTTTAAACTTGTAGGATTGAGCTTGTTCAATTCAGGATGTTGTTTAACTGTTTCCTGAAATAAAAATCCGGTTTTGATAACATCAGTGTAAAGTTTTGAAATCGCATCATCATCAGTGGTAAGTTGATGATGATAAATCTTATATACCTGATCACCTCCGTTACTTCCGTATGTTTTTTTTACAATTAGTGAATCATACGAAGGGTTTTGCATAAAAATATTTTCCAGTTGTATTTTAAAATCCGGAATATTGTTTATTTCAGAATACTCATTTTCCTTAACAAATATATTGCGGTGATTATACATATGAATTTTCGGCAACCTAATATTAAATTGACTGTAATAGAAATCAAAGTATAATTTGTTTTCAACTGTCTCTACTATTGCTTGTTCGTTTAAAAATGGTTTTAGTTTATAGTATAAAAATTCTTCAGAATAATAGTCTTTAATATTTGTTATATACTTTTTATACAAATACTTCGAGAAATAATGTTTAGGAAATCTTTTATGAAATAACATAAGTGAGAAAATATCAGTTATCATTTTATAAAATGATTTTCGATCCGGATCATTAATAATTTGAGACAGATATTCCTTTTTGCTTATTTTAACCAGATTAGCCATAACTGAAGATTATTTAATTCAATAAAACAATAATTTATAATTTCAGTTCATGACTCATCAAAAATGAAATAAATGTAATTTTTTACAGGATTATCCTTTTTGATGATTTTTCCGGGATTTCCAATTACAAGAGAGTTATCGGGAACATCGAAATTTACAAATGAATTTGGTGCGATCAATACATTATTCCCTATTTTTATCTCACCAACAATAACTGCACCGGTACCAATCCAAACAAAATCGCCAATTGTTGGACGGCCAATTTTCCCATTTTTGTATGATCTGCCAACAGTAACACCGTGATTGATGTTGCAATACTTACCAATTTTTATGGGTCCAATAATAATGTGCCCCGGGTGGCTTGACAGAAAAAGTCCTTCGCCAATTTGGGCATCCGAATTTATTTCATACCCATATTTTATTTTATATCTCCTTTTAAGTAATCTAAAGATGAAATAAAGTACAAGATTTTTCTTGTAATACTCAGCTTTTCGGTGCAAATGAATGTATCTAAATCCCGGGTACATCAATCCTTTAAGAAAACCATTATATCCGCCAAGCCCACCTTGTCGGTATAAGTCGGCTTTTGTGGTTCTGTTTAGCATAGTTTATTTTCAAAATATTTAAAATGAAATTACAATCGGTATAATATTAAAGTGTGATTTGAAAGGTGATTTTTAAATTGTGTGATAAAATTTCTGCTTTTTAATTAATACACAATTGTAAACATCCTTTTTTACTTTATCATTAAATTCTATCTTATATAAAGTATTTATTTCAATCAATATATTTATTATGAAATCCTAAGATATAAAGATAAAATTAAACGCGAAAAGTTGATGATAATTAAAATGAAATTATCTTTCCTTCGTAATTAATCACTTTCAAAAGTATTGTAAAAAACTTAAAACTCAATGAGAGATTTTTCAATAATTTCAGTTACACTGATTACGATTTTTCTGACGATCAGGTATATCTGGCAGTTAGTTAAAAAGGAAATCCAGCCGGCGCTTGCCATGTGGGTAATGTTCTCAGTTGCAGTTGGAATGAGCCTCGTTACTTATCTTGCCGAAGATAATTATGGTTTTATGGACAATATCATGAATACTGTCGATGTGTTTTATGTTGTTACCATTTCGGTTGCAGTTGCAATTTTTGGCGATAAAAGTTCGAAAATCACAAAGTTTGACAAAGGTTGTCTGCTTGTAGTTTTGTTGATTGTTGTCTTCTGGATTTTTACTCAAAACCATTTGGTAACCAATTTTTTGGTTCAAAGTATTCTTGTTATTGCCTATTTCCCTGTAATAAAACGTTTGCTCGAAACCCGCCAAAACAGCGAACCTTTTCTGATTTGGATTGGGATGCTCATAGCTCCGGTTTTCTCATTGCTATCGAGCAAAGGTCTGCTTGCAACAGTATATTCGGTGCGGGCTATTATTTGTGTTGGTTTGCTGTTGCTGTTAATGCTTTGGATTGAAGTTACAGGCAAAAAATCAACTTTGGTTTAAATATCCATTTTGTTACTTTTGCGACAAATCAAAAAGAACAGATGAATAGTAGCTTTTCGAAAACCAAATACCATCTGCAATCGGTAAAAACAGGGAAATGTTTTGATGATAAAGGCTGGACACTTGACGCACCCGATGAAACGGAACCTACTTTAATAAGGGCTATTTACGATAAAAAACAACTTGAAGTACGTGATAACTCTTTTGGCATTTACAAATTTGCCGACTGGTTGCCTGTTGGTCGGATGCTAAAAGGTTCGTCTGCGCCGGTAACCTACAAAAGCGAAGGGCTTGCAAAAGCTTTGGGACTGGAAAATCTTTGGATTACTTTCAGTGGTTACTGGCCCGAAAAAGGAGTAAGCATGAAAACTTGCTCTTTTAAAGAAACTGAAGCTTACTCGGTGTGTGGGCGAATGTCCCCCGAAATGGACAAAATTCTGGTGGTTGCTTCGGCTGGAAATACTGCACGTGCATTTGCGCAGGTTTGTTCTGATAACCAAATTCCACTTTTACTTTGTGTACCCGAAGATAATTTGAATGCACTATGGTTTGACGCTCCATTAAACGATTGCGTAAAATTGATTTCAAGCAAAGCCGGCAGCGACTATTTCGATGCAATACACCTTTCAAATATTGTGGCCGGAATTGACGGATTTATTGCCGAGGGTGGTGCTAAAAACGTTGCCCGTCGCGATGGAATGGGTACAACAATGCTTTCGGCAACCACAACAATCGGGCAAATTCCTGAGTATTATTTTCAGGCTATTGGAAGTGGAACCGGTGCAATTGCTGCCTGGGAAGCCAATTTGCGATTGCTCGAAGACGGCCGTTTTGGACGCACAAAAATGAAACTAATGGTTTCGCAGAATTCGCCTTTTGTACCAATCCACGATGCATGGAAAGCAAACTCACGTGCAATGCTTCCACTTGACGATGAACTTGCCCGCAGGCAGGTAGAAGAAATTGATGCCAAAGTACTGTCGAACCGCAAACCACCGTACCCGATTTTTGGAGGACTTTTCGATGCAATGAAAGATGCAGGCGGTGATGTTTTGCTGGCAACAAACCAGGAAGCAAAGGAAGCTGCAAAACTTTTCCTCGAAACAGAAGGGAATGATATTCATTGTGCTTCGGCAGTGGCAACTGCCACTTTAATTGCAGCATGCAAAAATGGAACTGTAAATAAGGATGCAATTGTAATGCTAAACATTACAGGTGGTGGAGAAGAAAAATTGAAAGCAGAAAAGAAACTGCATTATTTAAAACCACTGCTTGTTTTTGATATGAATCCGGACAGCAAGGAAATTCAGCAAAAAGTTGCCTCACTTTTCGCTACTGTTTAATTGGTTTATTCGCGTGAAATAATGGAAATGAGGAAAAACACCTTTAGTTTTATTTTAATTTGATTTAATGACATTTCCTTCAAATACCCATTTATATTATTTGTGTCAAAAGTTTACCGAAGTATTTTGAAAATCAAATTCAACTTACAAACATTTCATTGATAGGTAAATTCCGTAAATTTGACGTCTGTTTAATTAAGAACTATCTATTGTTGTACAATATAATTTTATAATCATGAAAAATACCTTTCAATTTTTACTAGTAATCATGTTTTCTGTTGCAATTGTTTCGTGCAGCAAATACAAGGATTACACAAATGTCCCGTTTGTTGATGAGAGTCCGGCGCCCTGGCAGGATCAGGCGGTAAATCAAATAAATAAATTACCTGCCCATGCCCATTTTATTCCGTTTGCAAATGTGGAGCAGGCACAAACCGATGAAAAATGGCAATCTTCTCTGGTATTATCGTTAAACGGGATGTGGAAATTCAACCTCGCCCAAAATCCATCCGAGAGACCATATTGGTTTTTTAAAGATGATTTTGATACACGTAACTGGAAAGAAATAAAAGTGCCTGCAAACTGGGAATTGGAAGGTTATGACTATCCGATTTATGTAAATGTGAAATATCCGCATGCGGCAACACCTCCTCTTATTCAGGAAAATTACAATCCGGTTGGTTCATATAAACGCACTTTCACTATTCCCGAAAACTGGAACGGGAAAGAAATTATCATTCATTTTGGCGCAGCAAGTTCAATGCTGAATGTTTGGATTAACGAGCAATTTGCAGGTTATTCCGAAGACAGCAAAACTCCTGCTGAATTCAATATTACAAAATTCATCAAACCGGGCGAAAACTCGCTTGCTGTCGAAATTTTCCGCTGGTGCGATGGTTCGTATCTCGAAGATCAGGATTTCTGGCGGATGAGTGGTATTACACGTGATGCGTATTTAGTGGCTCGCGGCGAACAGCATATCCAGGATTTCAGAGTAAGCTCGGGTTTGGATGAAACTTATACAAATGGTATTTTCTCAGTTAATATCGATGTTTTGAATTTGGGCGAAAATGCAGCTTCTACAGTTGTTGAGGCTGTTTTAAGTGATGGTGGTACTGCAGTTGAAACATTTTCGAAGGAATTGACTGCGGGTAAAAACTAATGTGGTTTTTGATGCCAGTATTCCAAATGTAAAACAGTGGTCAGCTGAAATCCCCAATTTGTATGAACTCCTCATTACCATTAAAAATGGAGGGAATGTAGTTGAAGTAGTTAAACAGGATGTAGGTTTCCGAACTTCTGAAATCAAAAACGGCAACCTGTTGATTAACGGAAAATACGTTTATCTGAAAGGTGCAAATATTCACGAACACAACGACAAAACAGGCCACTATCAGGATAAGGAAACGATGCTTCTTGATATTAAAACTATAAAAGCGCACAACCTGAATGCAATCCGTACTTCTCATTATCCCGAACCCGAATTGTGGTATGAACTCTGCAATAAATATGGTTTGTACCTGATTGACGAAGCAAATATCGAATCGCATGGAATGGGGTATGGACCAAAATCTTTGGCCAAGGATTCTACCTGGAAAGAAGCGCACCTTTACCGCACCAAAAATATGTTTGAACGCGATAAAAACCAGCCGTCAGTAATTATCTGGTCGTTGGGAAATGAAGCAGGAAACGGTGTAAATTTTTATGCAACATACGATTATCTGAAATCAGTTGACATTACCCGCCCGGTTCAGTATGAAGGTGCCCGTCTGGATACCAATACCGACATTTTCTGCCCCATGTATGCACGCATTCACAACATGGAAGAATATGCAAAAACCAAACCCGAAAGACCGTTGATTCAGTGTGAATATGCCCACGCAATGGGAAACAGCGTTGGAAACCTTCAGGATTACTGGGATGTTATTGAAAAATACCCGGCTTTGCAAGGCGGATTTATTTGGGACTGGGTTGATCAGGGTTTGCTTGCAACCGATTCAGCAGGTGTTAGCTACTGGAAATATGGCGGTGACTTTGGACCCGATACTGTTCCTTCTGATGGAAACTTCTGTTTAAACGGACTTGTAAATCCCGATCGTACGCCAAAACCTCATTTACTTGAAGTTAAAAAAGTTTACCAATATATCGGGTTCACACCTGTCAATCTTAAAAATGGAACCATTTCAATAAAAAATAAATATGCGTTTCTAAACCTTTCAAATTTCAATTTTGAATGGGAAATTATTGGCGACGGAAAAATAGTGAACAGCGGAAAACTTGATGATTTGAACCTTGAGCCGGATCAATCAATAAATGTAACTATTCCCGTTCAAGTGCAGGCTGAAGCTGGTGTTGAATATTTTCTGAGTATAAAAGCAAAACTGAAAAACAACTGGAGTTTGCTCGAAGCAGGAGCAGAAATGGCTGCCGAACAGTTTGAATTGCCTGTTTTCGCTCCAGTCACAAAAGTAAATAAAGCAGATTTTGCTGATGTCTCGTTACAGGAAAATGAAAATGCGGTAACCATTACTGGAGAAGGATTTTCAGTTGCTTTCGATAAAAAAGCCGGTATAATGACAAGCTTTAAAAAAGGCGAAACAGCTTCGGTTACTGTAGCACAAAAATCAAAAAATACAGCCGAAGTTGTGTTTAATTTTGATTTGGTAAACGATAGCAGCCAGGTAATTGCCAACTATAAATCTGTTTACACTATTTATGGTTCGGGTGATGTTGTTGTTGATAATCAGTTTAAAATGACACAGAAAGAATTGCCTGAAATTGTGCGAATGGGAATGAATTTGCAGATGCCACGCAATTTTGACCAGATGAGCTGGCTGGGACGCGGTCCTCAGGAAAGTTACCAGGACAGAAAATCCGGAGCATTTGTTGGTCTTTACAAAGGTAGCGTTGCCGACCAGTTTTGGGCATATGTACGTCCGCAGGAAAACGGAAACAAAACCGATGTCCGCTGGCTGACAATCACTGATCAGGCCGGAAATGGACTGTTATTTGCCGGATTGCCACTGCTTGAAGTTAGTGCACACCACAACGTGATTGCTGATTTTGAATCGGATATACGTAGTTTTGATAATCAGCCTGGCAAAACGCCTGCGATAAACCGTCACATAAATGACGTAAAACCACGCGATTTAACCTCGGTAAATATCGATTATAAACAAATGGGAGTTGGTGGCGACGACAGTTGGGGCGCCCGCACACACGACCAGTATCGATTAACCGATAAGGAATACAGTTACTCTTTTAGAATGAAAGCCATTGCGGCTGGCGACACTGCCACAGAACTGGCAAAAGTGAAATTGTAAAAATCATATTAACCGCAAAGACGTGGAGATGCAGAGTTTTTAACTGTGTTTCCGCGTTTTTTATTTTCTTGTGCAGTAGGGAAGCGTCCCGTGCATTGCGGTGCACCATAAAACCGCACCAGCCTGAGAAGAATGCAGAAGATCAGGGGCATTAGCCCTGTTTTCTTCGTAGTATGATTAACCTGAGCGAACAATAAGGGGCGTAGCCCTGTAATCTATAAATCATCAAACCATTCAAAAAGATATTTTGGATCATATTCAACGTCAAATTTGTTCAGAAACAAC
>JADIYN010000053.1 GCA_016705335.1 Draconibacterium sp. | reverse complement strand
GATCACATTCACAATCAATGTGGAGAATACAGGGAATGTTACTATAACCGGTATTGCTGTGACCGACCCGCTAACCGGAATGAATACTGCAATTGCAAGCCTGGCGCCCGGAGCAAAGCAAACTTTCACACAAACTTATCTTGTCACTCAGGCAAATCTGAATGCGGGGAGTGTGACAAACACTGCAACGGCATCTGGTAAAGACCCTGGAAATGTAACGGTGAGTTCCTCGGATCTGTGAAACAGTAACTGCCAATTCTCGCCAACCCGGGCTGACAGTAACTAAAAACGCTTCTCCCTTCAACATACAGCCTGCCAGGGGAACAAATCACATTCACAATCAATGTGGAAAATACAGGGAATGTTACAATAACCGGCATTGCTGTTACTGACCCGCTTACTGGGCTGAATACTGCAATTGCAAGCCTGGCGCCCGGAGCAAAACAAACATTTACCCAAACTTACCAAATAACACAGGCTAATCTGAATGCAGGCAGTGTGACAAACACCGCAACAGCAACAGGAAAGACCCTGAAATGTAACGGTTACTTCATCAGATTCAGAAACAGTAACTGCCGTTAAACAACCCGGGCTGACGGTAACCAAAACCGCTTCTCCTTCATACAATCAGCCAGTGGAGAACAAATCACATTCACTATCAATGTGGGAAAATACAGGGAATGTTACAATAACCGGCATTGCTGTTACTGACCCGCTTACTGGGCTGAATACTGCAATTGCAAGCCTGGCACCCGGAACAAAACAAACATTTACCCAAACTTACCAAATAACACAGGCTAATCTGAACTCGGGAAGTGTGACTAACACGGCTACCGCAACAGGAAAAGACCCTGATGTAACTGAGTTCCTCAGATTCCGAAACAGTAACTGCCGTTAAACGCCAAACCGGGCTCACAGTAACCAAAAACGCTTCTCTCCAACATACTCAGCCAGGGAGGCGAATCACATTTCACAATCAATGTGGAAAATACAGGGAATGTTACAATAACCGGCATTGCTGTTACTGACCCGCTTACTGGGCTGAATACTGCAATTGCAAGCCTGGCACCCGGAACAAAACAAACATTTACCCAAACTTACCAAATAACACAGGCTAATCTGAACTCGGGAAGTGTGACTAACACGGCTACCGCAACAGGAAAAGACCCGGATAATGTAACGGTTACTTCCTCAGATTCTGAAACAGTTACTGCCAATCGCCAACCCGGGCTGACAGTAACCAAAAACGCTTCCCCTTCAACATACTCTCAGCCAGGGGAGGTGATCACATTCACTATCAATGTGGAAAATACAGGGAATGTTACAATAACCGGCATTGCTGTTACTGACCCGCTTACTGGGCTGAATACTGCAATTGCAAGCCTGGCGCCCGGAGCAAAGCAAACATTTACCCAAACTTACCAAATAACACAGGCTAATCTGAACTCGGGAAGTGTGACTAACACGGCTACTGCAACAGGAAAAGACCCGGATAATGTAACGGTGAGTTCCTCAGATTCTGAAACAGTTACTGCCAATCGGCAACCCGGGCTGACGGTAACCAAAAGCGCTTCTCCTTCTACATACAATCAGCCAGGGGAGGTGATCACATTCACAATCAATGTGGAAAATACAGGGAATGCTGATAACCACCGGCATTGCTGTTACGGACCCGCTTACTGGGCTGAATACCGCCAGTTGCAAGCCCTGGCGCCTGAGCAAAGCAAACATTTACCCAAACTTACCAAATAACACAGGCTAATCTGAACTCGGGAAGTGTGACTAACACGGCTACTGCAACTGGAAAAGACCCGGATAATGTAACGGTGAGTTCAAACGATTCTGAAACCATCAAAGCTAATCTGCAACCGAAACTAAACATAACAACAAGTGCTTCACCGGAAATTTATAATTTGTCGGGAGAGGAAATTATTTATACGATTACTGTTGAGAATTCAGGAAATGTAATTCTTACCGATATTATATTGACTGATCCGTTACTCGCATTAAATGAGGTAATACCAAGGATTGCGCCAGGTTTGTCGGTAACATTCACGGAAGATTACACAATAACACAGGATGATATGGATAACGGCCTTATAATAAATACTGCATCCGCATCGGGAAAAGCGCTGAACAACGAAACTGTTGAGAATACCAGTAGCAATACCATATTTGCAAAACAGAATCCGGGGTTAACAGTAATTATAACCACAATTCCAGCCAAATTTGCCAAAGTCGGTTCTGAAGTTATATACTCTATTGCTTTAAGAAACACTGGCAATGTAACCATAACAGATATTGCTGACACCGGATCCATTGGTAGGATTAAATGAGTTTATAACTTCTCTAAAGCCCCGAACAACTATATCCTTTAACAAAACCTATGTAATAACACAAACGGATTATAATAACGAAAGTGTAATAAATATTGTCACTGCCGAAGGAAAAGCCCCGAATGGCAATCCAGTAAAAGCAGAAGTTACTAAAACAGTTGTTGCTCTTGGACCGCCTGTTGCAACCGATGATGTAAATTCAGACAATAAAGCCGGTGATGTGGTCACTATCGATATTCTTGAAAATGACAGGTTTCAAAATGGCAATGCAGTCAACCCGGAACTTGCTACTGTTGACCTAAATTCAACAATTGCAGGAATACAAACTGAGTTGCTGGTGGATGGCGAAGGCTTTTACAACTATGATATAATTAACGGTAAAGTAACTTTTGATCCTCAGGACGGATATACCATCGATGCCACACAATAACATATATACTGACTGAAAATCTTACCGGCAGAAGTGACGATGCCACCTTAAAGGTAGAATACAACGAAGGTGAACCTTTTGCCGTTAATGATATCAGTTCAGGAAATAAACCAGGCACAGGTATAAATATCAACATTTTAGCCAATGACAGATTAAGCGATAACACCCAGGCTTTAATGGCATTTGTCACTGTTGATATTAATCCCACGTTAGTTGGAATACAAACTGATAATATTATTGTTGGCGAAGGAAGTTGGATTTACAATGCGGAAAGCGGAATAATAACTTTCACACCAGAGCCAGGATTCACAACTGATCCTGCTCGTTTTAGATATTTATTAAAAGAAAATCTTACGGGTTTAAGCGATGAAGGTACGGTTACAATTGGATATATTGAAGAACCGCCAACTGCTTCAGATGATAATAGCATTGATAATAACCCCGGTAATTCAGCATCTTTTAACATTCTGGCAAACGATAAGCTTAGTGACGGAACTTCTGTAATACCAGGAAAAGTAACGGTTGATATCGATCAGGAAATGGAAGGTAACCAGACCGAATTGATTGTTGAGAATGAAGGAGTCTGGAACTATAATACTGAAACAGGAACTATAACTTTCATTCCTGTAACAGGCTTTACAATATCACCTTCGCCAATAATTTACACCTTAACTGAGAATCTTACAAAGTTATACGATGAAGGAACCATTACTATAACTTACAAAGAAATTCCACCGGTTGCTACCGATGACAGCAGCACGGGCAATAAACCCGGAACCGCCGCATCCGTTAACATTCTGAACAACGATAAGTTAAGTGATGACACTCCCGCGTTACAAGGATTAGTTACGATTGACCTTAATCCTGATTTACAAGGTGATCAGGCTGAACTGCTTGTACCTGAACAAGGTACATGGAGATATAACCGTTTAACAGGCCGGGTAATTTTTACACCATTAGCCGGGTTTACCACTGATCCGACTCCTATTACTTACACCCTCACAGAAAATAAAACCGGTTTAAGTGAAAGCGCTTTAATCACAATAGATTATACAGAAGAACCACCGTCCGCAAATAATGACAGCAGTTATGATAATATTCCAGGAAGAAATGTCACAATCAATATTCTTGAAAATGACAATTTAAGCGATGGCTCTTTGGCACTGATTGAATTGGTAATTGTTGATCTTGACCCGCTTGTGGATGGAATACAAGTCGAAAAGGAAGTTCAGGGTGAAGGAGTATGGACTATAAATACAGAAACAGGTACGCTTACATTTACTCCCATGCAGTTTTACTTTTCAAATCCTTCTCCCATAAATTACCAGCTATGCAGTAAACTTAGTCCTGCATTGTGTGATGAAGCTTCTGTGTTTGTCTATTATGATCTGACATTAATGACAACCTCAGTAGGTCTCGTTAAAAAAGGTGTTTATAATTCTAATAATACAACAGTAGATTACACATTCGAAGTTACCAACACCGGGCAACTGACGATTAGGAATTTAAAAATTACCGACGAAAGAATTGGTATAACAGATCTGCATGTGGTACCCGATTCATTGGATCCGGGAAGAAAAGGAACAGCAACTGCTTCTTACATAATTTCACAGGAGGATATTGATGCGGAAGGAGTGACGAACTCTGCAAGTGTGAGTGGGTTTAATTTGAAAGGGGAACCAGTTACAGATATTTCAGGCAGTGATGTTGAAAACGATGAACCAACTTTAACGGTTATTCCTCAAAACCCATCGGTTTTTATTCAAAAAGAAGCAGTTCTTTTTGCTAATGAAGTGGTAATGTACGATAACGTTAGTTTCAATATCCTTGTCACCAATACTGGTAACGTAACTTTATATAATGTTTTGGTTGAAGATCCGTTGACCGGTTTTATTCAGGAAACGACACAATTACCTCCCGGTGAATCACTGAATTTCACAACAAGCTATATAGTTCAAATATCTGATGCTACAGCAGGGCAGTTTAAAAATGAAGCATTTGTAAACGCAAAAACATTTAACGGTTCACTCGTCGAAGCTTCATCCTCTGTTACCCTTCAGGTTGAACGTTGCAAATTGATTATCCCGACTGGTTTTTCACCCAATGATGATGGAATTCAGGATAAATGGAGAATAAAATGTTTGGAAAGATATCCGGATGCAAAGGTAGAGGTGTTTAACCGTTGGGGAAATAAGGTATTTGAAAAGGAAAACTATGGGAATTTAGATGTTCATGGCGAATCAGATGCCTGGTGGGATGGATATTCCACCCAAAAAGGAGCATTTGGAAATGACAAGTTGCCAAATGGAACTTACTATTACATTCTCTATTTGAATGATGGCAATAAACCATTGAACGGTTATTTATTCCTGAACAAATAACATGTGTTTGAAATGAAAATGAATGAAATCATGATATACAAATTAAAAATAGCTTTGGGTATTTTTGTTCTTTTTTCACTTTTGGTAACGAAAAGTATGGCTCAGCAAGACCCAATGTTCACTCAATATTATTTCAATACACAATCCATCAATCCTGCATATGCCGGAACATGGGAAAATACAGGTTTTATGGTACTTGGCCGCCACCAGTGGGTTGGTATGTCAGGCGCTCCTACAACTTATACATTTTCCTTACAGACACCTACAAGCTCTCAGAATGTTGCTGTTGGACTAAATTTGATAGCAGATATTGTTGGTTATGAAAAACGGTTTAGTTTAAATTTCGATTATTCATACAAGGTAAAAATAACGAAGAAAACAACTCTTCGGTTGGGAATTAAAGGCGGAATTACAAGTTATTCAAACAACCTCACTAAATATACTGGTTATCCCGGAGATCCTGCCGATCCGTTGTTTATGAGCGATATTAACAATAAATTGATGCCTAATGCTGGGATTGGCGGATTTCTTTACAATAAGGAATTTTATATCGGCCTTTCTTCAACCCAAATCTTTAAAGTCAATTTTAAAGACAATTACAGCAATTACTCATCGTCGGGAGAATTACAAAATTTCTATCTCATGGGTGGTTATGTTTTTGACCTTTCTGAAAAACTACGGTTCAAACCAACATTTCTTGTCAGATCCATCTTTGGATCTTCAGTGGTTGTTGATTTATCTGCAAATTTTTTATTAGGAGAAAAAGTTTGGTTAGGAGCTAATTACCGAACCAGTGATTCATTTGGGTTTATCGCTCAATGGTTATTTGATAATAAGCTCAGAATTGGATATGCAATAGATTATTCTGTAACGCCACTGCATTCATTCAACTATGCTACTCACGAAGTTATGGTTACATATGAACTGCCTCCCTGGAACAATTGGAGTACCCCAAGAATGTTTTAACCTGTTAAGTGAAAGAATTTTATATTATGATGAAAATTTCAGTAACAATACTTTTAATTTTTATTGGGTTTCCAAACGCACTAAAAGGTCAATCTGCCGGGTTTTTCGATTATGTTAATTTTCGAATTACTCCCTTAACATTAATAAACACAACTGAGAGCGACATTTCCCCGGTGATTGTAAAAGGAGATTTGTTTTTTTCCTCTGTGCGTGAAGAATTCTTCGGAAATGAAATGCGCGATGAACAGAACACCTCATTTTATGACATTTACCGAACAAAAATTAATGAAAAAGGGAGTCCTCTAAATCCACGGAGTTGGTTCCCGGATTTGGTAACCTTTTTCATGAAGGTCCCGCGTCGTATTGTGAAGTTACCGGTGAGTTGTTCGTAACAGTAAGTAGTATTTCAGACGAATCGCGCCGCAAAATACGGAAGCAGAAATTTATCCGTCTTCGTTTGGTAATAATGAAAGAAGTTGACGGAAAGTGGGTTGTTATTGAAGATTTTCCATTTAATAATGATGAATATCATTATGCACATCCGGCCATTAGTGTAACAGGGGATACTCTTGTGTTTTCAAGTGATATGAAGGTGGTTATGGCAATTCCGATCTTTATATGTCAATCAGAAAAGCCGGACAATGGAATGTACCCAAAAATCTTGGTAAGGAAATAAATACTCCTGGAAATGAAGTGTTCCCGACATTTGGTCCAGGTGGATTGTTACTCTTTTCATCCAATGGCCAAAAAAATAATTTTGGACAACAAGATATTTATTATACTTCATTGGAAGATAACATAATAGTGAATTTGGGAAAATTGTAAACTCTGAATTCGATGATTTTGGACTGGTTATTCATCCCTCCGGAGAATTTGGTTATTTTTCTTCTAACCGTTATAGCTGGAGAAATGATGACATTTACTTTGTGGAAATTTTTCCTGTCCTTTTAAATATCAGAGGAAAGGTAGTTTCCAATTATAAAGAAGAGCCAATTCAGGATGCAACTGTTTATTTGGAAGATTGTGAAGGGAACAAAATAAAGTCAGTTTTTTCAGGGTATTTAGGTAATTTCGATTTTCAGGTTCCTCAGGGACTATGCTATCAGATACATGCTGAAAAATTGGGTTTTGAATCAGATATAAAGACACAAGCAGGCAATTCATTTATTGAGTTGCATTTAAAACAAATAATAAATTACCAGCTTGTAGTAAAGGACTTTGAAAATGAAAAACCTTTGGAAAATGCAGAAGCAGTATGGGGTGAAAAACGGTGGAAATCGGATTCAATGGGTGTAATCAATTTGAAATTCGATAGTATTCATAATTACGTCGTCAATGTTGTTAAAGATGGTTTTTTTGATTATACGTTCGAAATCGATCCTGCACGTTTTGGTAACGGTACTTTTATTACAGATACCATCAGGCTTTTCAGGAAAGAGATTGGAAGGAAACTTTTATTGAAAACCATTGCTTATTACACTGATATGTGGAGAATAATGCCTCAGTCAGAACCCGAATTGAACCAGTTTGTAATACTATTGGAAAACAACCCAACCTTAAAATTTGAAATAAGTTCTCATACCGACAGCAGATTGGAAGACGATTATAACATGTGGTTAAGTCAAAAACGTGCAGACTCAGTTTTGCAATATTTGGTTCAGAAGGGAATTCCAAAGGAAAGGTTAGTGGCTAAAGGATATGGCGAAACCCAACTACTAAACCATTGTGTAAACGGGGTTAATTGCACAGAAAAACAGCATTTGGTGAACCGAAGAACTGAATTTAAAATTCTTGATTATAAATAGGAGTTTCAACACAGACAAGTCACAAAAATATCATTAAATAAATCTGAACTTCGAAGCTGGTTAATCGCAATTGGTGCTTCTTTTTGCCGGTAAAAAGCGATGAAACAATTTATTTTATTGTCATTTTTAATCCAAAATACTTATCTGTATTATTTAAAACCTCATTTGTTTCTTAATAATCGAAAAACAAATGAAACAGTTGAAAAACCAGGAGGTCATAAATTTGTTTACTTTTGGGAATCCTGAAAATGTATGCAAAATATTCGTTTATCTTCTACAAGCAGTTTATATTCACATTGAAATGAAAAACTTTGTATCTGTTTTTTTCGCATTATTTATAGTTTTATCCATACCCCAATTTGCAAAATCACAGGTTTTGATTAATGAATTTGGCATCCAATACAGGTTCATTTGTTGACCCTGATTTTAAGGAAAGCGCCGACTGGTTGGAATTGTACAACGCCGGTAACTCATCTGCAAATATTGGAGGCTACTATTTAACCGACAATTTTAATGACAAAATAAAATGGCAAATTCCGGATGGAACTTCAATTGAAGCCGGAGGTTTTCTTGTTATCTGGGCTGACAGTTACAACACCGGACTCCACACAAATTTCAATATTTCTGCTTCGGGTGAAGAGCTGGCAATTTTTTCGGCTTCCGGAGTTTTAATTGATTCGGTTTCGTTTGGTTTGCAGGAGTCAAATATTTCGATGGGCCGAAAAACCGATGGCGGCTCAACCTGGGGATTTTTTCTGCAACCCTCACCGGGAGAGGCAAACAGCGATGAAAATTTTAACGGGGTTACAAAAAATGTCCCGCAGTTTTCGGTTTTGGGTGGCATATTTAAAACGTCTTTAAATGTCGAAATCACAAATACTTTTGGTGGAGAAATCCGCTACACATTAGATGGTTCGGAACCCACAGAAAACTCTCCAATTGTTAACGGACCAATAAATATTGATAAAACCACAATTATCAGGTCGCGAATTTACCAAACAGGAAAAGTGCCGGGAAAAATCGTTACTCAATCCTATTTTATCGATTCTGAAAATAAAATAGGTACGTTACCGGTGGTTTCAATTGCCACAAATCCCGAAAATTTCTGGGATACTGTAAAAGGAATTTATGTTCAGGATTTTAAACCCGAATGGGAAGTACCAATCAATATTGAGCTTTTTGAAAACGATGGCAGCGACAGGGCGGGATTTAATGTGG
Source organism: Draconibacterium sp. (assembly GCA_016705335.1). GTDB lineage: Bacteria > Bacteroidota > Bacteroidia > Bacteroidales > Prolixibacteraceae > Draconibacterium. The sequence goes on along the minus strand of JADIYN010000053.1, from coordinate 31,713 downwards.
CTGCCGGAACAAAAGTGAATGGCTTGTATTCGTGGCAGTTACCACAAAAAATGTTGGGTGTTTATTTCCGAAAAGAATATGGCGAAGGAAAACTAGATTACCCGCTGCTTTTTGATCAGGAAAGAAGTTCATACAATTCATTTGCGTTGCGTGCTTCGGGCAGCGACTGGGCCAGCACAATGTTTCGTGACGGGATGACACAAAGACTGACAATTGAAAACATGGATGTCGATTTTCAGGGTTTCAGAGCGGCTGTGCTTTTTGTGAATGGGCAATATATGGGAATCAACAACCTTCGTGCGAAAGTAGATGAGGATTTGATTGTTGAAACCCACAATTTGCAAGGGCAGAAAATTGATATGATTGAAAACGAAGACTATGTCGAAGCCGGAACACTAGATCAATATTCAAATTTTAAAACTCTTTACATGCAGGATTTAAGTAATCAGGAAAATTTTAATGCGGTAGCAGGTTTAATGGATATTGAAAATTTTACAGATTTTATGATTGCAGAAATTTATTCGCAAAATACTTCAGTCGATCATAATATTATGGCCTGGAAACCGCAGGAAAGCGGAAAATGGAAATGGATTTTGACTGATTTGGATCGCGGCTTTTTTCAAACCCGGGAGCAACCTGATAAGTTATTATGTGAATAGAGAAGTTATTCCGCTTAGCCAATTGCTTGCAAATGATGGTTACAAAAAATATTTCGGGAAACGACTTTCTGATCACCTGTTTACTACTTTCGATCCGGAACGGGTAAAAGCAATAATCGACCAATTCAGCAGCAATATCGAGGCTGAAATTCCAAAACACATTGATCGCTGGAAAGGAACTTCATCAGATTATGGTAATCCAATCCCTTCAGTCACTTTCTGGAAAAGCGAAATTCAGAACATAAAAACATTTGCCGATGCCCGTCCGGCAGCTCTTTTAAACGACCTTAAAAATTATGGCTTCCAAATACCAAATCCACTTTCAATTACCATTTCACCTGCAAACTCGGGAACAATAAGTTTTAACGGTATAAAAATAAATCAAACTTTAAGTCAGGGTAAATATCCTGAAAACGAAGAAATTAAACTTGTAGCTGAAGCAAAAGCAGGGTTTGATTTTAAAGGCTGGCAAAAACTGGAAAACAAAATAATAATTGGCAAAGAAGATAACTGGAAATACGATGACAAAGGAAATGACCTGTTAAAAAGCTGGATTGCAGAAGATTTCGACGATTCGCAATGGAGCGAAGGACAAGCCGAGCTGGGATATGGAGACAGAGACGAAAATACAATTGTAAGTTATGGTTCAAACTCGGGAAATAAATACATTACAACCTATTTTAGAAAATCTTTTATTGTTGAGAATACAGTAGGAATTCAAAGTTTAAAAATCAATCTAAAGTATGATGACGGCGCAGTTGTCTATATCAACGGAACAGAAGCTATTAGAAGAAATCTTCCAAATACTGAAATAACTTTTGATACAAAAGCAATAAGTTCTGTTTCCGGTTCAGGCGAAACTGTCTTTTCAACTTTTATTATCGATAAAGGATTGCTGAAAACAGGCCAAAATAAAATTGCAGTTGAAATACACCAGAATGATCCGGGAAGCAGCGATATGAGTTTCGATCTTGAAATGACTTCATCAGTTAAAAATGAAGGCGAACTTTTTAGTACAAATCAAACTTTAAATTTTATACACACAGGGAAGAAAATTTAACAGCAATTTTCGAAAGCGATGGAAATTGCATCCTTCAAGGTGAAATTACAGCTGAAACAGTTTTAAATAAAGCTTGCTCACCATATCAGGTTCCAAATAATGTAACAATCACGAAAACCGGCAATTTAATTATTGAATCAGGAGTTGAATTGTGGATGTCTGACGATGTTTCTGTTTTGGTAAACGGTTCGGTTTCAGCAAACGGTGCAGTTTCAGAACCAGTAGTTTTCATGAGTAACCCCAACAGTAATAACCAAAAATGGGGAATCCTGAATTTTGTAAATGCCGACACATCGTACCTTAAAAATGTTGTAATTGAAAATGCTTCAAAAGGAAATCATCCGCAGCGCGAAATTGCAGCAGTTTCGGTTTTTAATTCAGTTTTAAAAATTGATGGGGCAGTCATTGAAAATGTATATGAAAATCCGATAGTTGCCCGCTATTCTGATATTTCTATGAAGAACAGCCATTTACATTCTGAAATTACAGGCGACCTCATCAATGTAAAATATGGAAAGGCATTTATTGACAGTTGCGAATTTGTTGGAAATAACATGCCCGACACCGACGCGATTGACTACGATGATGTTGAAAATGGAGTAATCAGAAACAGTGTAATCCATGATTTTCACGGATCAAACAGCGATGCAATTGATATTGGTGAAAAGGCAAAAAATATTTCAATTCAAAATTTAGTAGTTTATAATATTACGGATAAAGGTGTTTCAGTTGGCCAGCAATCGTCTGTAAATATTTCAAATTCAATATTTGTGAACTGCAACCTGGGCGCGGGTTTAAAAGATTCGAGCCTTGTAACAATCGACCACTGCACCTATTACGGAAACGGTACTTCGGTTGCCGCTTTTGAAAAAAATGCCGGTGATGCCGGTGGAAATGGGGTAATTACAAATTCAATTTTATCGAATACTTACGATGCTTCTTTTTCAGCTGATGCAATGTCATCCTTAAAAATATCATATTCAGCATCCGACAACGACAGTTTGCCAGCCGCTAAAAACAACCTTTTTGTTAATCCTCAATTTAAAAATCCAAATCTTTTTGATTTTAGTTTGATGGCAAATTCTGCCTGTTTGGGTACTGCGGCCGTTGGAAATATTGGTGCAAATCCATTTCCGGAAATAAAATTCAACCAATTATTTATCAGTGCAATCGCTTACAAATCCGATTTGATTTCAGAAGTTAATGAGTTTGTTGAAATCACAAATTCAGGAAATTCAGAACTGAATATTTCGGGATTTGAGTTTACAAAGGGAATAACTTTCATTTTTCCTGAAGGTTCGAAAATTGAAGCAGGAGAAAAAATTTACCTGGTATTTAATGCCAATTCTGATTTTTGGATAAACAGCGGTCTTACAGTTTTTCAATGGGAAAGCGGACGTTTGGCCGATGAAGGTGAAGCCATTCAGTTACAAACCCCGCAGGGAATTATTGTTGACAAGGTTCATTACATGCAAAACGAAACCTGGCCAAATGCCGGAGATGGTGAGGGAATTTCACTTAAATCGGAAGAGCTTGACAATCATTTTGGTGAAAACTGGAAACAGGTTAATTTGAAAACAATTGTGAACTTAAAAGATGAAATTGCCGGCGATTCAGAAATCAGGTTTTATCCGAATCCAACAACCGGAATTGTAAATATTTCGGGTTTAAAAATGGAAGACACAAAACTGGATATTTATAATCTCAACGGGGTTTTGGTAAAATCGGCAGTAATAAATTCAAATAATTCATTTATAAATCTTGAAAGTTTAAACCAGGGAATTTATTTGGTTCGCATTGGTAATTTTGTGCAGCGCTTAGTTTTGTTAAAATAGTTTTTCTAATTTTAAAGTCAAATCATCTTAAACCGATTCTTTAAAAAAAGCTATGAAAAACTTATACCTGAAACTTTTTAAATCTTTATTTTCTTTCGTTACAATTTTTGCATTTTTTGTACAAACAAGTTTTGCACAAACCAATTTAATTACAAACGGTGATTTTGAAAATGGCACAGCAAATTGGACGGTTTGGAGCGCTGCAATGGCAACAACTTCCGATGCGCATTCGGGGAATGGTGCCGTAAAAATAAGTAACCGTAAAAATCCATGGGATGCCATCGTTACTGATGTAACAAGTATTATTGAAAATGGACAAACCTACACATTAAGTGCTTGGGTTAAAATTCCTGATCCGGCAGTTAACTTTCGGGCGACACTGCAACTTAATGCAGGGGGAACAACAACTTACACAGGATATATTGGATCAAACAACCCAACCATAGGTTCCTATGCATTTTATTCCCAGACATTCACACTTAACTGGACTGGCAATCTGGTTAGTGCTAACCTCTATTTTGAAACTGATGCAGTCAATGATATTTATTCCGATTATATACTCGACGATGTTATTTTGGTGAAAAGCAAACCAATTATTGAGCAACTTCAGGAAGGCCCGGGATGGAAGGATATTAAAAGCACAATGCTTATTGGAGGTTGTGCCACTGAAAGCGGACAGAATTACTGGACCAATCCGACAGCAAAAGCTCAACTCCTTAAAGATTGTAATACTGTAACGGTTCAATGTTATCCGGGTTGGGGCCGTTGGGACGAAACGCTCCATCATGTTTATCATGTTGATGAATTTACAAACAGGGTGAAAGACATGAAAAAGAGAAAATGACTGTAACCGCTCATATGTTACTTGGCTGGGATCAATATTTTCCGGCATGGTATAAACAAAATGACTTTCCGGCCGATACACTTGAAGCCATTATGAAAAGCTGGCTGAAAGGGATTATTTCCTATCAGGGAAACGATACGCTGGTCGATGTCTGGAATGTGGTAAACGAAGCCATCAGTTGGAATGGCAAAGGCGGTTACTGGCCATTGTATAATGCAAATTTTAACGATGCATGCGAGTTGCAACGTATGGGAATGGAACCCGATGCTTCAGGTTTAACTGGTGCTGATTTCGTAAATGCCGAACATCCGGTTTATATCCGGAAAGCATTTGAATACGCCCGAACCCTAACCAAAAAGAAACTTGAACTTCGTGATTCCGGATTTGAATTTCCGGATTATGGACCCAAATACAATGCGTTTTATCAATTGGCTGTTCATTTAAAAAAGGTGAATGCACCTGTTGATGTTATTGGCTTTCAGACTCACATCGATCTGGAAAAGAATTATGACTGGGATGCATATACAAATAATATCAAAAGATATGTAAAGCTGGGGTATGAAGTAATTATTCCGGAAGTGGATATTGGAGACAAAGCGAAAAGTTGGTCTGACGAAAAGGCTGAGTTACAAAAAAAACAATATTATAACCTGATTACTGCTGCTATTCGCGGGGGTGCAAGTGATTTTCAAACCTGGGGTTTTATTGATGATGGTTGGCGTCCGGGTGAAAAAGCATTTCCTTATACCAGCAGTTTTGAGAGAAAACCAGCTTATTATGGAATTGAGGAAAGCTTTGATTGACATGAGGTCAATTCTTTTTGGGAAATGGATGAAGCCGTAAATGATACAATGCCCGATGTAATGAAATACAATAATTTAGGGACGATGAAGAATTTTGATACCCCGGTTTTTGTAAACGGGTTTAAAAAAAATGCACTTCAGTTTGATGGAGTTGATGATTACATTACAACAGGTAATCTGTCGAATAGATAACAGGCGATTTTACTTTTTCATGTTTTGTGAAACCAGATCAAATAAAGCCTCAGTCAATTGCCGATTTGGTTGAAGCTGGAACAAATTTGGGGTTTGATTTTGGTATTAAATGAAGGAAAAATAGTGGTCAATTCAGCCGAAACTGTACTTAACGAAAGTTTGGAAGTGACTTGCGGTAAATGATAATATCTGGCATTTTGTTGCATTACAACGAGATAGTATAAAATATCGTTATATGTTGATGATATGAACCCATATCAATGGACGGTAAAGGAAATATAAAAGAATTTACAACACTAATTGTTGGTGCCGGAATTGATGGAACCGAACCTTTTGAAGGCGCTATTGACGAGGTCAAACTCTATGACTCGGCCATTGAAGAAGCAAGTTTTACAAGAAGTTTTAAATTACAGGAACAGGTAATGTTGAAAGCTGATATAGCCGGATGATGATAAAACTTACTGGACTGACAAAACCAAAAGAAAAAACAGGTTTTATTATTGACCGGAAAATTGGTGATGGAAACTGGAAGTTGCAAAAGTAAGTGCCAATGTTTTTAGCTATGTCGATAACGTTGAATTGTACGATACTACATATCAATACAGGATACGTTCAGCTTCACGTTTTGAAAATTCAGGGGTTTCAAATGTTGTTGAAGTGAAAACACCAAATGACCCAAATACAGGAATTCAGGATGTAAATGAAAAAACACAATTACTTGTTTATCCTAATCCGGTTCATGATAAATTAAATTTAATCACAACCGAAAATTTGTGGATGAAAATTTATGACATGCAAGGAAATCTTGTACTGCAAAAAACAAATGTGCTCCTAATGAAACTATTGATATCAGAGGATTTATAAATGGGGTTTATTTTGTTTATTCCTGCAGCAACCAGAAAATAAGCGTGGCAAAATTGGTAAAGAATTAACGAATGCAGGCTTTATTTTTAACAGATCATTAACTCATGTTAACATAAATTAAACGCAACATTCTCTTGTAATTGCATACTTTTACTTCATTCGTATTCAACAATGAAACAGTTTGCAACAATCATCTTTGTTTTAATTTTTGCGTTGGCCGGAAATAGCCAGTCGCAGGATTTTTCACATAACATTGCCGGATGTAATTCTGTTAAATTAACGAATGGAAGTCCTTCATCTCAAAACCCAATTATTTTTGAAGACTATTTTTATGATGGACAGGACACAAACGATATATATGGATTTGATGCTGTTTCCGTTTTGCCCGGTTTATGTCACTTTTTTCAATATTTTGAAATAAGTAGTTTCAAGGCAGTTACTCAATCTCAACAAAACATTCAGATTGGCGAACTTCTTCTCGATCTTCCCCCGCCTTTGCTTTCATTTTAAATTTTTTCCGGTTCAAATCGAATTCAGGATTGCATTTCTGTAATTCAAAAAAATATCAGTTTAAAATATCGGAAATCAAGTAATTCAATTGAAGTTTTTATTTAAAAATTTGAAATTATGCAAGCATTTATTGGAAACACTGAACCTTCAAATATTATCGGGATGGAAAAAATTCTTTTTGAAAATCAACAAGTTGCAGAAGAAGTAAAAATAGTAGAATATGCAGAAGATACAGAAAAGGGACAGTTGCTTATTTCGCTTTATTCGCAGCTTTTTTCAGAAAGTCAGTTGAAAATTTCAATACGCGAAAGCAAAATTGTAATTATTGTTACCGAATTGGTAGGTTTTGGCAATTCATCAACAACCTACATAAGCGACTGGCGAACTTACAGCCAGAAGTTATATTTGCGGATGCGTAATATTAGTTTGTTATTGCCGGGCGACAATTTTTACCTGCTAAGGCATATTGTTGTCCCCGAAAAATTTCTCTTAAATATTATTCTCGGTAAATTAATTGAGAATTAGGTTTTAAATCTATAAGATGCATTTAATCAAATAAATGCATCTTTTTTTTATTGCAATTTTCTGCAATTTAATTGCTTAATGTGAATCTTTTGCTGTTTGTTTGCAAATTGTTCAATTAACAAACAATTCAGCAATTCTTTTCAAATAAATAACTGTCAAAGAATACAGTTTTTCAAATACACGATTTTCCTTCACCTCCAAAAAACAGTTATTCACCTATTTATAATACATGGTCGTCCAACTTTTTATTCTCCTTAAAAAGTATTTTCTCAATTTTGAATCATTATTAACAAATAAACAATTTTAGACATGGAAACGTTTTATGTCTAAAATGTTTCCGTTTATTTGCTGCAAAATATATTAAAAATAAAAAATGGATGACGAATTAGTTTTAAACGATCCCAAATTAAGGGCAATACTCGATCGGGTAATCGAATTGTTTTATGAATTTGGGATCCGAAATCTAAACATGGATGATATCAGCCGCAAGCTGAAAATTTCGAAAAAAACACTCTATCAATACTTTAAAAGTAAAGAAGATTTAATTGAAAAACTTTTCTACTACGATGAAATGAAATGGAGCGAAAAGCTATCGAAATGTAAACTGGACGATTTAAATGCAATTGATATTTTAATTCAGGTCAGTATTTTGGTTGCCGACGAAATGAGCAGGTTAAACACACAACTAAAGTTTGAATTGAAAAAATATTACGAGCCTATCTTTAATCAATTTATTCTAAAAAAGCACAACCACATTTTTAACCGAATCAGTATGAACATTCAAAAAGGAATCAGTGAAGGACTTTATCGCCCGGATGTAAACGTTGAACTTACTGCAGGTTTATATGTGAGAAACCTTGTTGAAATGCATGAAAAAGATTACTGCATGGTTGAAAATATTACATCTGACCAGGTTTTTGAAGCGATGTTCGAAAATCATATTCGGGCAATTTCAACTGCAAAAGGGATTGAATATTTCGAAAAAAGAAAATCGGAAATAAAACAGAATAATAAAAATATTAGTAACCAATAATTTCCATTAACAATGTTCAGAAAACAAAAACAAAAACTTTTGCTGCTATCCTTATTTCTAATCGGAACATTTGGATTATCAGCACAGGAGCCAATGCAGTTATCATTGCAGGAGGCCCTTCAAATTGCACAGGAAAAAAACACAAATGTGCTGAATTCGAAACTCGATCTGGAAATTGCGCAAAAGAAGATTAAAGAAACAATTGCAATGGGGCTTCCTCATGTCGATTTAAAATCTGCCTATCAGTTTTTGCCAAAAGTGCCAACTATTTCGTTTGGGATGCCGAGCGACGATCCGAATGCCGCACCGGCCGAGCCAATAGAACTGGGCGTAAAGCACAACTTAACGACCGACATTACTGCTTCGCAACTTATTTTTAACGGGGCTTATATTGTTGGTGTTCAGGCTTCAAAAGTGTATTACAATTTGTCGCTTCAAAACGATGAAAAAACAAGGTTGGATGTAAACGAAACGGTAACCAACACTTACCAAATGATTCAACTCTCTGAAGAAAGCCTGAAAATACTAAAACAAAATCTCGAAAACGTAATGAAAACAAAATACGAAATTTCGGAAATGTTTAATCAGGGGTTTATGGAAAAAACTGATGTTGACCAACTTGAAGTAACTGCCAACATTTTACGTAACTCGATTAACCAGGTTGAAAGCAATCTCGACATGTCATACCGTCTTTTAAAAATACAGTTGGGAATGGAAGAAACCACTCCTGTAACACTTTCTGACAGTACAGACAGCTATGAATTACTAATGTTGGAAAGCAACCAGTTGGTACAGGAACAATTTGTACTTGAAAACAATGTTGATTACAAGCTGGTGTTAACCTCAAAAGAGTTAGCCGAATTAAATGTAAAAGTTGAAAAAAGTAATTATTTGCCTGTAATAAATGGGTTTTATAACCGAACACAGAAACTCAATACGCCGGCCTTCGATTTTACACCCAAAGATTTATTTGGCGTTAACCTTAGCTTGCCAATTTTCCACAGCGGACAGAGAAAATGGCTTATCGAACAGAAAAAACTGGAGCTTGAAAAAACTGAAAATACACGCAGGTTTGTTTCAAGCAGCCTGGTAATGCAGGCAAACCAATTGAAAAATGATGTTGATATAAAAGCCGAAAAGTACAAGAACCAGAAACTAAGTAAAGAGCTTTCCGAGGAAATTTATTTGCGAACACTTGAAAAATACAGGCAGGGAATGTCAACAAGTCTCGATTTGATGAACAGCCAAAACCAGTTTTTGACAAACCTTACCAACTATTACCAGTTCATGTTCGAATTGCAGGGAGCGATAACAAAACTCGAAAAACTGTACAATATCAATCAGATTTCAAATTAAAATATTGATTTCAAACACATTCCAATCATCGAAAATAAAAATAAATAATAATAGAAATGAAAAAACTTATTTACACCGCAGTTGCATTTGTATTTATGGTTTCATGCAGCCAAAATACCGACAAAAAAGCCGAACTTGAAAAATTGAAATCGGAACGCGACCAGCTTAATATTCAAATTGAGCAGCTTTCCGCCGAAATTAATCCAACAGGCGAAAAAGCAGAAGTAAAAGGAATACCGGTATCAGTTACCGATGCAGAAGGTTGCGTATTCAACCATTATATCAAAGTGCAGGGAATAGTTGACGGCGATCAGAACATTGCTGTCAGTCCACAGATGGCCGGACTTGTAACCGCAGTTTATGTACAGGAAGGAACACAGGTAAAAAAAGGACAGGTATTGGCCGAACTTGATGCCCAGGTTTTGAAACAAACCATTGAAGAAGTAAAAACCCAGCTCGAACTTGCAAATAATATTTTCGAAAAGCAGTCGGCTCTTTGGGACAAAAAAATTGGTAGCGAAGTTCAGTACCTGCAAGCCAAAAACTCAAAAGAATCGCTCGAAAGGCGTTTGAGTACAGTTGAAGAACAGATTAAAATGGCGCAAATAGTATCACCAATTTCAGGTACGGTTGAAAGTGTCCCTGTTCGTGTTGGGCAAATGGCATCGCCCGGTACTCCCAACTCCATCATCAGGGTAATCAATATGAATGTCGCTAAAATCACTGCTGAAGTTTCTGAGGCACATTCAACAAAAATTAAAGATGGTGATCCGGCAATTGTAAGTTTCCCCGATTTGGGAAAGGAAATTGAAACAAAACTCAATTTTACAAGCCGTTTTATCGATCCTACAAACCGCACTTTTAAAGTGGAATGTAAAATTTCGGCAAGAGAAATCGGGCTCCGTGCCAACATGATCGCCTATGTAAGAATTAAGGACTACACAAACGAAAACGCATTTTGCATTCCGGTAACTTATATCCAGGGAAACCAGGAAGGTAAATTCATTTTTATTGCCAAACAAAATGGCAATGAGTGGATTTCTGAAAAAAGAAATATAAAAACCGGTTTGGATTACGATGGTACAGTTGAAGTTTTGGAAGGAATTACAGCGGGCGAGAAAATTATTACTGCCGGATTCCTGAACATGACCGAAGGTCAGAAACTAACTTTCTAATTTTCAAAAAATGACAAATTATTATGAAAGAAAATAAATTCAAACAGTTTTTCGCAACAAGCTGGGCAATTGACAACCGCACAAGTATTTATGTGCTTGCCATTTTCATCTCCGTGCTTGGTTTGATGAATTACTTTGCAATACCAAAAGAGCAGTTTCCACAGGTTGTAATTCCTTATATAGTTGTAAATACAGCCTATCCCGGAACTTCGCCTGAAGATATCGAAAACCTTGTGACCCGCCCTCTTGAAAATGAATTGAAATCAATTTCGGATGTAAAAAATATTACTAGTAATTCAGTCCCCGATTTCTCTTCAATTATTGTTGAGTTCGACCCCGATCTTTCAATCGAAACAGCCAAACAACGTGTGCGTGATGCAGTTGACAAAGCAAAAAGCGAATTGCCCACCGACTTGCCAAATGAACCAGATATTATGGATATCGACATTTCGGCAATGCCGGTTATGTTCCTAAATATTTCGGGCGATTTTGATTTGGACAAGCTAAAACACTTTGCCGAAATAACACAGGACAAAATTGAAGGTCTGAAGGAAATTACCCGCGTTGACATTGTTGGTGCACTCGATCGCGAAATACAAATTGATGCCGACATTTTTAAAATGCAGGCCGCAAAAGTAACTTTCAGCGATATTGAGCGCGCGGTTTCAATGGAGAATATGACCATTTCGGGCGGAATTTTAACCAACAACGGAGTACGGAATACAGTTCGGGTTGTTGGACAGTTTAAAGATGTTGAAACAATCAGAAATATCGTTGTTCACTCATCGAGCGGTGCTTTTGTAAAGCTTAGCGATATTGCAAAAATTAACGACAGCTTTAAGGAACAGGAAAGTTTTGCCCGTTTGGATGGCAAAAACGTAATTACACTAAACGTAATCAAGAAAAACGGCGCCAATCTTTTGGATGCTTCCGACCAGATAGTAGAAATTGTTGAAGACCTGAAAAACAACCAATATCCGAAAGGAATGGATGTAACCATCACCGGCGACCAAAGTCTTCACACACGCAACACGCTTGAAGAGCTGAACAATACAATAATTATCGGTTTCATTCTTGTAACTATTGTGCTTATGTTTTTTATGGGTTTTACAAACGCATTCTTTGTCGGTTTGTCGGTTCCGCTTTCCATATTTGTTGCTTACCTTGTAATTCCGGGACTTGGTTTTACCATGAACATGATTGTGATGTTCGCATTTATTTTTGCCCTCGGAATTGTGGTTGACGATGCAATTGTTGTTATCGAAAATACACACCGGCTGCACCGTTTCAACCCCGATATAAATATTGCGGCCAAGAAAGCAGCCGGTGAAGTTTTTATGCCCATTTTATCGGGTACACTCACAACGCTGGCGCCATTTTTCCCGTTGGCATTCTGGCCCGGAATCGTAGGTCAGTTTATGCATTATCTGCCTGTAACGCTTATAATTACACTGTTTGCCTCGCTGTTTGTAGCTTATGTTTTTAACCCTGTATTTGCTGTTTCGTTTATGAAACATGAATACGATGAAGATTTTCAGAAAGGAAGCGGATGGCGGAAAGTCAAAATCACCATAATAATAATGCTTGCATTTGCCGCAATTTTCTATATCACCAAAGTATATGGAATAGCTAATTTCCTTGTTTTTGCAGTGTTACTGATTCTTCTTTTCCATTTTGTGATCAAAAAAGCCATCGACGTATTTCAGAATAAATTATGGCCCTGGGTTTTGAGGGAATATGAACGGGAACTTCGTTTAATATTAATTGGAAGCCGCCCGGTTTGGATTTTGGTTGGAATGATCGGGTTGTTTTTTGTAACCATATTTATAACAGGAGCTGTAAAACCAACAGTTTTATTTTTCCCGAACAGCGACCCGAACAACATTTATGTGTACATTAAAATGCCCGGTGGAACTGACCAAAATGTAACCGACAGTGTTACAAGAATTGCCGAACAACGCGTTTACAAAATAATGGGGGAAAACAATCCCGATGTTGAATCTATTATTTCGAACGTTACAATTGGCGCCGAAGAACAAGGATTTACAACAACCGGAACGCCATTTAACCGCGGAAAAGTTTCTATCAATTTTGTTGAACACAAACACAGGACTTCTGAATACAGCACAACAGAATATCTCGAAATGCTGAGAAAAGAGATTGTAAATATTCCGGGAGTTGAAATTACTGTGGATAAAGACCAAAACGGGCCACCTACCGGGAAACCAATAAACATTGAGGTTACAAGCGAAGATCTTGAAGATCTTATTGTAGATGCCTATGCTTTTCGCCATTATATTGATTCGTTGAATATTCCAGGTGTTGAAGAACTGAAGTCAGATTTCGAAATGAATTCACCCGAAATAATTGTTCAAATTGACCGCGACCGTGCACAGCGTTTGGGACTTTCTACCGGACAAATCGGGCTTGAAATACGCACAGCCCTTTACGGAAAAGAAATTTCGAAACTAAAACAGGATGAAGATGAGTACCCGATTATGCTCCGCTATGATGAAAATGTGCGGAAAAATATCAACTCACTTGTAAATCTTGAAATTACTTACCGCGATATGAATTCGGGAATGTTACGCAGTATCCCGCTTTCAACCGTTGCCAAAATTGATTACACCTCATCATATGCCGGAATTAAACGTTTGGACCAAAACGTATTATTACAATTTACTCGAATGTGCTTTCGGGATATTCGGCCAACGACATTGTGCCAATCATAAACCGGGAAGCTAAAAGATTTAATCTTCACCCTGGAACTGAAATTAAACTGACAGGTGAACAGGAAGATCAGGCAGAAACAGCTGCGTTCCTTTTAAAAGCAATGGTTATCGCAATTGGTGCAATTTTCTTTATTCTGATTACACAGTTTGCATCGGTCAGCAAATCCCTTATCATCCTTAGTGAAGTTATTTTCAGTATAATAGGTGTTTTGCTGGGTATTATCATTTTCAACATGGATATCGTAATCATGATGACAGGATTGGGAATTGTTGCTCTGGGTGGTATTGTTGTGCGAAACGGAATTCTGATTGTTGAATTTATTGACGCCAAAAAAGCCGAAGGAATGCCAACCCGCCGGGCAATTATTGAAGGTGGAAAAACCCGTATGACCCCGGTAATTCTTACTGCAACCGCAACCATGCTTGGCTTGGTTCCACTGGCTGTTGGGTTGAATATCAATTTTACAACCTTGTTTACCGAACTAAATCCACATATTTATTTTGGTGGCGACAATGTTGCTTTTTGGGGTCCACTGGCATGGTCAATTATTTTCGGGTTAAGTTTTGCAACCTTCCTCACTTTAATGTTTGTGCCTGCTTTGTATGAACTCGATTATGTGATGAAACTAAAAATTGCACGACGCAAAAATCTGAAAAGAATTAAAAAGCTGAATAAGAAATAATATCAACCGGTTTTAAAATGCAAACGGCGGAAAAAGAAACTTTTCCGCCGTTTTCTTGCTCTACCAAATCCCATTTGGCTTTAGTGAGGGCTTCACTTTAAGTGAAACCCTCACTATTCATATCTCAGTGCCTCCACCGGATTTCGTCTTGCTGCCTTCCATGATTGAAACGAAACCGTCAACAACGCAATTCCCAATGCCAGCAAACCGGATAAGGCAAAAATCCACCAGCTCAACTCAATTTTATAAGCGAAGTTTTCCAGCCATTTATTCATGGCAAAATATGCAAACGGGCAAGCCACTACAAATGCAATGACAACCCATTTCATAAAATCTTTGTTCAGCATGGCAAGAATTTCCGAAACTTGGCGCTGTTCACTTTTCGCACACCAATTCCTTTGTACGGTGCTGTGTGATAATCAATGACAATCCGAATAAGCCAATGGAACAAATAAACAATGCAATTACTGTAAATATGCTTAAGAGTTTTGCCTGCAAAAATTCAGATTTATAAACCTGTTGATACATGTTTCCCACATATTTAAACTGAAAAGGGTACTCAGGAAAAAGCGAATTCCACACTTTCGACATATCGGCAATTGCTCTCCTGCATTTCGGATTGTATGAAACCACAAAATTAATCAGCCACAAATTTTCGCGTTTAAACAAAACAAGTGGTTCAATCTCCTTTTTCATACTCGAAAGATGAAAGTCTTTTACAACGCCAATAATTTTTCCGCGTGGAATCTTAATAACTTCATCTCCACCTTGCGAAAAATTAAGTTTGAACTCTTTACCAACAATTTCATTCGGTTTGGTATAGTTTAACCTGCGCATGGCTGCTTCGTTAATAATATATTCTCCCGAACCATCGGCATCAGCATTCTTTTCGTTAAAGTTGGTTCGCTTAAAAACTGTAAATTAAAAATCGATGCAAACGAATAATCGCATGGAAAAACGCCAATTCCATCAAATTGCTCTTCCTGTTTGCCGGGTTTATATCCTTCCATTTCGAATGGGAACATATCGTTTGCCTCACCGCCCGGAGGTTCCATCATTGCCGAAACTGACTGAATGCTGTTATATTTCAACAATTCTTTTTTAAAAACCTCAAACTTTTGCTGAATACCTGAATGTACCGATTCCATGCAAATTATATTGTTCTCCTGCACACCCATGCCATTTTTATAAGCAAAATCCGTTTGCCTCGAAATAACCAAAACTGCAATTATTAGCGCAATTGAGATTGCAAATTGAAATACAATTAAACCATTGCTGATTCCTCCGCTTTTAACTGTTAACCGGGTTTTTTCACCGGCATTAAAACGGAATGAGGAAAAAACGGATTTCAACACCGGCAACATTCCGAAAAACAGACTTAACATACTAAATACAAGAATCAAAAGGATGATAAAAAGTGAGTTCCCGGAAAGCAGGTTTAACCAACAAACTGCATGATTAAAGAATTTGCAGGAACCGCGAAAGTAGCGAAATCAGTAAGGTTGCCAGCACAATTATAAAACCTTCGAGAAAAAAAATAATTGGTAACTGAGTATTTTGAAGAGCCCAGAATTTTATTCATTAAAAGGTATTTCGAACAGAATACAGCCATGCCCAGATTCAGGTTTGCAAAATTGCTGACAGAAATCAGCAGCAAAATAAAGCAGCAATTCCAAGCACATAAATGTTACGGATATTCCCATTTGGTTCAATTTCACGAAGTTTATCCGAGTTCAAATGAATATCGCCTAATTTCTGAAGATGAACTTCGGTTTTCATTTCCCGGGTTTTATCCTGCCTGTTTTCGGCTAAATAATTCGTGAATCCTTTTTTTACATTTTCAGGATTTGCATTTTCTGCAAGCAAAAGATAGGTCCAGGACCAACCATATGTAAACTTGTCAAGGACGGGAGTTGTAACAAAATCGGGGTGAAAATGGCTGTTTAACGGAAAATCTTTCATAACACCATTCACTGTAAAATTTTGTTCCTCGCCATAAAACTGTCCCTGGGTAAAGCACCTCTCAATTGGATTATTCCGGCCAAAAATACTTTCAGCAAAAGTTTCTGAAATTACCATCGACGCCGGATTTTCAAATACTGTTAATTTATTCCCGATGGTAAGTTCTGCATTGAAAACCTGGAAAAAAGTGCTGTCGCATTCAAATGCCTGGTTAATGTTGTAGTATCTTTCGTTGTACTTCATTAAACCGCCACGCACAGGCCGTAACCTTACAAAATTTTCGATTTCGAATTTGCTCTTTTCATTTATATGTACCCCGGATTAACAATTCTGGCAAATTCCTTACCTCCCAGAAAATCAGGATCAGCAACTATGTAACGGTAAATTCTGTCGGCTTTTTCGTGGTACTTATCGAAAGGAAGTTCATTTTTAAAAAACAATGCGATAAAAACAATTCCTGTTAAAGTAAACTCAAGCCAACAACTTTAATTAAATGTAGAAATGGCCTTTTTAGAAAATTTCGGATGACAACTTTTAAAATCATGGTTTTGCTGAAATTTATATTATTCAGATTTACAGACAGATATTTTTCTTTCTCCTCTCCATTGGAGAGGCCGGGAGAGGCTGATTTTATTCCTCTCTTACATACCCATCCTTTAACCTGATAATCCTGTTTCCATACTTTGCATTTTCTTCTGAATGTGTAACCTGAATGATTGTCATTCCCTCTTCGTTGAGTTTTTCAGGAGTTTCATAATTGATTCGCCTGTTCTGAATGCAAATTTCCGGTTGGTTCGTCGGCAAGAAGTAATTTTGGTTTGCCAATAATAGCCCGTGCAATAGCAACCAATTGTTGCTGCCTTCCGAAAGCTGGCTGGAAATAAATCTTTTTCGCCACAATGTTAAAACGGTCGAGTAAATCGGCTACCAGCGCTTTGCGTTCTTTCCCTTTACTCCGCGGTAAGCCAGAGGTGTTTCAATGTATTTTCGTAAACATTTAACTCGTCGATGAGGTGAAATGCCTGGAAAATAAAACCGATGTGACTGCGGTGGTACTAATACTTTTGTTTTTCCTTGATTTTATGGGCCGGTTCGTCCCAGAAATAATATTCACCGGCACTGGGTTCATCAGTAAACCAATAATGTTTAACAACGTTGATTTACCAGACCCGCTCCGGTCCCATAACTGAAAGAAACTCGCCTTGTTTAACTTCAAGATTTACTCCCTTTAAAATAAACGTACGCTGAAATTTAGCGTCGTAATACTTGTCGATGTTTTTTAATTGTATCATAATAAAATTAATATTTATTCATATCTAAGTGCTTCAACCGGGTTACTCATTGCAACTTTCAGCACATGGTAACTTATGGTGATGAATGCAATAACAGCAACCAGGGCTATTGATACCAGGAATTCAGATACTGTAAGTGGTTCTTTGTAGGCACCGGGCATCGTTTTATAAATATAAATTGCTGCAGGACAACCAACAAGAATAGCAAATCCAAGCATTCCGATCACTTCGGTGGAGAGTTGCCAGTACACAAGTACCGAACTTCCATAACCTTTCGGACTCCAATTTCTTTCGTTCTGCGTTTAACAGTAAAAAGTATCAAACCAAAAGCCCGATGGTAGAAATGAGCAAAGTAACTACTGAAAAACATGAACATCCTTTTCATCGACTGCCAGAAGGCGATTGCTTCATCAATGTAAAAAGCACACTAAAATCTTTGAATTCGAACGGATCGTTTGGGAAAATGTTTTCCAGCTCGTTGGTTATCAAAGTTTTTGCTTTTTGTTCGTCACCATTAAAACGTACAGTTAACAAGGTTGACCCTGAAATTACATTACTATTCAGAAACATAATATAGGTTGGAATCGGATTGTGAACCGAATAAGGATGAAAATCCTTTACAACTCCGATAACCGGAAAAGATTTTCCTTCCAGTGTAACCTGTTTGCCAATCGGATCACTCCATCCAAAAACCTTGAGTGCCGTTTCGTTTATAATACAAGCTTTGTTATCTGCAGGATATTCCTTTGAGAAATTACGGCCAAATGCCATTTTCATGTTATAGGTCGGAATAAAATCATAATTTACATAGTTGCGGCTAATCATTTCCTTTTCTTCGGGCGAAGCTCCTTCCCATGTAACATATCCGCCAATATTGCCAATGAAAGGGATGGTACTCGAAAACGAAATATCAGCAATTTCGGGGTGTTGCAGCATACTTGTTTTTACGGTTTCAAACGACATATTATCTTTTGGATTGATCTCGGTGTACAGAATGTTCCTGTTGTCGAATCCCAAATCTTTATTCAAAATAAAATTGACATGATTTAAAAGAATAAAACTTACGATAAGCATAAACAGTGAAATTGAAAATTGTGCGGCAACCAATATTCTTTTAATACTTATTGAATTTCCGCCGTTACTGAAAATTTTTCCTTTTAACACTTTTACCGGGTTGTAGGCTGAAATAACCAGCGAAGGATACAAACCGGAAAGTACACCCACAAGTAAACTTACAAGAAAAATAAACACCAAAAGCTGTGGGTTGGTCCAAAGCGAATAATCAAGATTCTTGTTTAATAAATGATTCAGCAACGGGAAAGCTGACTGGGCTACAATCATCGCGACTGCAGTAGCAAATAAAGTGTGCAGTATTGTTTCGGCCAGAAATTGGGTTGCAATTAGCTTTTTTGAGGAACCAATTACTTTTCTAATACCTATTTCGGTTGAACGCTGTGTAGAATTGGCAAGCGAAAGATTTACGTAATTAACACATGCAAGGATTAAAACAAGGATTGCAGCCAGCGAAAGAATTCCCAAACCAATCAACATATCGGGTTGACTGTTGGGCGAGGAATGTAGTTTTGAAAGCGGGTGAAGATAAGGAGAACTTTTTTCGAAGTTTTTTACATTTTCGAAGGCATCTTTAATTTTTGCATTAACAAGCTTGGGGTCGGCGCCTTTTTTAAGTAAAACATAGTTATCGAATTCAATGTTGGTCCAGTTTTCACGAAACGCGTTTTCGCCGCTTAATATTGGATATGTTGGCATTGATACCAAATAAGTTGCCTGAAGATTTGAGTTTTTTGGAAAATCGGTATAAACGGCTGAAACAGTGAGCGGGAATCGTTTTCCAATAATAACCTGTTTACCCAGCGCATTTCCTTCAGGAAAAAGTTTGTTCGATAAGGTTTCAGAAATTGCAATGGTACCAGGTTCGGTAAGTGCACTGGCTTTGTCTCCTTCTTTCAATGGGATCGTGAAAATATCGAAAATGGAATTTTCGCTCCAGTAACCGTTTAGCTGATACAACTGGCTGCCACTGGGAAGTGTAAAAAACTGACCCGAACCTTTGGCACCTCCTGAAACTTCGCGCATCAGTAAAACTTTATCAACTTCAGGCAAATCGGCCATTAAATGAAACCGAAATGCTGCAGGACTGTAAGTACAGAAATTTGTCGGGTAAGAATCTTCCTGTTTGGTTTGTACCCGGTAAATCTGATCGAAATTTGTGTTGAATTTGTCGTAGTTGATTTCGTAGCTTATTACCACGCTAAACAAAATAAATACAGCAAACCCGATAATGAGATTTGCAAGGTTTATAATCGTGAAAACCCTGTTATGACGTATGTTCCGAAGAATGTTAATAAGGAAATGTTTAATCATTGCTTCTATTTTTTAAAGTTCTTTATTTTATTCATACCTCAGTGCTTCCACCAGTGCAGCCTTCCAAGCCCCCACCCCAGGCTGAAAAAGCCCCACCGCCAGGCGAGAGACTTTGGGCAGCAAATCTCATTTACTCATTTTATAATCAGTCCCAATCCTCCCCTTCGGGGAGCGAGGGGTCCATACCCTCAATGCCTCCACCGGATTCCTCGTGGCTGCCCGACCTGAACAAACCGTACAGCCAATTCCCAGCGCAATCAAACCGGCCAGCGCAAAAATCCACCAGCTCAGGCTGGTTTTGTAGGCAAAGTTTTCGAGCCATTTGTGCATAGCGTAATAAGCAACAGGGCTTGCCAGTACAAATGCCACGAACACCCACTTCACAAAGTCTTTGTTGAGTATTACCAATATTTCCGAAACTTTGGCTCCGTTTACTTTGCGGATTCCGATTTCTTTGGTGCGGTTAAGACTGGTTAGGAAAATTTGTCCGAGAATGCCCATGCAGGTAAGTACAATTGCAATAAACGAAAAGAAAGTAATGGATTTAGCCAGTTTATCTTCTTTCAGATACATGGCCTGAAACTGACTGTCGTAAAAGGTGAATTCCATAGGATCGTCGGGTAAAAAACTTTTCCAGGCCATACGTAATTGTTCCATTTGCTGACCAACATTCCCCGAAGTTAGCCTCAAGGAAAGGGTGTTGAACTCACGGTCGGGTTCATAAAGCAGCGCAACCGGCGACAAAGCCGAATGCAGCGATTCAACATTAAAATTGTTTACAATACCCACAACGTTATAGCCTCCTTCACGACCATTTTTATATTTTTTCCCATCAATATTTTCCCAACCGAAACGTTTCATGGCTTCTTCATTCATTATGCAGGCTTGTTCTTTATCGCCTGTCAAAAAATCCCGCCCATTCACCAAATGAATTCCAATGGTTTGAAGAAAATCATCGGAAACATAAATACAGTTCACAAGAAATTCATCTCCTTCAACACCGCTTCCCATCGACATATTTATATGGCCCGGATAACCGTTGCTCAGTGCACTGCCGGCAACAAACGGAAGTTTGGCAACTTCGTTTTTTAAAGCTTTCTGGTTTTCAAATAAATAAGGAAGTTCCAACCTTACGAGTTGTTCTTCGTTAAACCCCAGATCGTAGTGTTTTATATACTGAAGTTGTTTGAAGATGAGCATTACAACGGCAATCAATGTAATGGAAACTGTAAGCTGAAAAGTAAGCATAGCTTGTTTTACGAGTTGTTTCCCGGTTCGTTTTCGCCCTCCGGTCAGAAAATCGGTGATGTTAAACTTCGACAAAATGTAAACGGGCGCCAAACTGTTTAGTAAAATAATTCCTGCAATTGTCAGCACAAAAACAGGTAACAAGCTATGAAAATTTACGTCGGCAAGATTAATTTCCCTTCCAAACAAGTTCCCGGAAGAAGGTAAAAGCATGGAAACCAGAATTACCGAAATAACCAATGAAATAAAAATTCCGAGTGATATTTCGATAAGTGAATCGGAAAGCAGGTGCATTTTCCCGGCACCATTGGTTTTGTTAATCCCGATTTCCTTCATCTTGGCATATTGCATCGAAACCGTATAGTTGAGGTAATTGATGCTGGAAAGCAAAATGATAAGTATGCCGATGGAAAGAAAAACAACAAGCATTTTAGAATTTCCTTTTGAGTGATCGTCCGTCCACCCCAGTTTTACAGGCGAAAGATAAATTTCTGATAAATTTTGTAAAGACAAACTGTCGGTAGTTGTATTAAATTGTTTTATGGAAGTATTGATCTTTTCAGCCAATTGAGCCTGATTAACACCATTTTTCAATAATAGAAAATGTTCGGTTGGATAGATGCAAACACCGTCATTGCACTCCTGCGACATCTGAAAATCTTTGTTTTCACTATTCAGGAGCAATTCAGCCTGAAAACTTGAGTTAGTGGGAAGGTCTTTCATAACTGCTGTAACTGTAGCTGTATAGAATTCTTCTTTAACTGTTCGTCCGATTGGATCTTTATCGCCGAAAAGTTTTTTTGCCAGTGACTCGCTGATAACTGCCGAATTGTTTTGGCAAATGGTTTATCTTCCTGACTGGATACGATTTCTATTGAAAAAACATCGAAAAAATTGTTGTTTGTAGAAACGATATAATTTGCCCGCGTGTAATTTTTTGTTTCAGGATCTTTAAGTGTTACCGGATAATAAGTAAATCCAAGCGGACAGGCCTTTTCTATGTCCGGATAATTTTCAGAAAGCACTTTATTTAAATTATAATCGAGACCTGACTTGCTCATTTTAGCGTCGTACAGGCGAAAAACAGCATTGTAATTTGCGAATTGTTTATTTACATTATGCTCAGCATTATAATATAACGCGATAAGTATACAGGCAGTAAATCCAATAGCAAATCCGCCGATGATTAACGACGAATACAATTTATTCTTTAGTAAATTCCGAACAGCCAGTTTTATTTTAAAACGTATCATTGATATCAGGCTTTAAGTTTCTATTCTTGTTTCAAACAATTAACAGGATTTGTCAGCGCGGCTTTTAATGTTTGCATACCAACTGTAATCCAGGCAATTACAAGAGTAATTAAACCGGCGCCTACAAAATACGACCATTTTAATTCGATATGACTGGCAAAATTTTCAAGCCAGTTGCTTAAAATGAAATAGCTAAGCGGAAGTGAAATAAGAATCGCAACAATCACCATTTTTGTAAATTCTCCTGAAAGCAACCGCACAATATTAAAAACCCCAGAACCCATCACCTTTCGGATACCAATCTCTTTGGTCCTAACTTCTGCGGTAAAAGCAGCCAGGCCGAACAAACCCAGACAGGATATCAGAATTGCCAATCCTGCAAAGTACCTCGACAAGGCAGAAACCCGAATTTCAGCAGAATACATTGCCTGAAAATCTTCATCCAGAAATTGATAATCAAAAATAAGTCCCCGTATTTCCGGTAAAAAGAAGTGAGATTGGCTAATGTTTCCCTTTCTCTTCCAGATGCCAGTTTCACCAGTATTTCATGAACTCTTCCTTCTGAGAACCTGAAAAAGAATGGTTTTACATCTTCATAAAGAGATTCAAAATGGAAATTATCGACAACACCAATAATTTGTTTGTCTTCTCCCCACAGATTAACTGTTTTGCCAACAGGGTCGGTGATACCCATCGCTTTTATAGCTGCCTGATTAAAAATTAACTTCGACCCTTCTGAACCGAATTCTCTTGAAAATTGCCGTCCTTCCAAAATATTTATTCCAAGCATATCAATCAAGTCGTATCCAACTCCCAGAATTTCAAAATCTACGGTTTGATTTGGCGATTTTCCTTCCCATACAACGTCTGTAGTTCCGCTGTGACGACCGGTTAAGTCGCCATCCATAAATGATGCATTTACCACTCCAGGAACCTTTTTTATTTCGGAAATAAATGTTACCGGATTTTCCTTCGCTTTTCCTTCTGCGAAAAATGAATTACATTGTTTCGGTTGAATCCGAGATTTTTTGACTGCACATATTCCATTTGCCTGTATATAACAATAACCGAAACGATTAATGCTACTGAGACTATAAACTGGAAAACAACCAATCCCTTTCGTAAACCCAGCTCCCGTGACGATGTTTTACTTTTATTAAAAATCCGGCCGCTTTGTATAGCAGCAGGATTTAATCCCGAAAGATAAATTGCCGGGTAACTACCTGCGAGTAGCCCGGTAAATAAGGCAATCGCAATGCCCGAGACAATCAGATTTTTATCCAAATAGATAGCAAGGTGTTTCCCGGTAATCTGGTTAAATTGAGGAAGAAAAATGGCAACAAAAGCAAAAGCAAACAATAAAGATGCAAACGACATTATTAATGTTTCACCCATATATTGCGAAATGAGCGTTTTTCTATCAGTTGCGATGCTTTTGCAGTGGACAAATTCATAAAATTGATACAGGCAATTATTACGATGAAAAAGGCAATCAATGAAAAAAGCTTTACATATTCAATTCGCCCTCCGGATTGTACGCCATTTTCATAATTTGCATATAAATACCGGTCAGCAAAAGGGCGTGTAAACAAGATTTGTGTCGATTCGGTGTTTTTCGATTTAACCAGTCCTGCTATCTTGTTGTTAAAGTCGGCAATATTTGTATGCTTTTTTAAAATAACATAAGTACTTGGCCCGCTGTTATACCATTTCAAAAAGTTGGGAAATTTCTCCCAAAACAAATCGTAATTCAAAAGAACATCGAACTGAACAGTTGTATTTTCAGGAGGGCTTTTAAAAATTCCAGCGATATAAAACTGTCCCTTAACACTTTCTCCATCCCACTCAACCGTCTGTCCAACAGCATTTTGAACAGTTTTAAATAAATTCTCTGCCAGTTTATCTGATATTACTACAGCATTTTTGTCGTTCAGCACATTTTCTTTGGTGCCATAAATAAGTTCGTACGGAAAGATGTTAAAGAACTCCTTGCCGGCAAATTTCCAATTCGCTTTTAATTTATTTTCATTTATTGTTATCACTCCGTTAAACGTATAGGTTGCGGGGGGAAATACACCCACCGATTTATCTACTTCTGGAAATTCATCTTTTAACGTTTTTGCCAATAAACCTTGGGTGTTTTCGCTCATTTCAATTCCATGGTCAGTAGTATTCTTCTCCATAACCTGGTAAATCTGTCCGTCTTTTAGGAGAAACTTATCAACGTTTAGCTCATCATTCACCCACAGGTAAATCAACATAACGCAGGCAATGGCAGTAGATAAACCTGTAAGGTTTATAAAAAGTGAGCTTTTGTTTCGCTTAAGGTTGCGAAAAATGATAAGTAAATTATGTTTAAACATGGCTTAATTTTATTATTGCCAACTGCTAAATCAATATTCCCATTATAACAGAAAGCTGTTTATAAATCTTGTTAATTAACTGAAAAAGAAACTGGCCTTAATCTAAAAGTCATTCTCCCTTTTTAGAAAGCTATTTTCAATTATGCCATAATATAGTTCAAACACAATGCCCTGTATGTAAAACATTGATTTTTATGACTTTACGTTTTATGACTTTGAATAAAGTGTCAATTTTTTTGACAAAAGGTGTAAAATTTTTTGTCAAATATATATGCCTGTAATATCAAAGCTTCACTTTGAATTCGCTGGAGAGGAAATCTGCTTAAATCGGTTTTGTAAGCAAAATTTAAGTGTTGACGCAATAATTTGAATTTCCCTTTCTCCCATAAATTGCATATTCTTTGTTTTTATCCGTGAAATATTAAAATTCATTTTTAGAATTTCATGAATATATAATTATATTTGTCCGTGAAATTTTAAAATCATATTTTAATATTTCACCGTACACTGCTTTCTTAATGTAAATAATCTGAATAATTCGGTTATGACAATCAACAGAAGAATTGTCACCACAATTAAAGATTCATTAAGCTTTTTTCCAGTTGTGGCAATTGTTGGTCCACGTCAGGTTGGTAAAACTACACTGGCAAAAACCATTATGGCCGATTCCGGAAAGTCAACACTTTATCTCGATCTGGAACGTCAATCGGATTTGTTCAAATTGAATGATGCAGAACTGTTTTTGTCGCAACATAATGATAAACTGGTTGTTATTGACGAAGTTCAAAACAAAAAAGAGTTGTACCCATTACTACGTTCGTTAGTTGATGAAATGCGAAAACCCGGTCAGTTTTTGTTATTGGGATCGGCTTCACCTGAATTAATCCGCGATTCATCCGAATCACTGGCCGGACGAATTGCCTACCATCAATTGTACCCCATTGATTTGGAAGAAGCCCCTGATTATATCTCGCAAAACGACCTTTGGGTAAAAGGTGGATTTCCAAAAGTACTGCTTGCACAAAACAATGAACTTGCACAACAATGGATGGAAAATTTTATAAGCACCTATTTGAACCGTGATTTATTGCAGTTGGGATTAAACGCCTCACCAAAAATCATCCGCAACTTGTGGTCAATGGTGGCACATTTGAACGGCCATCTTTTTTAATGCTACTACGTTGGGAAATTCATTGGGAGTATCTACGCCTACAGTTAAACGATATGTTGATTTTCTCGAAGAAGCCTTTTTGCTAAAAAGCTTACATCCATTTTCATGGAACATGCAAAAACGGCTGGTAAAAACACCAAAGATTTATTTGACCGATACCGGTATTTTACACCATTTGGTTGGTGTTACCGATTTAAATAGCCTGGCTGGAAACCCAATTATTGGAAGTTCTTGGGAATCTTTTGTAATCAATCAATTATTTGCATTGAAAAAAAGTCAAATCGAAATCTATTTTTACCGCACACATCATGGTTCCGAAGTCGATGTGGTTTTTACAAAAGGGCTTAAAGTAATTGCCACTGCCGAAATAAAATATTCCAATTCGCCTCAATTAAGCAAGGGGAACTTTCTGGCTTTTGAAGATTTGAATGCTCCTATGAATTACGTTATCACTCCATCTTCTGATGATTATATTTTCAAAGAACGTATCAGGATTTGCTCGTTGAAAGCTTTTATTTTTAATTATTTACCTGCACTTTAACTTGCAGTCCTGTCAAGGATTCACTTTGAATGAAGCTCTGACTATTCATACCTCAACGCCTCCACCGGATTTCGTGTAGCCGCTTTCCACGATTGAAACGAAACTGTCAACAGTGCAATTCCCAGTGCCAGCAAACCAGCCAGGGCGAAAATCCACCAACTCAATTCGGTTTTGTAGGCAAAGTTCTCAAGCCATTTGTGCATAAGAAACCAGGCAATTGGTGTTGAAATAACAAAAGCAATTGCAATCCATTTTACAAAATTTGTATTTAGCATAACTATTACTTCCGAAATTTTGGCGCCGTTTACTTTCCGAATACCAATTTCCTTAATTTTCTGATTAGTGATAAAAGAAATCAGACCATACAGACCAAGCGAGGCAATTAAAACAGCAATCATTGCAAACAACCGGATAAGTTTAAAAGTATTGGTTTGTCCGTTATAAAATCCGGCTATCTTCCTGTCGAGGAAATTGTAAGAAAAAATGGCTTCGGGAAAAATTATTGTCCACTCATTTTTTATCTTTTCAATGGCATTTGTATAACCGGCTAAACTGGCAGTGGCCGGATTAATTTTTACGGCCATTTCCTTAATATTGAAAGAAACATTGCTTAAAATAACGTAATCAATTTCCTGTTGAAGTGACTGGGCGTGAAAATCTTCGGTTACTCCAACAATGGTAAATTCCATATTTTCCCTTCCAAGTTTCCCGAGAATAAATCTTTTTCAAGCGTAGGATAGTTAATGCTGTTGCTAACTCTCCAGTCGGCCATTGGACTTGTTGATTCGAAGCTGATTTTTTTAATTTCCGCATATTTTGAAAGTTCAGATTGCAACACAGCCAGCTTATTGGTGTTTGCATCAGGTAAAGGAATAATCAGAACTGCTTCTTTATCAAATCCAATATCGGCCTTGAAAAAATAATTAATTTGTTTTTGCATAACTAAAGTGCCGGTTATTAAAACCAAAGAGATAACAAACTGGCTAATTACAAGAATGCGGCGGACCGATAATGAACCTGAATTATTTTTTGCCGGAAGCAGATTTTTTAGATTCCCAACAGGCTTCATTCCTGCCATAATTACAGAAGGATAAATACCTGATATTACACCTATTACTAACGTTGAAGTAATTAAAAATACAAACGTTCCCGGATTTTTCAGAAAATCAAGGGCGAGCCTGTAACCAATTATATCTTCGAGATAAATAAATAAAAAGTATGCAATGCCAACTCCAAGTATTGCCGCGATATATGAAATGAATACGGTTTCTCCCAAAAATTGCGAAATCAGTTGAAACTTACTGACCCCTGTAATTTTCCGTACGCCAATTTCCTTAAACCTTTTTGATGATTGTGCCGTGGATAAATTTATAAAATTGATGGAAGCCAGAAGAATTATAAATAACCCAACCATTCCGAGTATAAAAAATGCTTTTTCTGAAACACGTCGGTGGCTGTAGTTTTGAGCTTTCCCCGAATGAAGATTGGATAAGGGTTGCAAAACGTATTTTTGAAAAACCGGTGAATCGGTGCCAATGTATTTGGCAGCAAAAGAAACAAGCTGGGTTTCAAGAGCACCAGGAGAAAAATTATCGGGTAATAACAGGTAACAATTGGTTGCCGAATTATACTCCTGCCAGTCAGTCCCACCGTAGAAATAGGGGTTTGAAGCCGTCTGACTCTTATAATCAGCAATAATTGTAAAAGGCAAATCAGTATTTTTAGGAGTATCAGCAATTACACCGGTTATGGTTAACGTTTTTTGATTATTAACAGTTATCGATTTCCCCAACGCATTACTTACATCACCGGTATTTAAATTGAAATATTTACGGGCCAGCGATGAAGTGATTACAACACTTCCTGCATTTGATAGGGCATTTTGAGGATCTCCGGCCAAAAACCCGAAATCGAAAATTTCAAAAAATCCCTGTTCAACATAAGCCAGCCCTTCATTTTCCTGGTACCTGTCAAAAGTTTCGTTGCTTTTTTCAATTGCAATCTGACCCTTTTCGGCATAAAAAGTCATTACAGCTTTCACACCGGGAAAATCATTTCGAATTGCTTCGCCAACCGGGTGTGTCTGTGATTCAGCATAAAGAATACCTTCTCCGGGAGGTTCAAGTTGGCTGATCAACCGGTAGATATTCGAATAATTTTTGTGGTACTTGTCAAAGCCCGATTCGTAACTTATTATTTTGTAAATAACAAGTCCGCAGGCAATACCGATAGCAAGACCTGCAATATTGACTGAAGCATAAATCCTGTTCCGGGTTAACTGACGCCATGTTGTTTTAAAAATTTGTTCCCATGTTTTCTGTTTTTAATGTGTTTTCAACTACTATTTTTATTCATCCCTCTGTGCTTCCTCCTGATTTCGTTTTAACACCTTCTCCAGCAAAAGGCAAAATCAGTTAACTGTATTACTATTCATATCGAAAACTATCTATCGGATTTCGGGTTGCTGCTTTCCATGATTGAAATGAAACAGTTAATAATGCAATTGCGAGAACAATTAATCCGCAACCAATAAAAACCAACCAGTTTAAACTGGTTTTAAATGCAAAATTCTGAAGCCATTTGTACATAGCAAACCATGCAACCGGAACTGCAGCAACAAATGCAACTGCAACCCATTTTGTGATTTCAATATTTAACAGGTTCATAACCTGTGCGATTGTTGCCCCGTTAATTTTTCGGATCCCGATTTCCTTTTCACGTTTCAGAAGATAAAAAAGAATTAGGCCGTATAAACCAATAGACGCAATACTGATTGAAAGCAGGGTGAGCCAAAGGTAAAACCTGCTGTAACGGGTTTCCGATTCGTATTGCCTGTTAAACTGCTGATCGGCAAAAACATAGTCGAATTTATCTTTTGTGTAATGTTTATCCCAAACCGTTTTCAGTTGTGCAATTGTATTCGATATATTTTTTGTATTCACCCTGATGGCAAAATACCCGAATTCACGCGGATAATTATTGTTCCAGACAATCGGGTAAATCGGTTTTTGCAATCCCTCGTTATGAAAATCGGCAACAACACCAATAACTTCATAGCGGATCGTATCGTTTCCACTGCGATAAATCCATCTCCCAATTGCCTCATCCGGATTTTCAAAACCCAATTGATTCAAAGCGTTTTCGTTAATTATTACATCGTTAAAATTCTGATTCAGTGCCAAATCGAAGTTTTTACCTGCCAGCAGTTTAATTTTATAGGTATTTATAAAACCTTCGTCGGCATTATTTTCCCAAAATACAACTCCCGGAACAATTCCTTTTGCCGGATTATGATACTCTGTGTATCCTAGCCCCGAGGGTTCAACACCCGGCACAAAAAGGTTAAAAGTGGCCGATTCGAAACCTGCCAAACTAAGGACTTCGTTCTTAAATGCCTGGTATTTTTGTCGTTTCTGTGGATCGGGATTTAATGATGCCGGGCCGGTGCACAAAATCACACCATTGAGTTCGATTCCCAAATCCTTGTTTTTCATAAACGAAATTTGTTTATAAACCATAAAAGTGCTGACAAGAAAAACTATTGAAACCGCCATCTGGAAAATAACCAATCCCTGTTTAAAATTTCCTCCTTTGACTTTATTTTGTGCTTTTATGTTACTCATTCGGATTAAAACAATGGCGTAATAAATGCTTGAAAAAAGGATTCCGGCAACAACTATCGTCAACAGAATGAGCATAATATAACCTGCGGGGAGAAATGCCTGTTGCAATGGAATATTAAAAAGATTGGCAATTGTATTTTTAAAAATCAGATAGATGGTAATTGAAACTACAAATGCTGCCAGGTTTAAAATAACACTTTCGGCCAGCGACTGGTGCCAGATGTGCATGTTTGAAGCGCCAACCAGTTTGCGCATGCTGATTTGCAGCGATCGTGTCTGTGCATGTGCTGCCGACAGGTTCACGTAATTTATCCACGCAATGAACAACATAAAAAGTGCAACAATCATCAGGTTTACCAGCGATGAAAAATTTGTTGTGGCGCCCATTTCACCTTCAATTCCTTTTATATAATGAAGGTCTTTCAACGGTTGTAATGAAAAAGATGCCTTTCGGTTATCGTTGGCCAGAAAACCCATGTATGCATTTGTAAAACCGTTTATTTTTGAGAGCGTTTGTTCGGGCGACGAACCATCTTTCAGCCTGATATAATTCCACCAACCGCCACCACTCCAGTCGGCTCTGTCATTCATTACACCCATTTCAACCCAGGTTAAGTAGGATACAAAATACCGGGCAGTAAGATGTGTATTTGAAGGCAGATCCTTAAAAACGCCGGTAATCTCAATATGCATTTCGCCATTAACCAGCATAACTTTACCCAGTGGATCTTCATTGTGAAAAAGGGCTTTGGCTGCGGTTTCAGAAATAATTCCCAAACGCGGTTTTGAATAATCTGCAATTCCTTTAACCATCTGTAAAGGGAATACGTTTTCAAAATCTTCGGAAACCCAGAGAATATCCTGGTTTGCATAAAACGTTTCTTCAAATAAAACCTGGCATTTCTCAAAATATGCACAGCCGTTTGCCTCAACATCAGGAATTTCTTCACGAATAGCATAAAACAATCCTCGCGGTGATTTTGCCCCATCATAAATGGTCTCTCCCTGTTTGGTAACTTCCCAGTTGATGCGGTAAACATTTTCTGATTTTTCGATAAACGAATCGAAAGAAAATTCATAAACAATGTACCTGACAACAAACAAAAACGAAGTAAGTCCCAAAACAAGTCCGAGCAGGTTAATGAGGCTCATTTGTTTGTATTTTAACAGGCTTCTTACAGCGGAGAGAAGGATAATTTTCAGCATAAAATCAGATTTTAGTTAGTAGAGTAATTATATATAAAATTGCCGTAATTTTTGTTTTTCAGATTTTATGATTCTTATGATTATATAATCAATGAGGATTTCATTCAAAGTGAAACCCTCATTAATTAAATTCACGAACTTTTATTCATCAAAACTCACATTGACATTTCCACCTGACGCACGCATATAAACTGGAATTCCGCCATTGTTCATTGTTCCTTTTACCCGGTTTTTTTCAGCCTTTCCTGAGAAATTATTAAGTTCAATATTAACTTTTGATGAGCTTAAATCCAGATCGAGGCCAAGTTTATCACCATTCCGGATTACTGCATCCACTCCGCCACCACTGGATTCAAGGTCTAATTCCTTACTTAATTTGCTTATGTTGGCACGAACGG
>JADIYN010000052.1 GCA_016705335.1 Draconibacterium sp. | reverse complement strand
TTATTAGAAATAAAGAGTTCATTTCCAATTTCCAACAGCGATTTTCCGTTTGCAAGCATAATCATAATTTCAAATTCGCGTTTTGAAAGATTGGCATGACCCCTGCCCGACAGTTTCATTGTCGATATATAATGCGAGATGCTCGGCCATTGACATGGAAATATATTTACCACCTGCTGCTATTTTCCTGACAGCAACAAGTAATTCTTCTGAAGCAGTGTCTTTTGTTAAATAACCTGATGCTCCAAGTTTAAGTGCACGAATTGCATATTGTTCCTGTGGGTGCATGCTCAAAACAAGCACATTTATGTGATGCCAACTGGCTTTAATCATTTGAAGAACTTCGAGCCCACTGATTCCCGGAAGCGAAATATCGAGCAAAACCAAATCAAAATCTTTATTTTTTAATATCGAAAGCGCTTCATTTCCGTTTTCAGCTTCTTCAATTACTTTTACCTCGGGCATTTGTTGTAGTAAATACTTTATTCCTACCCGCACAATTTTATGGTCATCACAAATAAGTACCCTCATACACTATTTATTTAACAATGAAAACGTGAGGTGCAGCGAAGTTCCACCTTCCCTGTTTTTAATTATAGTCAACTTCCCTCCAACCGAATCAGCTCTCTCTTTCATCCCAATAATTCCGAATGAAGTTTTTGATTTTAACTGGTTTTCAGAAATTCCAACTCCATTATCCTTAACAACAAAACTAATATAATCAGCGCTTTCATTTAGTTGAATATCGATTTTTGTAGCTTTTGCATGCCTGAAACATTGGTAAGTGATTCCTGCATAATTCTAAAAATGACAAGAGAAATTTCTGGCGAAATAATTATATCCGGTTTTATTTTCAGATTTACTTCAATTCCATTTCTTTCTGAAAATTCGGATGTGTACCATTCTATCCCGGCTTCGAGTCCTAAATCATCGATAATTGAAGGCCTTAACTGAAAAGTAATTTTTCTGAACAGTTTTAATGGTTTCACTAACAAGTGCAGCTACTTTAATTATCTTTGCATTGTTTTTTTGTCTGAGATATTCTGCCTGATAATTCCCAAATCTATCTTTACAGCAGTTAATGATTGCCCCAAATCATCATGTAATTCACGTGCAATAGCCACCCGTTCCTCTTCCCTTACTTTTTGAACATGCTGGGTAAGCCGATGTAGTTCTACCAAAGAATTTTTCAAGTCTTCCTCTGCCATTTTACGTTCGCTTACAGCAACAATTATTCTTGACATTGACAACAAAAACTCAATATCCGGAGTTTCCCATTCACGTTGTTTGGTACAATCACTAAAACTTATAAATCCAAAAAATTTATCTTTAACAAATAAAGGAATGGCAAGAATTGAGAGAACATTTTGCTGGCGAAGAAATTCAACAGTACTTTTATCAGAAATATTTTCAATATTTGAAAAATTAAAATCTTATCCATTTTTAAAATCTCCATTAAAAGAAATAAGGCTACAAGATATCCCCTGCAAAAATCCTTGTTAGAGGAGACTCCTTCTTTACACCATACTTGTGCATTTCTTATCGTTTTAATTGCATCTGAATATTCAAAATATAAGTGCGGCATAAATCAAGTGATTCGCCTATTACTGATAAAACCGCTGATGAAAATTGCCCCATATCATTTACAGATACAGCCCTTTCTGAAATTTCAAAAGAATACTTTCATAAGCAAGACGTTTATTTAGGGAAAGATTGACTCCTTTAAGCTTATTTAGATGATTTTGGATTTCATTTTTTTGAGCTTTAATTTGTTGCTTTTGCCAATATAATTCAAGAAAAAATTCCACTTTGCTGAGAAAAATATTCTTTCGAAAAGGTTTATGAATAAAATCAACGGCCCCTATTTTATAATAATTTTCCAACTCAATCTCATCTTTTAAATAAGCTGTAATAAAAATAATTGGAATTCTTTCGGCGCTTATTTTTTGTATTTCATCAGCAAGTTTTTCACCATCCATCTTGGCATGTGAATATCTAGCATTGCAAGTGCAATTTCCTTATCTTTTATTTTCAATAAGGCTTCATGGCCCGACTCGGCAAGAATCAGGTTTATATCAAGTTTTTCAGGATTGTTTCTATCAAAAGTAAATTTTCAAGAATGTCATCAACTACAAGTACGTTTGGTTTTAAATCTGATTTTAACTTATTCATACAAAATACTTGCTGTTTTTCTTTAAAAGATTCGATTAATGATTTATCTTTAAAAATAGCATTTTTTTAAAAACTCATATATGAAAAAAATAATGATAACTGTCTCTTACCATGCTGACACATTTTCCAATCAATAATTTGTCTTTCAAATTTAAAAATTACAACTGTCTCTTTCCTGAACAAATCTAAATCAATTAACATGTTAAAAATTTTGAAAAATAATTTCTATAACTTATTCTAAGCTGTAAATCAAAACAATTTTGATTGTTCTTTTTGTGAATTTTAAAAGTGCTTTTGTATTTCGGGAACTATAAACTAAACCAAAATAAACAATGAAAGTCAACTTCAGATATTTGCTCACAATTTCGCTGGTTACCGCGCTGGGCGGCTTACTTTTCGGTTTTGATATTTCAGTAATTTCGGGAACAATCCCATTTCTGCAGGATGTTTTTGGTTTGAATGAAACCATGAAAGGCTGGGTTGTGAGCAGTGCCTTAATTGGCTGTATTTTGGGAGCCAGTTATGCCGGACGATTAGGTGACATATTTGGCCGTAAAAAAATCCTTCTTGTTGTTAGTGTTTTGTTTGGGATTTCTGCTATTGGAAGCGGAGTTGCCAACTCAATCACAACCTTTGTTTTTTACCGGATATTGGGCGGACTTGCTGTAGGAGGCGCATCAGTTTTGGCGCCTGTGTATATAGCAGAAGTTTCTCCGGCTCATTTGAGAGGCAGAATGGTTTCGCTTAATCAACTCACAATTGTTTTGGGAATTTCAATGGCTTATTTTTCAAATTACTTTTTACTTGGTATCGGCGAAAATGCATGGCGCTGGATGTTTGCCGCCGAAGCTGTTCCTTCTCTTTTCTTCTTTTTTGCATTGTTTATTGTGCCCGAAAGTCCGCGCTGGCTCGTTGCCCGAAATGATGAAGCAAAAGCACACTATGTTTTGGAAAAGGTTGCAGGAACCGATTTTGCCAACTTTGAACTGAGTGAAATAAAAGCTTCATTAGCAGGAAATGAAAAACGGGGAACTTTAAAAGATGTGTTCAAAAAGAAATATTCGCTTATTTTGTTTTTCGGGGTTTTTCTTGCTGTATTTCAGCAATGGTCGGGCATTAACGTAATCTTTTTTTATGCCCCTGATATCTTTGCAAAAGCCAATCTCGGTGTCGATGCAGCACTGTTTCAAACTACATTAATTGGACTGATGAATATAGCTTTCACAATTCTTGCCATGCGGGTAATTGATAAAATGGGTCGTAAAAAACTAATGTTGATTGGCGCAGCGGGCATGGTTTTCTGTTATCTCGTTATTGGTTATTTATTCAAAATTGGCAGAACCGATGACTGGATGCTTCTTACTTTTATAATAATAACACCGGCATTTTTTGCTTTCGGTCTGGGACCAACAGTTTGGGTGGTTTTGTCCGAAATATTTCCAAATAAAATAAGAGGAGCAGCAATGTCGGTTGCCACATTTGCACTTTGGGTTGCGAGCTACATTTTAACACTCACTTCTCCTATTTTGGTTGAAATGTTCAGCGCGGCAATTACCTTCTGGATTTATGGCGTCATCTGTGTAATCGGGTTTGTGGTAATTTATAAAATGCTTCCTGAAACAAAAGGAGTATCGTTGGAAAAGCTGGAAAAGATGCTGGTAAAAGAAAGTCCCCTTCCTGATCTTCCCCAGGGAAAGGAAAGAAGAAAAACTTAAAAATGATATTTTGAATTTTAAAAATTCAGTATGGATTAAATTATTTTAATACCGGTATTTATTCAGTGGACAATTTTAAAACGAACCAAAAAAATTTTCTCTTGCAACTTGATACTCATATCTCAATACTTTTCAGTCGATCATTCCATCAGCCACTCAATAATCCGTGTGCTTTTCGGACTTGAAATTGGGGAAAATGAGTCAACAACCTGACCGTTTTCGTCGATAAGAAATTTTTGGTAGTTCCAGGTTACTTTTGATTCCAAAACACCGTTTTCTTCGCTGCTGGTAAGCCATTTATAAATGGGGAGCGGACTGTCTCCCTTAATTGCTATTTTTCCATTACTTGAAATGTTATTGAGTATTTATTGGTGCAAACTTCTTTAATTTCAACATTATCCCCCGGTTCCTGTTTGCCAAAATCGTTGCACGGAAAAGCGATTATTTCAAAATCATCGCCACCATACTCTTCATACAACTCCTGCAATTTTTTTAATTGCGGTGCCAAACTACATTCGGTTGCAATATTAACAATCAGCACTTTTTTGCCTTTCAAAGTTGAAAAATCAAATTCAATACCATCGATTGTTTTTGCTTTAAAATCGTACAATGTTTTTTTCTGCCCCATCATTTGGGTTGAAATGAACAAGGCAATAATTACTAATTTGAATTTAATCGCTTTCATACCAAATTGAATTTAATTTTCATGTCTTTCAAAAACAGGTTTTGTATAAAACTAAACAATTGTTGTTAATAAAAAAATGGGGTAAAAAAGCTTATTTAATTATCTTTGGACACTCATTGCGAAAAGCTAAAAAATGGAAAACTTTATTGTTTCGGCACGAAAATACAGGCCCGATACTTTTCAAACGGTAGTTGCACAGGCATCGATTACAAATACTTTAAAGAATGCCATCAAAAGCAGTCAATTGGCTCATGCCTACTTGTTTTGCGGACCACGCGGGGTTGGTAAAACTACCTGTGCCCGCATTTTTGCTCAAACAATCAACTGCACAAATTTATCTCCCGAAATCGAAGCTTGTAATCAATGTGATTCATGTAAAGCTTTTAATACAAGCCGTTCTTTCAATATCCACGAACTTGATGCTGCATCAAATAACTCGGTTGATGATATCAGGAATCTGACAGATCAGGTTCGCATTCCGCCACAAATGGGAAAGTACAGTGTGTATATTATTGATGAGGTACATGCTTTCATCAGCGGCTTTAATGCATTTTGAAAACATTGGAGGAGCCACCAAAACATGCCATTTTTATTTTGGCAACTACCGAAAAACATAAAATAATACCTACCATATTATCTCGCTGCCAGATTTTCGATTTTAACCGTATTGGTGTTTCTGATATTTCGGGCTACCTTGAATTTGTTGCCAAAAGCGAAGGTGTTCAGGTTGAAACTGAAGGATTGAATGTGATAGCACAAAAGGCAGACGGCGCCATGCGCGATGCACTTTCCATATTCGACCAGATTGTAAGTTTTTCGGGTAAAACAATTACATATCAGGATGTTATTGGCAATCTGAATGTATTGGATTATGATTATTATTTTAAACTCGTCAGTCAGTTTCTGAAAAATGATGTACCTGAAGTTTTGCTGACTTTTAACGAAATACTTAATAATGGTTTTGACGGGCATCATTTTATTACAGGTTTAAGCAACCATTTGCGAGATTTACTGGTTTGTAAAAATGCAGAAACAGTGCAATTGCTCGAAGTAGGTGGCGAAATAAAGGAAAGATACCGCGTTCAGGCTCAGTCAACCGAAAGTAGTTTTCTGCTTGAGTCGCTCCTGATTAGTAACGAATGCGATATGCAGTACAAACAAAGCATGAACAAACGCCTGCTTATTGAGCTTTCACTAATTCGGATAGCACAGCTGACATTAAAAAAAAAATAGTTGACCCATCTGATTTAGCAGACATTCTTGAACCTATTTTTTCGGGACAGCAATTGGCTGAAGATAAATCTGCTGAAACCTAAAACCATTCATTCAAACCACCGATAAAACTAGCAGTTCCTGCCGGCTCTCCAAATGTTAAAAAAATTGCCCGGCGAACTGTTAACAATATCAGCACTCCGTCTATAAAAAATGCACTTGAAGGTAAGCTGGAAGAAAATCAGCTTTCAGCGAAAGAACAGCATCAGATTTACTCAAAAGAAGATGAAAAGGAACATTTTACAATTGAGCAACTCAAAGTAAAATGGGATGCTTTTTTAACGCGGCTTGATGACAGGCCCAACCTGCAGTCAACCCTTTCGAATTTACCTGAATTGAAAGAAGATTATCAACTGGTACTTGAAATAGAAAATACAGTGCAGGAAGATTTAATAAGTAACATAAAACCCGAACTGGTTTCGTGGCTGCGTATTGAACTTAAAAACTCTTTAATTCAACTAAATACGGTTATTACAGAAAAAGTAAAAGGCAGGATTATTTATACCGATTCTGAAAAATATGATGAATTGGTAAAAGAAAATCCAAGTTTACGCTTGCTCAAAAAAAAATTCAACCTCGATTTTGGGCATTAAAAAGTTCAAGGTTTAAAGTGTGATAAACAGCCAATTAATTCTTTCTTTCCCTAGGGCGCCAACCGCGAAATTAGCCAGTTTCTTCCCATTTTTCGAATAAAATACGGTCGTGCAAACGGCTTTCTCGCCCTTGCCAGAATTCAAACTTTACAGGTTTTACTAAATATCCACCCCAGTTTTCAGGGCGTTTTATTTTATCATCTCCTAACTTTTCTTTTTCAGAAACGAAACTATTCTGAAGAATTTCCCTGGATTTAATTTTGCTGCTTTGGTTGGAAAACAATGGCGGCAATCTGGCTTAAAACCGGCCGTGAATTAAAATAATTGTCAGAAATTTCATTCGAAGTTTTTTCTGCAAAACTGAAATTCTGATTTGCCGTTCAAGTTCGGGCCAGAAAAATGCAATCCAACTGCCGGGTTTTTGCTATCGAAATGCCCTTATTGCTGTTGTAATTTGTAAAAAAAGTAAAACCGTTTAAGCCAAAATCTTTAAGCAAAACAATCCTGGAATCAGGAAATCCATCGACACCTAAAGTTGCTACCGACATTGCTGTTGGCTCGTTTACCTTTGCATTTAGCGCATCGTTCAGCCAATGTTCAAATTGTTTGAATGGATTTTTTTCAATGCTGCTTTCAGTTAATTCAGCAAATTTATATTCTGTTCTTATTGAATGTAAATTCATAGACTAGATTTATCAAACTAACATAAACCAAACTATAAAGTTTATAGGACCTCAAACAAAAATTAATAAATACTTGTTCAAATAAAAGAATAGTATTTATTAATTTAAATGTTTGGCTAAAAAAGTTAATGTTTTTTTGATTGCAATTCGGTTTCTGCTTGCCATGGCAAAACGTGGGGACAAAGCAGTTTTAACCGATGTTAAAATGGAAGATATTTCGGGTGTAAAAGTTTCGATAGATGAAGCTAAAAAGGAAAATGGAATCTTGGTACTCTTTTCGTGTAACACCTGTCCGTTTGTTATGCAGTGGCAAGACCGTTTCCCTGATTTAAAAGCGTGGGCGATAAAACAAAGTAGGGATGATGTGTGAACTCAACTACCAGAAACACGAAAGTGACGAATCGATGGAAGCCATGAAAAAACACGGGAAAGAAAATGACTACAATTTCTATTATTACTCGAAAAGTGAATGCAGCCTTTGGGGACAAACAACTCCACTGCTTTAGCAATGCTTTCCGGCAAGGGTGCAGTTTCTGAGACAAAACCCATTGGCTGCAGTATTAAACGAAAATTAGATTAGTTCTGCGATTTGATTATTAAAGGGCTCTTGTCGGTTGACAAGGGCTTTTTTATTTTTCAAAAAAACTGAAATTTACCTTTCCATATTTTCGGTTTTCCTTAAAAAACCTGTGTTTTGAGAAATCATATTCCTTTGGATGTTCAATAATAAACAGGCCATTCTCTGATAACATTTGGGTATCCAAAACTGCGTCGGGCACATCGGCAAAGTTTTTCAGATCGAATGGCGGGTCTGCAAAAATAATATCGAAATGCCCCTGATACCTGCTCAGAAAAGCAAATGCATCCAATTTGAATGCCTTAACATTGTTTAAGCCAAGTGTCTTTGAAACTTCCACGATAAAACGGTGATGAATAAAATCCTTTTCAACCAAAACTGCATCCTTGCAGCCACGACTTACAAACTCGTAACCAATACTACCCGACCCTGAAAAAATATCAAGAACAGATTTATTGGAGAAATCATAACGGTTTTCAAGAATATTAAACAGTCCCTCTTTTGCAATATCGGTTGTTGGCCGTGCTTTAAAGTTTTTAGCCGGTTTAAAAATCCGGCCTTTGTACAAGCCACCTACAATCCTCATTTTTTAAATTTTTGGTAGTATTTTGAAATTAAACAGAACGAAGTGAATTTTCAAAATTCGCACTTAATTCCTCCGTTTTAAGAATGCCGACTTTATTAAAATAGGGTTTTAGCAAACTTTCAATTTCTGTGTTTTGATCAATAGCGGAAACAACAAACAAGCTGGTATCGCTACGAGCCAACCCTAATTGCTGAAATGTATTTACAACATTATAAACCAAATCATTCGGGTGCTGAATTTGAAAACTGCTGGCAAGTTTTAGTTTATCATTTCCGAAAACAACCAAATAAAAACACTTTTTGGTTAAAAGAATAAAAGATGAATTTCCTTTTTCTCCCGCATTATATGATCGAATCACATTTGTTATTGGGTGAAGTATTTCAACATTTTTAAAAAACTGGTTTAAAACATTACTGATTTCCTGAGAGACCGGAAAAAACAGAACCAAACTTAAATCTTCAATTATGTTTTCAATAAAATTTCCACTCAATGTTTTATCAAGAAGCAGAGAAGCCAAATTTTTTGCTTTTCTCTGCATAATATTCTTTCGGGACTAATGTAAAATTTTCACTGTAATAAATTAACCTGACACTCTCAAATTGATTTTTCAACAAAGCTTCCGATGTGAGCCACTCTTTTAAATGCCTTGCTAATAGATTTTCGTTACTGATTTTTATGGGCGAATTTTTAATTGCCACAATCTGCTTTTCATTAGGGTCAACAATCAAAAAAGAAAATCCATCCAGGCAAACCTGGATGGATAATATATAATTTTTTGTTTTTGCGATTTCGAATAAACCGTCGTTAATAAAATCAGACATTTGAATTACTCCCAGTTTCCTGCATTATTAACCGTTTCCGTCAACGAACCAACTAACAATCCAGGGTATTTTTCGTTTGTTCTCCGTTGATCATTCAAATTAATTACCAATTGTGGATCAAGTCCGTTTAATATTATATTATTGTGCGCTTTCGCCTGAAAAACCGGAACTCCAATTCCAGAACCTGTAATAATTACAGTTGCTCCAAGTTGAAATTCAGTTGGCTCTCCCGGCACAGGTATATATTTTAAGTTGTCAGCATTGTATCCCTGGCCAAAAATCGCTTCCAACGCACTGATACGCGCACTGTCGCGAACAATCAAACCCATTTGCACAGCTTTTCTTTCAGTAATACCAGCTTCCACCATACTGTCATTCAATTCACCAACTTTACGAATTGTAATTACAGAATCATGTTTAATAAAACTTATCAATGTATCCCAGCTACCGGTAAACTTACCATAAACATTTTTATAAGCAATCTCTGCTTTTCTTATATCTTTAAGCTTTTCTACTGTAACATCGTAGCGAGCTTTTTTCGCCTTTTCAAATTGAATTGGCCGTTGAATACTCTTGTAAATAAAAAAAGATAGTACAACAGCTACGATAAAAAGTAAAATTTGTAATACGGTTTTCATTTTTATTATTTTAATAGTTTGTTTTTTTTGATTGCATGCAAATTTAAAAAAAAATATAAATTACTTTCCTTTAAGCATTGTTATTTTAATGGTATGATTAAAAATCATTTAAAAACCATACTTACCCAAAATTTGCCATTTACACCAACTGACTGTCAACTGCAATTGATTGAAACTTTGGCAAGTTACATTTTTTCTGATGAACCCGATCAAATAATGTTAATAAAGGGTTACGCCGGTACAGGAAAAACTTCGATGTTATATTCACTGACTCAGACTTTAAGCCAGCTTAAAATCAGGTCCGTTTTATTGGCCCCAACCGGCAGGGCAGCAAAGGTTTTAGCTGGATATACACAAATGCAGGCATTTACAATTCATAAAAAAATATACAGGCAAAAATCAAGTTCTGATGGATTCGGACATTTTGCACTCGACAAAAACCTCTTTAAAAACACATATTTTATTGTAGATGAGGCATCAATGATTTCAAATGAAACCGCTGAAAATAATGTTTTTGGAAGTGGAAAGGTACTTGATGATTTACTTGAATATGTTTATTCAGGAGAAAATTGCCGTTTGGTTTTGGTTGGAGATACTGCACAGTTGCCACCGGTAGGTTTAGTTATTAGTCCGGCACTCGAAATTACTTCACTCGAAAGTTATGGTTTTAGCATTAAAATAGAAGAATTAACCGATGTGGTGCGGCAGGCTGAAGGTTCAGGAATTTTAAATAATGCTACTCAAATCAGAAATAAGATTGGAAATAAAGAACAGTCAACCGGTTTTTTTCCCATTAACTTAAATGACTTTAAAGATATCGAACGCCTTTCTGGCGCTGAACTGATTGAAAGCATTTCTTCCTCGTACAATAAATATGGTATTTTTGAAACGGCTGTTGTTACCCGTTCGAACAAACGCGCGAATTTGTACAACAAAGGGATTCGCGGATCAATTTTATATCGTGAAAATGAAATAGAAAGGGGCGATTTATTAATGGTTGTAAAAAACAACTATTACTGGAATGACGAAGGAGTAACGCTGGATTTTATTGCAAACGGCGATATTGCTGAAGTAGTGAAAATTAACAGTTACGAAGAATTGTATGGGTTTCGCTTCGCCAATGTTTGCCTCCGGTTTATCGATTATGAAGACGTTGAATTTGATTGTAAAATATTTTTAGAAACATTGAGTATTGAATCAGCTTCGTTTCCATATGAACAAAACCGTAAACTTTTCGATGCAGTTTCGGAAGATTATGCTGACATAAGAAACAAACGTGAGCGATGGAAGAAAGTAAAGGAAAACCCTTATTTTAATGCCCTCCAGGTTAAATTTGCCTATGCAATAACCTGTCATAAGGCACAAGGCGGTCAATGGAAATCAGTTTATATTGATCATGGATTTGTAAACGAAGACATGCTTGACACCGAATTTTACCGTTGGCTTTACACGGCTTTTACCCGACCCACCGAAAAACTTTTTCTTGTAAATTTCGACAAGAATTTTTTCCATGAAAACGATTCTGTGAAATAACCCTGAAAAATTAAACGTTCCAAACTATTTTCAAAACTTTACAAAATTGTGAACCTTTACATAATTTCTACAAAATCAAAAAAACACACAAGCAAATTGAATTACTATTGTATTTTCAAACTTTTTTTAAAACGATATGAATATATTACAATCCATTATCCTCGCAATAATTGAAGGGTTAACCGAGTTTCTGCCTATTTCATCAACCGGCCACATGATAATAGGTTCTTCTTTGCTGGGAATTGCAGAAAACGAGTTTGTGAAAAACTACACGGTAATTATCCAGTTTGGCGCAATTCTTTCAGTAGTTGTACTTTACTGGAAACGTTTTTTTAAATCGTTGGATTTTTATGTCAAACTTTTTGTGGCATTTATTCCTGCTGCTGTAATTGGGTTACTGGCAAGCGATTATATTGATATGCTGCTGGAAAATGTTATTGTTGTTGCTGTTACACTTTTGCTGGGGGGTATTTTTCTGCTTTTCGTTGATAAAATATTTGAAAAAAACGAATCAAACCCCGACAAGGAGCCAAACATAAAAAGTTCTTTTATAATTGGAGTTTTTCAGGTAATTGCCATGATTCCGGGAGTTTCGCGTTCGGCTGCAACAATTATTGGCGGACTTACCCAAAAACTTAACCGTAAGGCAGCCGCTGAGTTTTCCTTCTTTTTGGCTGTACCTACAATGTTTGCAGCTACCTGTTATAAGCTACTTAAAATTTATCAGTCTGATGCAGGTTTTACAAGCCATGATATTCAAATTCTGGCAATTGGGAATATAGTTGCCTTTGTTGTTGCTATGTTGGCAATAAAATTCTTTATTAGTTTTCTTACAAAACACGGATTTAAAGTTTTTGGTTATTACCGCATTATAGTAGGAATTGCAATTTTGGCCATGTACTTTGCCGGAATTGATTTAAAAATAGTTTAAGCTTTTAATCCGATATCTGAAGCTTAAAGTTCTATTTTAAAGACCTAAACAACCTTATATTTCTTTCCTTCTTTAACAGCTTCAGTGTTTTCAAAAACAGTTCTGGCCTCTGTTTCAAATAATTTTATGTCGTTATATCTTGCTGAGAAATGGCCAATCAGCAACTTTT
The DNA here is from genome assembly GCA_016705335.1 of Draconibacterium sp. Taxonomy (GTDB): domain Bacteria; phylum Bacteroidota; class Bacteroidia; order Bacteroidales; family Prolixibacteraceae; genus Draconibacterium. The sequence continues at coordinate 32,445 of JADIYN010000052.1, read as the reverse complement.
TTGCATTTGCCAGTTTAGCCATATTTGCAGCATCAATTGCAGTTGAATGCATTGTTTTGGTAGCAAAATCCCTCATTGATTCAAGAAAAGTTGCTTCGTGGTACAATAGATCCACATTCTTAATGACTTCGATTATTGGTTTATGAAAAGCAGTGTCGGTGCAAAATGCGTATGATCTTGGTTCTGCCGGCCTGTTCGTAAGTTTTTCATTTGAAATAACCTCTCCTTCATGGGTAATGAAATCGGCCCCATTTTTAATTTCTTTTATTCCGGCAATTGGAATTTTGTATTCCTTAATCATTTCCTTTTTAATATTGGGCAACCTTGGGCAATTCACGAAAAGGAAATCCACATGTTGAAATGCTGTGTTTAAGCGGAAATGAAAGTACTTCAACACGTTTGTCAATAAAAATCTGTTGCGTTTTTTTAAAGTTTAGCGGATGAAAATAAGTTTCAAATTCAAATCACCTTTTAAAAAATCGAGTTGGGGTTGAAGCAGGTATTTGATCTCGGAAGGTGCGTAAATATGTATATCAGTTTTTAATCCCAGTAAGTTTAGTGTCGAAATCAACCCGATTAGCCCATAATAATGGTCGCCATGTAAATGCGAAATAAAAATGTGTTTTATTTTACTGAACCCTATTTTATTCCTACGGAGTTGTATTTGAGTTCCTTCACCGCAATCAATCAAAAAAAACCGCCCAAGTATGTTTAATACCTGGGCGGTTGGATATCTGTCTGAAGTAGGAAGAGCTGAATTACTGCCGAGTATGGTTAATTCAAAAGGCATTTCTTAATTAAGATTTTCCTTTTTTTCGAGTAAATCTTTCGCTTCTTCAACTGTATTTGTTATTAACAAAATAGTGTCGAGCATTGATATTTTTAAAAGATTTTCCACATCGGGTTGCAATCCACATAAAATAAAGGTTCCAATTGCATCTTCGCATAACCGGTTTGCAACCAGTACAGAGCGTAAACCCGATGAGTCGCAGTAATTACAACTGCTTAAATCGAGTACAATGTTTTTTTCTCCTTTTGTATTAATTACAACCAACTCCGATTTTAAATCAGGAGCGTTGTAAGTGTCCAGTCTGTCGGAATTTACCTTAACTAAGGTATGATTTCCATTCTTTGTTATCTCGAATGCCATGCCTCAATTTACGAAATTCTATTTTAATTGCAAGTCTTGATTACTTTTCTTTTTTCTCTTTTTCTTCCATTTGAGCTTTTAACTCTGCCAATTCGCTTATGTCACCCAAAGTAGTTTTCTCGATACTGATGGTTTCAGTAACTTGTTTTTCTACTTTTTTCGTACGGGTTTGTGTTTTGCGTTTTGCGTTGTCTTCGGCGCGTTTTTCATCCTCTGCAATCCTTGAATGTGAAACAATAATACGTTTTGCAGATTTATTGAATTCGATAACCTTGAAATCAAGCTTTTCGTCTTGTTTTACTGAAGTACCGTCTTCTTTTACTAAGTGACGAGGAGTTGCAAATCCTTCAACACCGTATGGAAGAGCAATTACCGCACCTTTGTCCATTAATTCAACAACTGTTCCTTCATGAATAGAATCGGCTGTAAATATGGTTTCGAATACATCCCATGGATTTTCTTCAAGTTGTTTGTGTCCAAGACTCAATCGACGATTGTCCTTGTCGATGTCGAGTACCACAACCTGAATTTCTTCACCAATGGCAGTAAATTCTGATGGATGTTTGATTTTTTTCGTCCAACTCAAGTCAGAGATATGAATTAAACCATCAACACCTTCAGCGATTTCAACAAATACACCAAAGTTGGTAAAGTTGCGAACTGTTGCATTGTGTTTGCTTCCAACGCCAAATGCAGAATCAATGTTTTCCCATGGATCTGATTTGAGTTGTTTAATTCCCAATGACATTTTGCGTTCGTCGCGGTCGAGTGTTAAAATTGAAGCTTCCACCTCGTCACCAACTTTCAGGAAGTCCTGAGCGCTGCGTAAATGCTGACTCCAGCTCATTTCCGAAACGTGGATCAAACCTTCAACACCTGTTGCAATTTCAACAAATGCGCCATAATCGGCAATTACTACCACTTTACCTTTTACTTTATCACCAATGTTGAGTTTTTCATCTAAATTATCCCATGGGTGAGGAGTTAATTGTTTTAAACCAAGTGCAATACGTTTTTTATCATCATCGAAATCAAGGATAACAACGTTTAATTTCTGGTCTAATTCAACAATTTCGCTTGGGTGCGAAATTCTTCCCCATGAAAGGTCGGTAATGTGGATAAGACCATCAACACCGCCAAGATCCATAAATACACCATAAGAAGTGATGTTTTTAACGGTTCCTTCAAGTACCTGTCCTTTTTCCAGTTTACCAATAATATCTTTTTTCTGTTGTTCAAGTTCCGCTTCGATAAGTGCTTTGTGCGAAACAACAACATTTCTGTATTCATTATTGATTTTAACCACTTTGAATTCCATGGTTTTGCCAACAAATACATCGTAATCGCGAATTGGTTTTACATCGATTTGTGAACCTGGCAAGAATGCTTCGATTCCAAATACATCCACTATCATACCTCCTTTGGTACGACATTTAATGTAACCTTTAATGATTTCATCTTTTTCAAGCGCTTCATTAACACGGTCCCATGAACGTGTTGCACGTGCCTGTTTGTGAGACAGGATCATTTGTCCTTTTTTGTCTTCAAGGCTTTCAATGTAAACATCTACTTTGTCGCCAACTTTCAAATCAGGATTGTAACGAAATTCGTTCACACTAACAATTCCGTCTGATTTGTAACCGATGTCAACTACAACTTCACGTTTGTTTAATGAAATTACTGTACCCGTTAAAACTTCTTTTTCCGATACAGTATTCAATGTGTCGTTGTACAAATTTGCCAACTTGTCACGCTCATTTACAGAATAAGCATCAAGGCCAACCTCAAGGCTTGACCAGTCAAATTCATCTGGTTCTGCTGATGTTTCTTTGGCTTTTGTTTTTGGTTTTTTCTCAGCAACTGCTTCAATTTTTTCTTCTGCAGTAACTTCTTCGATTGTTTCAGGCGTTGCTTCTGTTTCTTCTTCAGCAACAACCTCTTCTTCCTCCGAAGTTTCTTCTTCGGCAACAATTTCTTCAACAGCCTCGGTTGATTCTTCAGCAACTTCTTCAGCTACTTCCGATACCTCTTCAGCAACCTCGCTGTTTGTTTCAGCCACATTCTCAGCAGCCACTTCAGTCTCTTGAACCGGGGTTTCGTTTACCTCGTTTTCAAGAATTTCATCTTTCTTTTCAGTCATGTAATTCAAATAAAATTAATGAGTTAGACATTATAATTGTTTAAAACGCGCGCAAAAGTATAACTTAATTCATTTATTTCAAAAGGATTGTATATTTATTTCAGAATAGAGTTCTATTAATTTACCTGTGTAAACCATAATAACTACTTTGCTTGCTCTGTTTCTTTTGTTAATTTTGAACCTCGAAAATTATAACTGAGAAAAATTGATTATTTCGATTTGAAATCAAACTAAAAATAAATCCAAATGAAAGGAATTATTCTTGCTGGCGGCTCAGGGACAAGACTTTACCCAATTACACGTTCGGTATCAAAACAAATATTACCGGTTTACGATAAACCAATGATTTACTATCCGTTATCTGTTTTGATGCTAGCCGGAATAAAAGAGATTTTGCTTATTTCAACGCCGACAGATATCGGGTTATATGAAAACTTATTGGGCGATGGTTCGCAATTGGGGATTCGTATTTCATATAAAATACAACCTTCGCCTGACGGCTTGGCACAGGCTTTTATTTTGGGTGAAGAATTTATTGGCGACGATAATGTTTGTTTAATTCTTGGCGACAATATTTTCTATGGTTATAATTTCAGTAACATTCTTGAAGAAGCAGCTAGCCTGGAAGACGGTTCGATAGTTTTTGGCTATTACGTAAACGACCCGGAACGATATGGTGTGGTTGAATTTGATAATTCAGGAAAAGTTATCAGTATTGAGGAAAAACCCGAAATTCCAAAATCAAATTACGCAGTTACGGGACTATATTTTTACTCAAACGATGTTGTTGAAAAAGCAAAAAGCCTGAAGCCATCAAAACGTGGAGAACTTGAAATTACTGATTTAAACCGTTTATACTTAAATGAAAACAAGTTGAAAGTAAAACTTCTTGGACGTGGATTTGCCTGGCTCGATACCGGTACTCACGATAGTTTATTACAGGCATCGAATTTTATTGCAACCATTGAGCAAAGACAGGGATTAAAAGTTTCGTGTATCGAAGAAATTGCATTTAAAAAAGGCTTTATTAACAAAGAACAATTGCTGGAACTTGCTCTTCCCTTGAGTAAAAACCAATACGGCCAGTATTTAATTCGTTTAACAGAAAGACAAATCTTCCCCTTCTAACCTAAAGAAATGAAAATTACAAAAACACCCATACCCGGACTATTAATTTTTGAACCCAACGTTTTTGAGGATCAACGAGGATATTTTTTTGAAACTTTTCAATTACAGCGATATATTGATGCAGGAATTGATTGCCAGTTTATTCAGGATAACGAATCAAAATCGGCGCGAGGTGTTGTTCGTGGTTTACATTACCAGTTAAATCCTGTTGCTCAGGCAAAACTTGTGCGTGTAGTTCAGGGGACAGTTTTTGATGTTGCCGTTGATTTGCGCCTGGGTTCGCCAACCTATGGAGAGTGGTTTGGAATTGAACTTGATAGTACTTCAAAAAAACAGTTATACATTCCACGCGGATTTGCACATGGTTTTTCGGTGCTTAGCGAAACTGCAATTTTTATTTACAAATGCGACAATGCATATAGCCGTGAAAATGAGCGGGCCATTAATGCTTTTGATCCAAAACTGGCAATTGATTGGCAATTAAATGAATCGGAATGGAAGGTTTCTGAAAAAGACAAGGTTGCTCCTTTATTTGACAACGCACAAATGAATTTTACTTTTTCAAAATGAAACGAGCCATGAGCAATCCCCCCCTTACACCCTTTTTTGGGGGCCCCCCCAATATTTGGGGATTACCTCAAAGAATTAACAATTTTAATTAGATGAAAATTTTAATTACAGGTGCAAACGGCCAACTAGGCAGTGAAATAAAATTACTGTCAAGAGAATTTCCTGACTGGCAGTTTTTATTTACTGATGTTGATGAACTTAATATTACAAATGAAAACGAGGTAAAAGATTTCTTTCAACATGAAAAACCCGATTTTGTAATTAATTGTGCAGCATACACAGCAGTTGACAAAGCTGAAAATGATATTGAAGCGGCAGAAAAAATAAATGCTCTTGCCCCAAAACTTTTGGCTAAATATGCATATATAACAGGGTCAAAAATCATTCATATTTCAACCGATTATGTTTTTAATGGTGAAGCTCATGTTCCTTATTCAGAAGAAGATAAGGTAAATCCTGCAGGTATTTATGGTAAATCAAAATTACAGGGGGAAATCAATTGTTTCGAAGAAAATTCTGATTCTTTGGTAATCCGAACTTCATGGCTTTATTCAACTTTCGGAAATAATTTTGTAAAAACCATGCTGCGACTTGCGGGCGAACGCGATAAATTAAATGTAGTTTTCGACCAGGTAGGAACACCAACAAATGCAGCTGATTTAGCCGTGGCAATTTTATCAGTTATTCAAATTTCAGCAAAAGACAAGGGGAAATTTGTGCCCGGAATTTATCATTATTCAAATGAAGGAGTTGCAAGTTGGTATGATTTTGCAAAAGCAATTTTGAAATTGCCGACATAAAATGTGAAGTTTCGCCAGTTCTTTCCGACCAATTTCCAACCCCGGCAAAACGACCAAATTATAGTGTATTGAATAAGTCGAAAATAAAAAATACATTTGGGTTAGTTATTCCTTATTGGAAAGAAAGTTTGAAGATTTGTCTGGAAAAAATAAATAAATAACACAAACAATGGATAATCAACAGTTATTAAAAGAAGTTCGTACCAAAGCACAGGAGTGGCTTTCGGATACATACGATATGCAAACCAGAAAGGAAGTTCAGAAATTGTTAGACAACGAAGACCCAACCGAACTGATTGATTCGTTTTACCGCAGCCTCGAATTTGGCACCGGCGGTTTAAGGGGAATAATGGGTGTGGGAACCAACCGCATGAATATTTATACGGTGGGCGCTGCAACCCAGGGATTGAGCAATTATCTGAAAAAGAATTTTGCATGTTTACCTCAAATTAGCGTTGCAATTGGTCACGACTGTCGCAATAACAGCCGCCTTTTTGCCGAAAGCAGTGCAAATATTTTTGCAGCCAACGGAATAAAAGCATATTTGTTTGAAGATTTGAGGCCAACTCCTGAGTTGTCATTTGCAATTCGGGAATTGGGTTGCCAAAGTGGAATTATTCTTACCGCCTCGCACAACCCCAAAGAATACAATGGTTACAAGGCATATTGGGACGATGGTTCACAAATTGTAGGCCCTCATGACGAAAATATTGTTGAGGAAGTAGCTAAAATTAAACCCGAAGACATCAAATTTGAAGGACCTGATGATTTGATTGAAATCATGGGTGAAGAAATGGACAATAAATTTCTGGCTGAAGTAAAAAAAGTTTCAATTTCGCCGAAAGTAGTTGCCCGGCACAAAGACATTAAAATTATTTACACCCCAATTCATGGTACAGGTGTAAAATTAATTCCCGCCGCCCTTCGGGCATTTGGATTTACAAATATTATCAATATCCCAGATCAGGATGTTGTGAGCGGTGAATTTCCAACCGTGGTTTCGCCAAATCCTGAAGAAAAAGCTGCTATGAAAATGGCCATGGAAAAAGCTGCTGAAATTGATGCCGATGTAGCTTTGGCTTCCGACCCCGATGCCGACAGGATTGGTGTTGTTGTGAAAAATGACAAAGGTGAATACATTATCATAAACGGCAACCAAACTGCGCTGCTTTTCATTTATTATATCATTACAAAAATGAAGGAAGCTGGCTCATTGAAAGGAAATGAATATGTTGTAAAAACAATTGTTACAACCGAATTGATTGCCAAAATCGCTCGGAAAACAAAATTGAATATTTCGATGTTTACACAGGATTTAAATTTATTGCTGAAATTATTCGCGAACTCGAGGGTAAAAAGAAATACATTGGAGGTGGCGAAGAGAGTTTTGGTTTTATGCCGGCAGATTTTGTACGCGACAAAGACGCCGTTTCGTCATGCGCTTTAATGGCCGAAATTACAGCATGGGCAATCGATCAGGGAAAAACTTTGTATGAATTGCTGCAGGATATTTATCTTGAATATGGTTTCTCAAAAGAAAAAATGAAATACATTGTCCGCAAGGGAAAATCGGGTGCCGAAGAAATTGAACAGATAATGACCAAATTCCGAAACGACCCGCCAAAAGAATTGGGTGGCTCGCCAATGGAATGGGTAAAAGATTACGAAACCCTTTCTGCAAAAAATTTAATTACCAGAGAAAAGATTGAAATAAACCAAAAAATCACTTCAAATGTTTTGCAATTTTTCACACAGGATGGAACAAAAATTTCTGTTCGTCCGTCGGGTACTGAACCAAAAATTAAATTTTATTTTGAGGTGACAGGCGAATTAACTTCGCGCTCAGGTTTTGACGATGCCGAGAAAAAAGCCGAAGCAAAAATTGACGCTGTTATGGATGAATTAGGATTATAACTTTATATTCAAATCAACTAAATTTTATTAAAATGAAGATTCAAATTATTACTTCTTCACTGCTATTTGCAGCGGTTGCTGTTATGGCACAAACACCGGAACCAATGAAAATGAAACCGGAAATGACAGAAATCTGGGATCCGGAAATTGCAGTTATTACTCCCGGTGAAACTCCAAAAGATGCACCCTCGGATGCAATTGTTTTGTTTGACGGAGTAGATCTTGCAACAGAATGGACAAATAGCAAAGGCGAAAAACCGGAGTGGATTGTAGCCGATGGTTGTGTAACCGTAAAAAAAGGAACAGGTACAATTAAAACCAAACGTGTTTTTGAAGATTACCAGTTGCATATTGAATGGCGTGCACCTGCAGAAGTGATTGGCGAAAGTCAGGGACGTGGTAACAGTGGAATTTTTATGCAGGGAATCTATGAAGTGCAGGTTTTAGATAATTACAATAACAGAACTTACAGAAACGGTCAGGCCGGCAGTATTTACAAACAACATCCACCGCTGGTAAATGCATGCAAAGCACCAGGAGTTTGGCAAACTTACGATATTATATACACAGCTCCACGTTTTAATGAAGATGGCATTACTTATTTTACACCGCCAACTGTTACTGTTTTGCACAATGGAGTTTTGGTGCAGAACAATGTAAAAATGCGTGGTCCGACTGAATATATAGGAGTTCCGGAATATACGGTTAAAAAACACGGTCCCGGAAGTATTGAATTGCAGGATCATGGAAATCCTGTAAGTTTCAGAAATATTTGGATCAGAGAATTGTAACTGAATATTAAATATATACATTTGAGCCCGGAAAATTTCCGGGCTTTTTTATGACTAAACTCAACTATGACCAACCCAAGATTTACTCTTCCTTTTATTGTCCTTATTTTTTCTTTATGCTCGGTTGGTGCTCAAAATCTGGCGTTCGAAACCAATTTGCCAATTGTATATTTAAATACCGGAGGACAAATTATCTTGGATACTCCTAAAATTAGTTCAAAAATGGAGATTGCCTGGAATACAAATGGTGAGCCAAACCGTACTGCAGATATTCATTTCCATTTTATTGGCGATATAAAAATTGAAACACGCGGTTCATCGTCACAGAATCTTCCAAAAAAATCGTATGGATTGGAATTAATAGATTCAACCGGTGCTGACCTGGATTTTTCGTTATTAGGCATGCCCAAAGAAAGTGATTGGATTTTATTTGCGCCGTACAACGACAAAACGCTTACAAGAAATGTTTTTGCACTTACTTTGGCAAGCCAGTTGTCTAATGCGTATGTACCACGATGCAGGTATGTTGAACTTTTTCTTAATCAACAGTACGAAGGAATTTATGTGTTAATGGAAAAAATAAAACGTGACTCGTCACGTGTGGACATTGCAAAGTTAAAAGTCGAAGATTTGGAAGGAAAGGAATTAACTGGCGGATATATCGTAAAAATCGATAAAAAAACAGGAAGCTGGGGCGAAGGTTGGGTTTCAGATTTTTATAATATGAATAATACAAAAACACTTTACCAATACGAATACCCCAAATTTGATGAAATTCAGGACAATCAGAAAAACTATATTCAGAACTATATCAGCGATTTTGAATTCGCAGTTTTTAATTATAATGATAACGATGGAAACAGTTATTTGAAATATATAAACCGGCAATCCTTTTTCGATTTCATAATTATCAATGAAATTTCGAGGAATGTTGATGGATACCGGCTGAGTACTTATCTTTTCAAGGAGAAAAACGGGCCGCTTCATGCCGGGCCTTTCTGGGATTTTGACCGGACTTTTGGAAATGCAAATTATTATAATGGATGGGAAACAAATGGATTGGCATTGTGGGCCAATTTGAAAACAGACAATAATCAAGTTCCCTTTTGGTGGAAATTTATGTGTAGCGATGCAGTATTTGCGAATCCAATGCAATGCCGCTGGAAAGAACTTCGCGCCGGTAGCCTTTCCAACTCCCGCATATATTCGGTTCTCGATAGTTTAATTGATGTAATTGAACCTGCCCTGGAAAGGAATTTTAATCGCTGGCCAATTTTGGGAGTAAAAATTTCGCCCAACTATTTTGTGGGACAAACCCACACCGACGAAGTTGTGTGGATGAAAAACTGGATTGGCAACCGTTTAAATTATTTGGACCAGTCATTTCCAGGAATCTGCCCCGATGAGATTCAAGGAGAGGTTGACGGTTTAATTGTAAATGTCTTCCCAAATCCATTTAAAACAAAAATAAACCTCGAAATTGGTTCCGATTCGTATCAAACGTTTGAATTTCAACTTTTTTCAGCAAATGGCAGTTTGTTGGAAAATAAAAAAATTACTGTTATTAAAGGTTGGTTAAACAAAGAAATTGAAACCCGCAATCTTAACAGTGGAATGTATTTTTATCGGGTAGTAAAAGAAAACGCTGTTATTTCCAGCGGGAAAGTCGTTAAATTTTAAGTTGAGACCTGGTCCTTCAATAAAATTACTTTTTCAATTTATTCATAAATACTTTTTTGATTTTTTCGACTTTGGGCGCAACCACATACTGGAAGTAGGGTTGGTTTTTCAGGAAACAACTTGTCAAAAGAATTATCGAATAAATAAATCAAAAAAATTGGAAAAATTACAACTGAATATATTGGTGTTCAGTAATATACGATTAAAAAACACGATCCCGGAAGCATCGAATTGCAGGATCATGGAAATCCTGTAAGTTTCAGAAATATCTGGATCAGGAAGCTGTAACTGAATATTTAAAATACAGAAAATGCCTGGAGAAATTCTTCAGGCTTTATTTTTTGTCTCAAAAGGATTTTTGTTTATTGATATCAATTAGGATTCACTTAATCCTAAATCCCAGAAAAAGAGTAATTTGAACCGTATTAATATCGTTGTAGCTAATTGGACTGGTTTCCTTAGGTTTTGATACAAACCCCGGATAATAAGCTATTTCGATGGAAGGTTTTATAAAATTATATTTCCGTGCATTGGGCTGAAGTCCGGCTAAAACACCATAATAAAACAAGGGGAAAAAATCACTCCCATTTTCGTTTACAATAACATTATACTCTGGTATTTCCACACTTAACCCGTAAACAGATTTGGTTCCTTTTGTTTTTGTGTAAAAGTTTAAACCGCCAATTCCGCCACCATAAATAAAAGCTTCGGTTTTACCCCTAAATTTTGCTTGATACAGAACTTTAACATAACCATTGACTGATTGATGGCTATATTTAGAATCATTATTATAATCAGACTTATTTATTTCTCTTTCCTCTTTAAAATAATAGTAAGCAAGTCCGGGATTAATGCTTAACCTTTTTTTCAACCTGATTTCGATTGGAAATGGTTTTTCAACCGAAAAAGTTGGATATCCTGTAACTGTATGATAATCCGGGCTAATACTTGGATCTTCGTCAAAAACATACATATATCCAAAACCCGTTTTAAAAGCGGGACTAATTTGACCGAACCCGTAAAAAGTTAACGCCAAAAGCAAGAAAATGATAACTAATGATTTCATACTCAATAAGGAATAGGTTTGTAAGCCAATAAAATTAGTTTTTTTATTCGAGATTTTTAATCCAATCACTTAAAATTTCCAAAACCCCGGGCGAAATAGTTTCCTCAATTTGAGCATATTCAGCAACAGCGCCAGTTTCACATGTTTGAAACAGGTGATTTAGGTTTTTCAATTCCATGGTTTTGAAATTTTTATTTCCGCCTTCTTTCAATGCTTTTTCGATAACTGCAAGATTTTCAGCGGGCGGCACCTGTAAATCTTTACTTCCGTTTAATGCCAGCACCGGACATTCTAATTTAACAAGCGCCGGATACGGATCATAAGTAAGAAAAAATTGAAACCACTTGGTTTTTAATGCATTAAGATTTGCATTTATTATTTTTTTCATGTCATCACTCATGGTATCGTAAGTTCCGTTTGAAAAAACATGTTGTAAACGCTCCATTTGATTTACAGTATCTTTTCCATTTAACAGAATATCAAATATGGCTTTTTGAAGATTGACTTTTTGATTAACCTGCTCCTCTGTCAGTCCCGCCGCCCGGTTAAGTAATTCCACCTGCTTAACTATAATTTGCTCGCCTTTTATTCCGGGACCGGCAAGTAAAACCATAAAAGCAATGTTGTTAGAACGAATGGCAACCATAGGAGCAATGATTCCTCCTTCGCTGTGGCCAATCAAACCTATTTTATTTTGATCTATCTCTTTTTTTGTTTTCAGAAACTCAAGCCCGGCAAGCACATCCCCCGCGAAATCTTCGCTTGTTGCATTCTGTGTATTTACTTCAGAACCACCAACTCCGCGATCGTCAACCCGTAAAACTGCTATACCGTTTCGGGTGAGAAAATCGGCAATCACAAAAAAAGGTTTGTGCCCAAATATGGTTTCATCCCTGTCCTGCGCACCGGAACCGGAAATCAAAATTACAGCCGTACAATTTTTTGCATTTTCGGGCAAAGTTAAAGTACCCGCCAGTTTTAAACCTGACTTGGGATTTAAATATTCAACCTCTTCTGACAAATATGGAAACGGGGCTTTGGGTGTTTGTGGCTTTTTTATTTCTGTAATAACTTCCGTTTTTTTCAATATAAGTGGAAAGGTTGCTCCACTTTGCTTCCAGATTCCTTCAATAACTGAGTCAGAAGATATACTACCTGCAAATTTTCCCATTATCATTGCAACCGAAAGTTTCAAACTGTCACCGTTTATAGTGGTTTCGCTAACAGGTAAATCTTTGGCACCCTGTGCCGGAACATCCATTTTTGTGTTCAGTTTCCCATTTTCATCGGCTACGATTTTGAAAATAATTTCGAGTTTCTGGCCGGGTAAATCAAGTTTCCCGCTCCAGTTACCTGCTACTTTAATGCTGGTTTGGGAAAAGGAAGGCATAGAAGTAATCAACAATATTACTAATGAAATAAGTAGTTTATTCATTTTTGGTATTTTTGAAATGCAAGGTACTAATAAACGTGAAGATCAGTGAAGAAATTTTATGAAAGCTACGTCCCTATTAATACCTTAATTAAGTCATTTTCAAATTTTTCCCTTTCTTTTTGTATTTTCGGGAAAATCATTTTCATGCAGCCCGATAAAAAAGAATTGGAAATATTGCTTGTAAATTATTTTCGTAGTTGTTACGAAGATTTCCCAAAAGGGCAAATTACCCCTTCTGAATCGCCTGATTTCATTATAAAAATGAAAAACCAGCATGAACTGGGAATTGAACTGACACGATTAAATCCTGTAAACAAATCAATTTCAGTTGAGAACCAATTGATGCAAATTCAGGTTAGAGATGAAATAATCGGACTTTCGAGAGATTTGTTTGAGCAAAATTCAGATTTAAAGTTGTTTGTGAAATTTCTTTTTTCAGAGGACAAAAAAATCCTGAAAGAAAACCAAATGCTGATTGCCATTCAAATGGCAAACCTGATTCGGCAGGTTGCGAAAAACAAAAACATTGACAGCTTTTTTAAAGAATCGGTTGCGGGGAATCAACTTCCTGACGAATTGGACGAAATACTGATTATCAATCACCCGGCAATGCACATTTCAGCGTGGGAAAGGGCAAATAACCTGGGTATTTCAAGTGATGTGGTTTTCGATATTCGCCATGCTATTCATAAAAAAGATGAAAAATTGCGTTTGTATCAAAAACAGCGGCTTAATTACTATTGGCTTTTAATTACTACCGACCGGTTGCGGGGTGTAAGAAACTTTAATTTGCCCGATAAAATTATGAATCATGAGTTTCATTCGAATTTTCAACAGGTTTTTCTTTTCGATTTGATTAAATCTGACATTTATCGTTTAATTTAGCGCAAACCGATTTTACATTCTAATAAATGTATAATCGAACAAAACAAAATATGTACTATAAAAAAATAGCAAAACTGATTTCAATTTTGAACTAAACCAATAAATTCAATATAATGATAAACAGAAGAAAATTTATTCGCAACACAGCATTAACTGCTGCCACAATTTCACTTTTAAAATCAAATGTAATCGCTGCTCTTGCCGGAGAGAATGGGTTAAAAGATTTATATAAAGATGATTTCCTGATTGGTACAGCCATCGGATCAAGAACATTGATGCAACCTGACACTGAGATGCTCGATCTGATTGCCCGTGAGTTTAACCAGGTAACTTCTGAAAATGCAATGAAATGGTCGTCGATTCATCCGAAGGAAAATGAATGGAAGTTTGAGGAACCCGATAAACTTGTGGAATTTGCAGAGAAAAACAAAATGGCTGTTCAGGGTCATGTTTTGGTTTGGCACAGCCAGGTTCCGCGTGAAATTTTTACCGGACCCGACGGAAACCAGGCCAGTAAGGAAGTACTTTTAAAACGAATGGAAACGCACATTCACACTGTCGTTGATCGTTATAAAGGACGCATTCAATCGTGGGATGTTGTAAACGAATCGATAACTCCGGAAGATGGTTTCAGAAAAAGCAAGTGGCTTGAAATATGCGGGCCTGAGTTTATGGAAAAAGCATTCCAATTCGCTCACGAAGCCGATCCGAAATGCCAGCTCATTTACAACGATTACAACGAGGAAGATCCGAAACGCCGCGATTTTATTGTGGAACTGGTTAAAGAATATAAAAAGAAAGGTATTCCGATTCATGGAATTGGTATGCAGGCACATCTTAATCTCGATTCGCCCGACCTGAAACTCTGGGAACAGGCCATTGAAGCTTATGCATCAGCAGGAATGCGCATTTCAATAACCGAACTCGAAGTAGATGTATTGCCCTACGATTGGGGAAGATCTGCCGAAATTTCAACCAACGCAGCTTATAAGGAATCACTCAATCCATATAAAGATGGGCTGCCGAAAGAAATCAACGACAAACTGACAAAACGTTATGAGGAAATTTTTAAAATTCTGCTGAAACACCGTGATGTGGTTGACCGGGTTACTTTTTGGGGTGCCAGCGACGAATTATCATGGAAAAACAATTTTCCGATGCGTGGCCGCACCAACTACCCGCTGCTTTTCGACCGTCAGCACAAACCTAAAGATGCATATTTTGCAGTTGCCGGGTTGAAGAAGTGATTTTTATGCCAGTGGAACTATTTATTTAATTTATTCCGCAATGAAATCTTCAAAAGGTGTGTTTTCCAAAACTAAAAAACTTGGAAAGCACACCTTTTTTAATAGGAAAATAATCTCGATGCTGTTTATTTAATTCAAATTATCCCTGATTTCTTCTTCTTCGGTTACTTCGCCGTTGGAAAAATTAATTGCCGTTTCAATTAGAGCCAAATGCGAGTACGCCTGCGGAAAATTACCAAGCATGCGTTTTGTGGTGAAATCCAAATCTTCGCTAAAAAGTCCAAGGTGATTTGAATATTTCATCAGTTCATTAAATTTTGCCAAAGCTTCCTTTTTACGTCCAATCTTGAATAAACTGTTTGTAAGCCAAAACCGAACAAATTGTAAATGCCGATTGGGGTGTTCCAAAATCGTCACTGTTTTTGTAACGGTACATTAAACCATTGTATTCAAGGTCTTTCTGAATTCCCAGCACAGTATCTATATATCGTTGGTCGGTGGCAGGCAAAAATCCGTATGATTCCATCAATAGCACCGATGCGTCCAAATCTTCTGATCCATATGCCTGAGTGTAAGCATTTTTTGTTTCCGACCAGGCATTTTGTTCAATGTCGTGCCTTATTTTTTCCCGCAATTTCGTCCATGGTTTAATGTAAAGTTCTCGTTTGAGTAATTGTGCAATTTTTACAGCACGGTCAACGCCCACCCAGCAAAGCACTTTACTAAATGTAAAATGTTTGTTTTCACTTCGGATTTCCCAAATCCCGCGATCGGGTTTCTGCCAGTTTGCCTCCACAATTTTTATCATGTTCCTCACAATCGTCCAAAGCTCTTCACTGTGTTCAACAGTCAACGAAAACAAATCGAAATGCTGATACACAACATCAAGCAAAATGCCGTAAATATCGTTCTGCTTTTGTTTGTAAGCCGCATTTCCGATACGTACAGGAGAAGAATTTTCGTAACCGGAAAGATGCTCCAATTTGTATTCGGTGAGTTTCTTTTCACCCCGAATTCCGTACATGATTTGTATTTTCTCATCTTTATCGGGCAAAATGTCTATTATAAAATTAAGGTATCTCCCAGCCAGTTTGTGGTGACCCAGTGTAGTCATAATTTTCACCACCATCGACGCGTCCCTGATCCAGCAAAACCTGTAATCCCAGTTACGTTCCTCTCCAATTGTTTCGGGCAGCGAGGTAGTCAGCGCAGCCAGAATTGCGCCACTTTTATCAAAACTCAGCATTTTAAGCGTTAACGCACTGCGAATAATTTCCTCCTCGTATTTTTTAAACGATGTTGTATTTTCTGTCCAGTTCAGCCAATAAACTTTGGTGCGTTCCATTTTCAGGTTGGCACGCCTGACATCCTGTTCAAGTAGTTTTTGGTTGTAGCTGATCAGGCAAAATTCATCTTTAATTAATCGAATTGAAGTTGAATCTACAATCGCTTTCAAATTAAAACTTGAATAAAAGTAAAGCGAATCATACGCTCCTTTTTGGGTAGTAGATTTAATGTAATTCCCTTCAATCATATTTTTGGTTGGGAATTGGGCATATTCAAGCTGGGGCTGGTAATTTACTACTAACTCCGGTTCGCCATCAATATGCTTAAAATAACGGATTACATCGGGTGGCGAATATTTGCTGGCACTGTCCTGACTATCATATCGCGGCATAAAATCAAGTATTTCAAAAACACCAATCTTTACTTTTAAAGCGGGTTACAAGAATGTTGGTTCTCGGAATATACGACTGTTTTATAGTCAGTAAATCTTTTACAACGATATCGAAACTGCCGCCTTTTTCATCGTCAAGTAGTTTTGCAAAAACCGAGGAAGAGTCGAATGCCGGCAAACACATCCATTCAATATTCCCCTGTTCCGAAATTAAAGCTGCACTTTTGCAGTTTCCTATAACACCGTAATTTAAATTCTTCATAATTGTTTAATCTTAATTTTTAATGCCAACCGGGCCATAAAATTGGCGAATCAGAAATAAAACTATATTGAGGTTATAATCAAAAACGGAAACCCAAATTGTTTTTATGCCCACCGAACCTAATTCGATTTAAAAAAAACAAGTTATGTCAAAACTAACATTTTAAAAATGGATTTAAAAATGGCATCGAAACAGAAGGGATTTTCGTACATGTTTAAGAATTATCATAAAATAATATTGGAATGAGTAAAATACATATTGTATCGAACAGGTTACCACTGAGTATTGAGAAAAATGAGAATGGCTTAAAAATTATACCAAGTGTGGGGGGATTGGCCACCGGAATGCGCTCAATTTATAAGGAGTTTGGCGGAAAATGGATTGGTTGGTCGGGGATTGAATCGGACGATTTGACAAAAAAAGATGTTCAGCAAATTGATATAAAACTAGAAGAAGAGAATTGTTTGGCAGTTCAACTTACAAAAGAAGAGATAAACCTGTATTACGAAGGATTTAGCAACAACGTGATCTGGCCGCTGTTTCACTACTTCTCGCAATTTATTGAATATAACAATGATTATTGGGAAGCTTACAAAATAGTAAACCAAAAATTTGCTGACAAAACATTGGAAACGCTTGAAGACGGCGATACAATCTGGATTCACGATTACCAACTTTTATTGGTTCCGGAAATGATTAAGGAAAAAAAACCGGGTGTTACCATCGGGTTCTTTTTGCATATCCCTTTCCCGTCGTTTGAGGTTTTCAGGACTTTGCCATGGCGAAAAGAGTTGATACAGGGCATGTTGGGCGCCGATTTAATCGGGTTTCATACTTACGATTACGAACGACATTTTTTCAGTTCGGTGCGCCGGTTACTTGGTTACGAAATCTCATTCAACCAAATCCATCTTGAAGATCGAATAGTAATGGGCGATGCATTCCCCATGGGGATAGACTATAAATTATTTCATTCGAAAGCACGGGAATTGTTTCAGAAAACACAACAGGAAAAATCGGAACTGCACCGCGAGCTTGAAAAATATTTTCTTGTTTCGCCTGAACGGAAATTGGTTTTATCAATTGACCGACTTGATTATTCAAAAGGAATTCCAAACCGTTTGCGTGCATGGGGGAGTAAATTATACTCCGGTTTGGTATTTTTACCGGTCGCTGCCATTTGATAGTTTGATTGAACTGTACGGTTTATCGGATGTAGCTTTGGTAACTCCTGTGCGCGATGGGATGAATTTGGTTGCCAAAGAATATATTGCCTCACGTGTAAACCAAACCGGGGTAATGATAATCAGCGAAATGGCTGGCGTTTCGAAGGAATTGGGCGAGGCAATTTTGATAAATCCCAACAACGAACCGGAAATTGCAGAATCCATTTATCAGGCGTTGACCATGCCGCTTCAGGAGCAACGTAACAGAATGACTTTGCTGCAAAAACGGATTGGGCGCTATGATGTTTCAAATGGGCAGGAGAGTTTTGTTAAATCCCTGGAGAAAGTGGAAGGAATTCAGCAAAATTTTCTGGCAAAATTAATCACACCCTCAGTTCGGAAAGAAATTGTTGAACAGTATAAAAAAGCAAAAAAGGGCGTTGTTTTTAGATTATGACGGCACTTTGGTAGGCTTTAAGAATGACCCAAAAGCAGCAATTCCTGACGAAGCACTTCACACTTTGCTTTCGAACCTTGAAAAAGACAAACGGAATACGATAACAATTATCAGCGGACGCGACCACGATACTTTGGAAAACTGGCTAGGAAAACATAAGGTAAACCTGATTTGTGAACACGGGGTTTGGCTGAAAAACCTGAAAGAAGACTGGCAAATGATTGATACAATTAACAGTGACTGGAAACCAGTGATTCGGCCGATTATTGAAACCTACGTTGACAGGACACCCGGTTCGTTTATCGAAGAAAAAAACTATTCGCTGGTTTGGCATTACCGAAAATCGGAACCTGACCAGGGTGATTTACGCGCCAATGAATTGAAAGACGAATTGCGCAACATGATTGCCAACCGCAACCTCGAAATAATGGAGGGTATGACTGTATTTTGGCTATCGGCGATGACTGGACAGATGAATATATGTTTCGTGAATTGCCCGAAAGTGCTATTACCATAAAGGTAGGCCTGAATAATACGGCAGCCGATTATAAAGTTGAATCGGTTTCATCTGTGCGCTTATTGCTAAAAACTTTGGGAGAATAGCTACTTGAAAAAAAATATGCTATTAATTGAAAAATGTCTGCTAATGTTCATAAAACGAAACTTCTCCTGTTTCAATATCATAAAATCCACCTACAATAAGAATTTTGCCTTCTTTTTCCAAATCGTGAAGTAGGGGGCTTTCTTTGCGGACTTGTTCCATCGTTAAATGAACATTGATTTCCCTCATTATTCACAAAAATATTATCACCAGTTCTGTCGATTTTTGTAAGTTTCCTTTTCAATTGCCGGTTTAATTTTACTGAGTAACCCGGTTAAATTGCCACCCGTGTAATTGCTGCATGCACCAATTACTGCTCCGCATTTTGAGTGTCCCAAAACAACAACAATTTTTGAGTTTGCAACTCCGCAGGCATATTCCATGCTTCCTAAAATATCATCGTTTAAAACATTTCCGGCAATCCTGATACTGAAAATATCGCCCAATCCCTGGTCAAAAATTAACTCAGCAGAAGTTCTTGAATCGATACAACTCAAAACAGCTGCGAACGGAAATTGGCCATCGGAGGTTTGGTTAACTTGTTTTAAAAGATTTCGGCTTGCCTTTAAGTTATTTAAAAACCGGGCATTCCCCTCCTTTAAATATTCAAGCGCCATTTGAGGCGTTACTTTATCCTGCGTTTCTTTTGTATGTGCCCACATTGTTTTTTAATTTTTTTGATGATATTGAAATGCAGCTTTATTAATCCTGTCCATAATAGCTATTCCTAAACCTACACAGTTAACAGCTTCAATAAAAATTTGTTTTACATTTTCGTCTTCTTCCATTGTATGAAGTGCAGAAAACAAATTTGCCGCAATTTCATGATAATTGTAATCTTTTGAAGTGTAACAGATTTTTTGTCCGTTTGATAAAAAACTATTATTCCCGTGCAGGATCACACCTGAAAATCCGGGTATTTGAATCTCTCCATTTCGCATAATATACAAAGGTTTTGTAGGCGAATAGTGGCTTTTTAACAGTCCGGGAGCAATTGATTTCTCAGGTTTCTCATCAATAAAAGTAAATATTCCAGGAAGAGCTTTTTCAATATCCCCGGCAGTAATTATACCCGGCCTTAACACTTTACAAACATTACCTTCAACGGAAACAATTGTCGATTCCAGTTCCAACCGTTGTATCTCCTCCATCAAAACCATAATCAACGCCAGGCGGTTGTTTTTTAACATGTTCGGCATTTACCGGTTAGTTTCCCGAATTTATTGCGCTGGGCGCAACAATCGGACATTGAACTGTAATTAATTTTAAGGTACGCAATTTCATTGTGAGGCATTCGAAATTCCTCGTTGACAGAACCTGATGTAACAAAAAGGCCTCGGGTACCTGCTTTTGGATAAAACAATGGTCAGTGGTCCGGGCCAGTTTTTGGCCAGAGCAATTACTTTTCTGAAGGATTATCTGCCAAAATGTGCAAATCATTAAAATCGGCTATGTATGAACGATAAGCGGATCAAATGAGGGGCGCTCCTTTAATTCAAAAATTTTTGCTACAGCAAAAGGGTTAAGCGCATTTGCGCCTAACCCATAAACTGTTTCTGTCGGAAATGCAACCAAACCACCTCCTTTGATGATTTGAGCTGCAACTTCAATTTGATTTTGATACATGAATAATTGATAACACTATAAATTTTGAAGATTTTTATCCGCCTCTTCCAGTTCATTTCTTTTATTTTCCTGAAATTCACTTATTTTTTGCTGGATCCCTGAATTTGATAATCCAATGATTTTTGCCGCCGCAAGTGCCGCATTTTCAGGACTTAACACCGTTAATGGCGCCACTCCCGATGGCATCCTCAAACTTGAAAAAACATCGCCACCACCAAATTTATCGCTATAAGGCGGACAGGCAATTACCGGACAATAAGTTTGCGCATCAGTAAATCCGCTAAGCGCATTGCTCATTCCGGCAATAGTTATAAATACTGCATTTGTTTTTTCATACTCTTTTATCAGATTATAACATTTCAAAGGGACTTTGTGTGCCGATGCAATTCTTGAGACTGTTTCAATGCCAAATTTTTCCAGTACACTGCTAATTTTTTCTGACCACTCCAAATCAGCTTTTGACCCCATTATTATCACTACTTTGCTCATAATCTTCAATGTTACTAAATGAATATTCGTATTGGTAGCTCATTGGAACGATATCGTTGTATTCATCAATATTTGCATTTGACAAACATGCATCAATGATTCGTTTACCTGTGAGTAATAAATCTTCCTTTAAATATTTTTGCAACTCGGTTTTAAAGAATTCCTGCAGTATTTCTGCTCCGGCGTCATATCCTTCGAGTCCAATTTCCGGTTGAGTATAAACTTTTAAAAATCTGGAAGGGATTTTTGATCCTTCCAGTGTCAGGTAATTTAACTCATAACCCAACAAAGGACAGCGCGCAGGTTGATATTGGTCCGCACGTAATCTGGCTGCACCCCTTCTGGTTAGATATTCGCGCATTAAAAGTTGTGGTTTGAAAGCAACCCGCCAGGCACCAATATTTTGGTTTGGCACCAATGTGAAAGTTGTACGTGGTGTATCAATTATTTGTTTAAGCAACATATTGGCATGCGGAATTCTTTTTCCGGTGGCAAAAGGCCAGTAAGAACCAACGCCTTCGCTTTCCATTCCTCCTGAACTTACAATGCTTGGATTATTATGCCCACGAGGTGCTACCAATCGCCATAACCAGGCCAAAGCAGGTGGCAAAACATGAAACATTCCTACAATTCCGTATGAAGGATTTTCTTTAGTGCAAACGGGTGTTCGAATCCCAAAACTTCTGATATCAACCGAAACTGGTTTATTCACAACATTGGGTACTGATTTCCGAGGTAAAATAACCCGAGGTTCGGACAAGGTTTTCGGGTTCATCCTGAATATGTTCCCAAATCAAAGCTGTTGCTTCGGGTTTGGTTTCAATATTTAAAAACAATAGCGGAGTCGACGGGTTAATTGTAGTCTTTTCTAAAAATGGATCGTCGCCATATTGTTTTACACTGTCAACGCGAACAAACCAAGCATTTTCAGCATCAATAATCCTCAGTTTTCCATCCTTCTTCTGAACCGAAGGATGACAGAAAGCCATATCATCAGTTACCGGATTAAATGTACAAAACCTGGGTATCGTAATAAATCGTTTCTTCACCAGTTAAAGTATTTCGACCCAAAAGAACCCGCCCATCTGTTTCTCGTAAAATATGCTGGTGCATTTCACTTTTACCTCCGCCACTGGCTCCTCGTGCATAAAAGTGGTTATATTATCATACGGACTAATAGACTGAACGGCAGAACAATGTGCAATAACCCAGTCTTCCTTTTCATTGGGTCAGCAAAACACCGTAAAGACCTTTTTTGCACTTGGCCCCGGATACAAATTGTAGGAATAAAGTTCGTGGATTGATTCAGTCCGGTTATGCACAAACAACCTGTTTACCGTTAAAATGTGTATGCCTAAAAACCGGTGCCACAAAAATTACAGATTTTATTTCCGCATTCTTCGTTAACTCGTCAACCGACACCATCTCCTGCAACATAGACAAGCCCATGCAAAAAATGCAGCATTGCCGGAGCAATGGCAATACCCAGCGAACCGATATTCTCTCTTCCGGCAAAATAAAAAAATACAGCCAAATCTTGTTTTTCAACCAGTCGAAAGTTTCTGTTTGCAATTTGGCAAACTCGTAACCATATTTGTCAATAAAACGTTTTTTATCTGTTGGTTTATTATCTGCAATTACCATAGTCCCGGGTCTCTGCGACGCATGTATGCTTCCGTATAATTAGCCGAAATACCATTCTTTCACGTTGCACAATTACTTCAACATAATTCCCTTTCCCGGGTACCTCATATGAAACTTCAAATTCAACGTTGTCTTTTCCATTGGTTGCTGCATCCGAAAGTTCTTCGGTGGTGTTAAATACGGTATAACTTTTACACTCTTTTAATAATCTGAAATATTTTCCGGAAGATTAATTTTCTTTCTCTGTAAAACATCTAGTAGATTCTTCTTGATTAAATTGCTGTCTGTTAATTTGTTAATAATTATCCTAAAAAATATTGCAAGTTGTTTTTGCAATATTACTTCAGCGAACAAATATACTTCAAGCAACTTAACAAATGAAGTATTACTTAATAATTTAAGAATAAGATAATCTAAAAGTTGGGTGGTGATTGTATCCAAAGCAGTTCACTAACACCCTCAGCATTATTCACGGCATCGTGCGGAGTTCGCGCATTAAAATAAATACTGTCGCCTTGTTTTAGGATAAATGCCTTACCATCAAGCTCAAACCTTATTTCACCAGTAAGCATATGACAAAACACCTGACCATTATTGCTTGTAAAAAGTCCTTCAATTCCCGATGCTTTTGCAAATCTCACTAAATAAGTGTCCATTTGCTTATTAATATCGTGATGCGATAAAAAATAGAGTATGGTACCTGATTTATTTTGATCGATATATTTGATCTTTTTTTGTGACTACAGGATTGTTGCTCAAAGAGTCATTCTCCCCAATCAGCTCTCCAACAGAAGTATAAAGATTTTCAGCAATAGATTTAAGTGTGAAAATAGACGGAAATGATTTGGATTTTTCAATTTGCGAGAGTGCGCTTGAACTTATTCCAACCTTTTCAGCAAGTGTGTTTAAGTTTAAATTGAGTAGTTCGCGTTTCTTTTTTATTCTTTCACCAATTTTATTCATGTTGCAGTTAAAAATTAAAGCTCAAATATAATGTTTAATTTATTAAGTATTACTTCATTTTATAATCCCATTCAAAACCTAATTTCTTTCAAGCAAAATTTGATTATTGAAGTGTATGAAAAGTAAATTATTAAAGCCGGTATAAAATTCCCTTTTCGAAACAACTAAAATAAATTCCTAATTTCGCAGTTTTATTAAAAATTCAAATATGCGCATCGCAATTTT
Source organism: Draconibacterium sp. (assembly GCA_016705335.1). Lineage (GTDB taxonomy): Bacteria > Bacteroidota > Bacteroidia > Bacteroidales > Prolixibacteraceae > Draconibacterium. Next base: position 8,528 of record JADIYN010000052.1, on the reverse strand, counting down.
GTTGCTCTTTTTTATTCCGGTTTTTGCTTATTCTCAGGTTAACCAAACCGATGGAAAAGGGTTACGGCAGGGACTTTGGCAAAAACAACAGCCCAATGGAAAGCCAATTTACCAGGGCAATTTCAAGGATGGCAAACCTGTTGGTGAGTGGAAACGATTTCACAGCGGTGGCCAGTTAAAAGCCATTATTAATTACAGAACCGATTCTGATTCGGCTGACGCCCAACTTTTTGACGAATGGGGAAAAAAGGTAGCCGAAGGAATTTATCTGAACGAAAAAAAATCGGGGTTGTGGGTCTATTTTTCAGAAAACATAAAAGTTGCCGACGAACAATACGTTGAAGACAAAAAATACGGAAAGTCGCATAAATACTATGAAACAGGCGAAGTTTGGGAGGAAACCGATTGGGTAAACGATAAACAGGAAGGAAGTTACAGTGTTTACTTTAAAACAGGCAAACCATATTTTAAATGTAAAATGAAAAACGACCAGCGAAATGGATTGTGCCTCACCTATTTTGAAAACGGTAGGGTTGAACTTGAGGCCAACTACAAAAACGGCCTGCATCACGGTGAATGGAAATATTTCAACGAGAAGGGAGAATACCAATATTCATTGTTTTATAACGAAGGAGAATTGCTCAATCCAAATGTTCGCGACAGCATTGCCAACCTGCAGTTACTAAACATGGAAAAAGGAAAAGACTCGATTGCTGACCCCGAAAAATACATGCAAAATCCATCGGAATACATGTTAAAAAAGAATATTAACAAATGAATGTGACCGATATTTCATTACATTGCCAGCAAGTTTTTTGAAGTTCAAAGTCAGGCCGTTATGTCAAAAGGTTTATTCTTAACAATAATATCTGTTGTAGTTTTTCAATCATTTCAAGCCATGGGCAGGATTATTACTGGGTGGCATTTACTGATAAAAACAACTCTGAATTCTCATTTTCAACACCTGAAAAATATCTTTCTGACCGGGCAATTGAACGCCGGAAAAAACAAAATATCGATATTGATTCTCTTGATTTACCCGTAAACGCAAACTACATTTCCGAAGTAATAAAACCGGGTGTTGAATTTGTACATGCTTCAAAATGGCTAAACGGAATTACTGTTAAAACCGAAACCGACAGCTTCTCATACAAAGTTTTACAGTTGCCGTTTGTTAAGGAAGTTCAACTTACAAAACCAAAAATACAGCCCAAAAGCGCTTTCGATAAGTTTCAAGAGTTTGAGAGTTACGATTATAACCCGATAGATACTTCATATTACGGGCAATCAGTTTTTCAAACCGGGTTATTGAACGGACAATTTCTTCACAACCAGAATTACAAGGGACAAGGCATGCAAATTGCAATTCTTGACGGAGGTTTTTTAAATGCCGATAAATATTCTGCATTCGACAGTTTGTGGGCAAACAATCAGATTTTAGGTACAAAGGATTTTGTTGATCAATTCAGATATTTTCAACACTCATTATCACGGGATGAGCGTGCTTTCGTGTATGGGAGCGAATATTCCGGGTCAGCTAATTGGCACAGCCACCAATGCTGCTTACTGGCTGATTCGCTCGGAAGATACCGGTTCTGAATATATTATTGAAGAAGACAACTGGGTTGCCGCTGCTGAATTTGCAGACAGTGTTGGGGTCGATATAATTAATTCTTCGCTGGGATATACAGATTTTAAAGACTCCACAACAAATCATACTTACGCAGATTTGGATGGAAAAACAACACGAATAACTCAGGGTGCAAATATTGCTGCATCGCGCGGTATGCTTGTCTTTTCAAGTGCCGGAAATGAAGGTAATAAAACCTGGAAATACATTTCAGCACCGGCCGACGGAGAAAATGTTATTGCTGTTGGCGCTGTAAATAAAGATAGTATTACAGCACCTTTTTCATCTCTGGGTCCGGCTTTTGGTGGTAAAACCAAACCCAACGTAACGGCTGTTGGCTGGAATACATATTTACTGCTAAGCGGCGGAACTCCTGGATTTTCAAATGGTACTTCCTTTTCTTCACCTGTAATGGCCGGAATGGCTGCCTGTTTATGGCAGGCTTTCCCCGAAGCAACTTCAAAACATATTAAACTAATTCTAGAAAGTAGCGGGCATTTATTTGAAAACCCTGATAATTTTATGGGTTTTGGAATTCCGGATATGCAAAAAGCACATTTTTCACTAATGAATACTTCAGCCACTATTTTAGGCAATCTAAAGAATTGGAAGGCTTATCCAAATCCCGTAAACGATGTGCTGATTATTGAAAAAGAAGGAAGTCAGACAAATGGCAAAATCGTTATTGAAATTTATTCGATAGATGGTAAATTGCTGCAAAAATGGGAAAATCAGATGTTCAAAAAATTGAACTCAGCAATTTGAACTTGTTGCCAAATGGATTTTATTTTTAAAAATAAGTCGAAAACGCATCAGAAACAATAAAACTGAGCAAAGTACATTAAAGAATGGAGCAGAAACTTACCCTTTCGGAATTAAATGAGCAGGTAAAAGAAACGCTTGCAAAAGCATTCCCGTCAACAGTTTGGGTAATTGCCGAAGTGAGCGAATTAAAGGAAAACCGCAACGGACACTGCTACCTTGAATTGATTGAAAAACAAGGTGCTGAAATTGTTGCGCGTTCGCGGGCAACCATCTGGTCATACACTTACCGCATGTTAAAACCCTATTTCGAAACCACAACCGGGCAATATTTAGCTCAGGGAATAAAAATTCTTGTACAGGTTTCGGTTGAATATCATTCGTCATTTGGCCTGAGTTTGAATATAAAAGATATCGACCCCATTTATACAGTTGGCGACATGGCCATGCAACGCAAAGAAATTATAAACAGGTTGCAGTCGCAAGGTGTTTTCGAAATGAATAAAGAATTGCAGCTTCCTTTGGTTCCGCAGAAAATTGCTGTAATTTCTTCAGCAACTGCAGCGGGTTTTCAGGATTTTATGAACCAGTTGGAAAACAACGATTTCGGTTTCAAATTCTACACTAAACTTTTTCAGTCAACCATGCAGGGATCTGATGCGGTTCCTTCAATAATAAACGCCCTTGAACGGATTTATGAACACGAAGATTTTTTTGATGCCGTGGTAATTATCCGCGGTGGCGGCAGCGCCACTGCCGATTTAAGCAGTTTTGATAATTACGATCTTGCATTTAATATCACACAGTTTCCGTTGCCTGTGATTACCGGGATTGGACACGAAAAAGACGATACAATTATTGACCTTGTTGCCCACACCGAATGAAAACGCCAACTGCCGTGGCTGAATTTCTGATAAAAGGAATGGAACGTTTTTATGACAAAATGCTTGAGCTGGAAAATGAAATTGTGCAACTGACAAGGAATTTAATTGAATCGCACCAAAAACAACTCGAACTGGCAGCTTCAAACCTTGATTATGCTGTAGCAGGTTTTATCAATAAAAACCAATCGCAGTTAACAAAAAAAGGAAACCAGCTTCAGCGGGCTGTTAAACAGTTTTCGTTTCAAAAAGAACACGAATTGAACCGGATGAAACACAATATAAAATCGAAAGTTTTGTTGTGGTTTGCCGTTTCAAAAAACAATTTATTTCAAAAACGCCGAAACCTGAAACATGTAGTTAACCAATCGATGTTAAAACAGCGGTCGGTTCTCGGTCATTACAAAGATTTACTAACAGGACAAGCAAAAAATATGATTTCAATGGAACAGAAAAGAATTCTCTTCCATGAAAATACAGCTCGTTTAATTTATCCTGAAAACGTGTTAAAACGCGGATATACTCTAACTTTAAGAGAAGGAAAAATCGTGAAATCGACAAAACAACTCAACATTAACGAAGAGATTGAAACCCGGTTTACCGATGGCAGCATTTTAAGTAAAATCACAAAAAAAGATAGCAATGACAACTAAAAAAACTATGTCGTACAACGAAGCAATGGCTGAAGTTGAAGAAATTCTGGAGAAAATAGAAAACGAAGAACTCGATGTTGACGACCTCGCCGAAAAAAGTAAAACGTGTTTCAGTTCTTTTAAAAATCTGTAAGGATAAACTAATGAAAACCAACGAACAGGTAGAACAGATTTTGAAGGAAATGGAAGATTAGAGAAGTTTTAAATTCCTGTACTTAAAAATTGTAACTTTGAGATAAAAAAACTGATGGGACACGATGCAATTAAATTAGAATTGATTGAATGGCTGACAAAATTGGAGGATGATGAAACCATTCAGTATTTGAAAATTGTTAAGGATTCAAAATCAACTGAACATGATTGGTGGGAAGATCTTTCAGAAAATGAAAAAAAAGGGATTGAAAGAGGGTTGAAAGATATTGAAGCTAGACGGGTATTTTCCCATGACGAAGTCAAGTCGAAATATGGATTATAAAATAATCTGGACAAATGAAGCGATCAATAATCTGGAAGAAATTCTGAATTATTTAATTGAAAGATGGTCGCAAAAAGAAGTTGATAATTTCAAAAGAAAACTATCCAAACAAATTGAACTCATTGGTGTTTTTTCAAAAATGTTTCCTCAATCAAAATATAACCCCAGGTTAAGAAAAGCAGTATTAAGCAAACAAACAAATATCTTTTATCAAATAAAAAATAATACAATTTATTTGGTTTATATTTTTGTGAACTCAAAGGATATTGAAAAATTGAAATAAATCTCAATCTGCAACAAGCTGGTTGCCAGCACTAATATTAAAATTATATGTACACAAAAAAACAAGTTGCCCAAACCATAGATCACGCAGTTTTAAAACCCGATCAAACCGATTTCGATTTACAACAAAACGCTAAAATGTGTATCGAAAATGGGGTTTTCAGCATGTGCGTAAAACCCTGCGATATAAAAGCTGCGAAAGAATTGCTTAAAAAAAGTGATGTAAAAGTATCATGTGTGCTGAGTTTTCCGCATGGCGCCGATGCCACACCGGTAAAAGCTTTTCAGGCAAAACAGGCCATTGAAGACGGAACCGATGAAATTGACATGGTGATGAATATCGGCAAGTTTCTGTCTGGCGATTGGGAATATGTAGTTGAAGATATAAAAGCAGTTGTTGATGTGGCGCATAGTAACGGGGTTTTGGTAAAAGTGATTCAGGAAAGCGGATATTTAACGCTTGATCAGGTTGCAAAAGCCTGCGAACTATCGTACGAAGCCGGAGCCGATTTTGTAAAAACTTCAACAGGTTTCGGTCCAGGGAAAGCTACTCCCGAAATTATAGAGGTGATGGTTAAAACCGTTGGCGACAGAATGATGGTTAAACCTTCAGGCGGAATCAGAACCTGGGAAGATGCAGTTTCATTTCTAAAACAAGGTGCCGACCGGCTTGGAATTGGTTCAACAGAAGCCGTTCTGAATGGTGCACAAGCCGAAGGAACTTACTGATTTCAATTTTTTTCAGCCAAAAAAAACTGGCATATTTGCATTTCCAAAAAACGGCGATAAATGTATTTTTTAAACGGCGACAGAATTTATATCAATCCTGAGAATAGTTGTAAAACGCTGGACGAGCAGTTGAATAACTGTTTGTTGCAAATAACAAAAATCAATTCGGGGAAGAAAATTTTCAAACTGAATTTTTTTGTCGATTCGGATTCAAAAGATAGTTATTTACATTTTCAGCAAAAAATTCAATCGGAAGTTGAAAATATTTTTCACGACAAAATTCTACTTAGTGTTATTGCACAGCCTCCTTTAACCTGCAAAATTTTGGCCGAAGCTTGTTTTTATGATCCAGCAGTTTGGGAAGCAACTTCTGTTTTGATAAGTAACGGAGGTGCAGTTTTGTTTCAAAACGAAAAAAGCAAGGTGCTGATTGGAAGTGTTCAGTCATTTTCAAATCCAAATTGCAAGGATAATTCAATACAGGTTTTTGACGATTTACTGCATATTCTAAATTCGGTTGAATTTTCTTTAAACTCTGTTGTCAGACAGTGGAATTATATTGAAGATATTCTTGGATTCGATGGAAAAGAACAACATTACCAGGAGTTTAACAATGCGCGTTCAACTGTTTACGGCAATTTATTTGACCAACCCGGCTTCCCGGCTGCCACCGGAATCGGGATGAATCGCGGAGGAGTAATTATTGAATTTATAGCCGTTCAATCCAACGAATTAATATCGCTCGCAATAAATAATCCGTCACAAATTGCCGCGCACACTTATAGTTCAAATGTGTTGGCAGGAGAAGAGTGCCTGCTTAAAACAACACCAAAATTCGAACGTGCACGCTACCTCGAATTGTTTGGGAAAAAACTGATTTTCATTTCCGGAACTGCTTCAATTATCGGTGAAAGAACTGTTGGTGTTGGTAATCCGGCTGAACAAACGGAAATTACAATCAATAACATCAAACAGCTTTATTCGAAAGAAATTCTTAATAAATTATCAGGCGAATCATTAAACCCAAAATATGGACATGCGCGGGTTTACATTAAAAACCCAAAAGATTTCCCTACAATAAAAAGAACATTTAAAAGCCATTTTGGCAAACTCCCCGTTGTGTATATCATTGCCGATATCTGCCGCAACGATTTACTTGTTGAGATTGAAGGAAAAGTTATCTTAGAGTAAGAAATTTATTTACTGATAGTTTCTTAAATTGAAATTGACTCCACCCGGGAAAGATGGAATCAATTTCAAAACCAGCTAAAATCTAAAATCAATGCCAAACATAAAATTTGTTCCTGCCTGTGGAAAATACCCGTCCATTTTGTAGCGCTCTCCTTCATAAATATATGAATACACCCAGGCGTTCGACTCATATACTTCGTTGAACAGATTATTGACCATCAACCGGAATGTGATTTCTTCAAACAATTTTGTGCTGAAAGTATAATCTGCCGTTAAGTTGTTCACAAAATACGAATCCAGCATTCTGTTGTTATCCGAAGTATTATCGATAAATTGTTTACCGACAAACGATGAAGTCAAGCTTAACTCCAGGTTATTTACGGGAGAAAAAACAAATCGGCTGTTTCCAATAAAATTGGGAGAAAAAGCCAGGTCTGTTGTACCCAATTCATAAGTTTCCTGTCCCCATGTATCCCAATTATCAATGTATTCAGTAAAATCTTTCACTTTGTTTACACTGAATGTTATATTCCCGTTCCATTGAATTTTAGGCGTAATCTTCACTCCGGCCTGTAATTCAAGACCGGTTCTGAAGCTTTTATCAACATTCACCATTATCGGCGCTCCAACGTCATTTATCTCGCCGGTTAAAACCAACTGGTTTTTATAATTCATATAATAGTAATTGGCCGAAAACGAAAAGACCGACGATTTGTAATTATAGCCTAACTCCCAATCGTGCAATGTTTCGTGGGTTGGTTGTTTTCCAGTAGGATCAGCATCGACATAATTGTCGCGGTTGGGTTCGCGGTTGGCAATTGCAAGCGAAAGGTAAAATTCCTGATTTTGCTGAATTTGGTAAAAAGCACCAAATTTTGGGTTGAAAAAGTTGAATTTGTGTTCCTGCGAAATGTCACGCAAATCATCGTCAATTCCGGAAATTTTATAGTTGATATTCCTGTATTGAAGGTCGGCGAACAGGTTGAGTTTATCAGTTAAACTGTAGTTGTATTTTGCAAAAATGTTGAAATCCTTTTTCAAACCGTTGCCACGATACCAATCATGATTAGGTTTTGCATTTCCCAAAAACTGCGCCCAGATTACCTTTCCAAAATGGTCGCCGTCATAAATGCTGGTTCCACCGCCAAAAGTAAAGTCGGTTTTTTTCTTTTTATAATTAAAAGAATATATCATCCCATAAAAATCATTGTCGAGCCATTTTCTATTTATTACATCCGAAATTTCAATTGTTTCATTACCAACCTGAATTAATGGTATCTGATAATCCGCGAGATCTTCGTCTTCCTTGTAATTTTCATAATAACCTGCACCGTGCGTGTAATGTAACGAAGCATTCACATTTAAATTCCGGTTAAAACTATGCGTAAAATGAAGTTGAAAATGGTCTTGCTGAAAATCGTCAACCTGGTTTTTGTAATAATTTGTTTTGCCGTTTTCATCAGTATATTCACCTGATGGATTGTAAGTTCGGTTCGTTTCAACAGTTCGAAGGAACACCATTCCAGGCATGATATGTGTTTTCGTAACCCGAAAAACTAACGCTTTTAAAACTGTTTTTCAGAATAATATCCCGATGAAATAAAAATGATTTCAAATCGGCACTGGCTCTGTCAATATAGCCATCAGACGAAACTTTTGACAGCCGGGCATCAAATGTAAATTTGCCGTTTATCAATCCTGTTCCGGCTAAAACCGTGTTTTTAAATGTATTGAAAGATCCAAAAGCCGTTTTATATTCGCCGTAAGCATCAGGTTTAAATGTGCTGGTTTGCATGTTAATTGTTGCTCCCAAACGCTGCCGCTCCATTTGTTAAGTTCCTGCTCAGGTTGTACTTGCACATTTTCCAGTGAAGAGGCCAGTCGGGCTGATCGACAAACCATAGTTCCATGCGATTCGGCATCGT
>JADIYN010000051.1 GCA_016705335.1 Draconibacterium sp. | reverse complement strand
CTCGATCCTCCACCTAATGCATTAAAAGAGCCATTTACAAAGCACATGAAACCCTTCTCAGAATTGGTAACGAAAGATATTTGGCATTTATTCTCCTCTTAGTTTTGTCCTTCTTTTTTGAGAATCGTGTTCATCTTTGCCTGCAATAATTCTGTTAATGTGACCTTTATCCAATACCCTATTTTTTATTATTGTACAATACTCATCTTCCAATTCAGTGCCAATCCATCTTTCTCTTATAGGCTTCTGCCACAACGTAAGTAGTGCCAGATCCGCCAAAAGGGTCAAGAACCAAGCTGTTTTGATTAGATGATGAAAGAATTATTTTCTTGTAATAATTCAACAGGTTTTTGCGTAGGATGATCTGTTTTTCCTAAGCTCCATTTGAAATAGTAGGAATTTCAAATACATCTTTTGGCTTAGCTCCCAAAGGATTAGGAGTCCATTCATAATTTGACTTTTTCCCCATTTGAAAACTGAGAGCTTGTTGCCTGTCTTCTCTCCGGGTATTTTAGGGTATGTTCATTATATGGAATTCTGACATCATCAATATTGAAAGTAAAATCTTTACTTTTTCTTAAATGCAAAATACTTTCATGAGAGCGGCCCCAGTCATTTCCTAAATTGCCTTTGTTTCTATAAACCAAACTAACCATTTGCAGCTCCTGAATAAATTTGAAGATGCCCATCTTATGTCAGCAAGGATTTCCTCGAGAAACCGCAAACAAAGAGACCCTGTTTTTTTAATACCCTATGAGCTTCCTTTATCCATTCCATGCTCCATTCATTATAGTCTTTGAGATAAATGTATCCCATTCTGCCTTTTTATATTGTAGGGTGGATCTATGAAAATTAAATCAACCGATTCATTTTCCAATGTTTTCAAAATTCGATCGCACTGTTGATAAAGTTTCCATATTCCGACTTAAAAAAGGTTCAACTTCCAACGTTATTAAATTTGGACTGTAGTACTTAATTCTAGCTGTAATTCTTCTACCAATGACATTACATTACTTGAGGTATACTCTGTAATTATTTATTGGATGACGGACACTTCAAATTTTTTGATTTATCCCATCGTTTTAACGTTTCACGACTAACACCTAAGAGCTTCTCTTTGGTTGCCTCACCTACCTTAATTAATTTTTCCATGTTTCAAATACTTGAAACCTTACACAAGGTTACACAACAAATATACAAATTGAATCTAAAATTGAAAATGATTATCAGTTATATATCAATTTTTTCGTTACCAAATTATCTCTCGATTTAAATACAACCAAATAAATTCCTGATTTCAGATTCATATTATTAAGCTGAACGGTTTGATTATGATAGCCTTCGGTTAAAAATTCATTGACAAGTGTACTTAACAGACGGCCATTTATATCATACAAACCAATTTCAATTTTTTCATCACCTTCAAGCAAAAAATCAATATTTACTGACGATGAAGTTGGATTTGGATACACTTCAAATTAAATGATTTTGTTGCAAAACTGGTGTATTTGTTATAACAGATGCTTCATCATCAACCATTGGCGAACCATTCAGATATTTCGAAACCGCCCAGTATTCAACCATATTTGGGTCGCCGGTTGGATTTGTTTGTGCCGCAATCAGCGAATAACCATCACCATCAGGTTCAGTTGGCCACGGAATTGTATCATCAAAAGTAAATGAAATAACTGTTTCATTGTACTTGTTTCAATTCTATGAGTTCCTGCCATTCGATAAACTGCCGGAGTATCCAAAATCAGTAGTAAATCCGTAAAGCTGTTGAAATTCTTCAGGATTTGAAGCTACTACAACAAATCCCTTTGGGGCAACAGTTGTCCCGGCTGGAAACGTGTATTCAATTCCATCGGTAAATGATAACCCTGATAAATCAAGTGTAGATGTACCTGTGTTTTTCAGCTCGATAAATTCAAGTTGTTTAGCATCCACAGTGTCCTGATCGACAGGGTGATAATGCAATTCGGTTACTTTTAAGTTGGTAAAAGTGCAGAGTTTTCAAAACAATTTCATGCAGGGGACTCCAGTTAGTTGAGTTTTTAATACGTGCCATTACGCGTTCCTGATTTTACGGTTATGGTTTTCGAGTTTCCGCCATTTGGCAGCCGAACTTGAAATAGCTTCCGCCAATTGCCCGCGGATCAGAGCCATCAATTGTGTAAGCTATTGTACCAACGCCATTTTTATTTTCCAGCGTTAAATTATATTCACCTGAAACAATGATTTTTTCGTCAATTATTTCTACCCCGTTATTTTTAAAAACAGGAGGTTTTATATCGGCAAAAAGATTTTCATCGATAAGTTGCTGTAAAACGATATCCGATCGAAAAGGCATATAATCATTGGTTATCTGATTCACAGCCTTAACCCAATCATCATCTTTTGTTCTGGCGGGCCAGCTTCCTGCATCGCCCCAGCGTGCTGATTCTGCTATGATTGCCAGATCAAGCTGGTCGGAGGTTTTTTTAAACCTGCTTATGCAAGAATCCGGAGTAAAAGCTCCTGTGTTGAAAAAATGGCGATAAACCCTGTCGGCAAAGCGCATTCTGTATTCTGCATTTTCGGTTAGTTTAAAGTGCAGCCATTGCGGGTGGAATTTCCAGAAATCAGAAACATACATCCTGTTGTTATCCGTATTCCCAATATTCACCCTGTTTTCATCGATTCCAACTCCCGGACTCACAGGATCGGCAAGTAAAGTATGTTCAGCATCATGAACAAAAACCTGAATCCATCGCGTTTTTTGTCCTGTCGTCAATGACAAAAAAAGTTATTTGGATTGTAATTTTCGAGAATTTTGAAACGGGTGAATCAAAATTACCACCGTAAAAGATGGTCAGCATATAATCGATCAGGTTGTCAACATCCACATGAACGTTGAGCGAGGTATCTGCTACACCGGATGGGTTTAATCCCAATAGTTTAAAATAGTTTGAATTCGACGAAAATCCTTGCTGGCACATATTCCAAATGGCTTCCCAACTGTCTGTATTTCCATCTGTTGCTTCAATTTCATATAAATTAAAATCATCACCAATATCAATTTTTATTACATCATAATCTTCTTTGTTTCCACCAAAATATGATTCGGCAAAACTTGCTTCAGCGCGTTCCTGAGTTTGGTAAACTCCCAATACAATCCGTTTAAATATAAATGGTAATATCTGCTGCGGGAATAGGGTTGGTGCATGTCTTTTTGGCAATCGCGCGAAAAACATCCCTGTTCATTGTGTTGTAACGTGATTGGTCGCCGCCGTTTGCCCACGAATAATTTTGCGAAGTTCTTAAATCGACTTTATCAAATTCATTTGTCCCTTCATTGCCAAAAAGTGGAAAATCCAATTTTCCTTCACCATAATCTTTTCTGAAAAAAGTCGGAAAGGCATGTTTCGGATAACCATCGTGCCTGCTCCAGCCGCCCCTGATCCGAATGCCTGCATCGATATTAAAACCCGGGCTGCCATCAGGGTTTATTAATTCAATATTTGCCGGACGTTCCCATTCAGAACCATGGTTTTCGGCATTTACATAAATTCCGGTTTGACTGTTAAAAAGATTGCCGGGATCGGTGGTTACAGAAATGGTGGAATGTCGAGCAATGAATTTTCTATCAGGTTTTTGTATCTGTTGTCATATAACTTTGGTGTCCATTGGCAAATCAATAGTTTGACCATTCACATTGTTGGTTGGCCAGCTTCCGCCCGGATAAGTTGGTTTGATTTTTACAGCCGCAGTAAAAAATATATGACCTGGTTGTTGGGATGCCCGGAGCAAAACCTTCCTGATATTTGGCAGCCCGTAAAACAACTCCTCCGGTTTTCCCCTTGCCACCGGTTGTACTTCCGGGATCAATCAATACACTAACCGGTGAAGTTCCGGTTAATACATTTAATGCTGTTTTGGGATCACTGCCGTCTAATGTATATTTGATTGTTTCACCCGGTGAGTCGGCAGTTAATTTTACTGTAAACGGGTTTTTGTAAAACCACTTGGTATATCGCAGGAACTGAACTCTTCTGTAACAGGCAAAAACTTTTTACCCTCAAGTTTTAACCCAAATAAAAATCAGTGCTGGTTCGGCCAACATTAAAACCCTGCACAGCTATTATATTTTACCATTTATCAAATTGATATCGTTTTTATCAAAAACGAATCTCTCGATTTCCCCAAATTCATGACTTCCTGTTGCACCCGAGTCGTATGCGTAATTGTTCAACACATTCACTTTTGCAACTTCATTTCCATTGATCCAGACTACAAATCCGTCATCATAATCAATATTTACTGTAAGTTGATCTATATCGTCAATATTTTCGATTGTAAAATGTTTTCTGATAAACACAGTAGTATATCTGTTCATCATGCTGCTGAGTTCAGTTCCACCGGTACCATCACCATACCTGAAAGGTGCATTTCCTTTTAGCCATTCCGAATCGTTAAAATCATTACCTCTCCAGAGGTTACTTGGTTGTGAAGGTTCCGAAATACCTCTGAAATATGACCATTCTGAATTCCAGTCAACAAAAACCTGTGCCGAAAGATTGATGCCTGTGAATAGAATAATTATGAAGATGATATTGATTTTAAAATTATTCATATAGAAAATTGTATTGACAGAAATTTATAATCTTGTATTTACTGATTTTATTATCTCATGCACTCAGACAAAATTAAAAACATTTTGTAGTCTTTCTTAGCAACAATAAACAATAAAAAGATTGCAATGCCAGACTCACAGATTTTGGATTTTCATAATCAGAAGTATTTATAATTTAACAGCAATAAGAATACGATAATAATTTTATTGTTTTGAAATAATTTTAGTGAATGAATTGTTCCCCTGGATTACTTTAACAAGGTAAATTCCTGCATCAAGTTCATTGATATTAACTGAATGTTTGTTTTCAGCAAAGGTTTCGGTTTTAACAATTTGCCCTGATATAGTTGAAATTGATAAATAAACTAATCCATCGTAAGCGTTTAAAGTTTCTATGGTAAAATGGTTTTCTGCCGGAACCGGGTAAATTTTAATATCCATTTTCATTTCATTTGAAACCACATTTGTTGAAGCTGAATCAGGATCCTGCAAAATCATCAAACCAAAATGATCGGCATTTTTGTACATGTCATTGGCAGTAGCCGGCGTCATCACCATCGATCCTATAAAGTTTTCGCGTGAAGTTGTTTCGTCATTATCGCAATATGCAACTGTAAGTCCCATTTTTTTGTTGTGGCTAAGTTTTACTCGACTATTTTCGGGATTGTTGATGTTAAATGTGGCGTCGTAATTTTTGAATGCAAATTCCCACAAATAAGTGTTGTCGCCAATTGTGTCCATATCGGCAATTACATTGTTTTTATAGTTTACACCCTGGCCTGAAGAATTCAAATCCACAGCATCGTAAAATAAACTCATGTGATATGCAAAAGCATTACAACTCAATTCGTGGTTGCCTTTTGATCGGTTTTCGTCGATAAAAACTTCAAGACAATCATCGTCCCACCAGTTTTGCAGCACGTTCGAATGGTCATCCGAAAGTGAATCGTCAACAACTTCAACAAGCATGTATAAAAAGTCTTCGTCCCAGGCCACTTTAAATCGACCGCTAAAATCACCGTCTTTCATTTTCGCGTTCCATGGAATCCATACCTGATCTATGGCATGCCATTCCGCACCGGTCCAGCATACTTCCGTGGCTTGTCCATCAATAGTTACGGGAGTTAAGGTTTTAAAATTGAAAATTGTATCATTTTGTGTCTGGCTAAAAACCGGGCCTGCAATTAAAAGTAAAATAGTGATAGTTGTAAAAATTTTCATTCGTATGATTTGTTTATTTTGAATAGTTAATCCAATTATTGCCGTCGAATTGCGATAATCCTTCATCGGAAGCAAACCAAATGGTACCGTCAATGTCAATCGCGAGAAACTTAATCGTATTACTGATGATTTTGTCAGATTCAACTGTAAAGTTTGTCCAGGTTATACCATTAAACCGGCTCAAACCATTGGTTGTTCCAAACCACCAGTTGTTTGAATTGTCAGTAACAATTGATATTACATTGTTATCAATCAGTCCGTCAGCAGTTGAGTATGTTACCCAGTCCCATTTGGTGAATTCGCTTGTATGAATGGCAACACCTGCATCCGTGCCATAAACCTGTGAAATACTGTCGATAAAAACTGTGTTAATGTTATTTGATTCCAGTTTTGTCCAGTCGCTGTCGAAAACTGTTGCACTGCTAATTCCGTCAACATCCATTTCAAATCGTTCAACACCACCTCCTTTGGTTGTAACGTAGGTAAACCCATTCATCGCGCATCCAATATCTGTTATTCCGAAGTTCAGATAAATATTATTCAATCCGGCTGAAGTTGTCCATTTCTCGTTATCGAGAATGGATAAACCGGTTGGAGTTGCAAAAATTCCCCGGTTACTGAAATCAAAACCAAGCCTGTGAACTGCATTATTTTGCAACCCGCTGTTTGAAGCTGTTAACAGTTGTTCGTCAGTGAAATTTAAAACTCCAGCATCCGATGCCAGCCACAACTGCTTGTTTGGCGAAGTTTTTGACCAAATTAAATCATTAATTGGTTTAATATCGTTCTCGTTTTCAATAAATTCGAATTTACCTGTCGGTTTATTAAACAGAAAAAGTCCGTTTTCTGTAGCCAAAAGTTTTTTCGCCTTTTTCGTTGATAACAAATCCATTTACTGTTTCGAAGGTTTTTTCATGGGTTGTTTGGGTTCATTATTTTCACAGGCATGGAGTGCAAAAAGCGCAAACAAAACAATTCCAAAGAATGGGGTCGGTTTATTATTAAACATACAAAAATCTGTTTTCTGATTATTTTTTTAAGATTACTTTGCCTGTAAATACCGACTGATTCGGGTTGTCCTGTATTTTATATATGTACAAACCATCCGGCATGATTTTGTTTTTTGAATCAACACCGTTCCATTCAATTATATCTGAATCTGCAAAACTAAAATCTCTGATCAGTTGCCCTGTCATATTGTAGATTTCCAATTTTGAATTTTTCGAAACATTAGCAGGCTTCCTGAACCGGGTTACGTTTGAGAATGGATTTGGTGCAGCAATACTTATGTTTTCGTTCTTATTAGCCGAGATTCCTGTCAATCCGTTTTTTAGATAAATCAGTTCTATTCCATCTCCAATTCCAAGATTTCTTGAATATTTTCTTTCGGTGGCATTGTTCCAGTGTTCAAAAACTCCGAGACTGCCAATCGGAGTTCCGTCGAGTTCAGGGTCGTAGGTTATATTAACCGGCCAGTTATCACTGCTGGCACATTGCGAAAGGTAATCTGCAATTTCAGCTTTGAAAGTAATCGGGTAAGGCTCTTTTGAATCGTCCTCCACATATTCCTGGAACAGTACATCATAACAAACGGATTCCAGTGCAACAGGGTCTTGTCCAATAAAAATTGAGTTGGGATAATCATTGTTAAATGGATCTGATTTGAATTTTTTTATAAAACCCTCCCAGCTTTCGCCGCCCCAAATACCGTCAATAATATAAATTAATCCTTTTCCACCGGTTTGTTCGTGACCCATATAATCAACCGTGTGCCGGTATTTGCGTGTACCTCTGCTGTTTGCAGGTAAAAAAGGGTGCATTTTAATTGCATATTGCCCGCGCGGATCATCACCTCTTTCAAGAAATGAACCCTGGTGGTTTTTTGCAATCAAGGTAATTCCCCCTTCGTTATGTGTTTTTAAACAAGGAATATTAATGACATACGTAGCATCGAGGTATTGCTGGGGCAAGGTTGATGTCAAACTTCTGTTACTGAATTTCAATACAGCATTTGCCGAAGGTTTTGTTTGGTGTACTCCGTTTCCGCCAGCACCATCAACATAATACACATTGGGGAATTTGCTCATCACCAAATCTCTGTATTCTTCCCTGAATTCACGGTACGGATCGCCCATAGTTATATCCGGTTCAGCAACTCCAACAATGTTAACCAATTCATGTAAAACGGCATTTAAAAGCTGGGGTGCCGCATCCATTCTCAATGGTCTGTCGCTGTTACTGACACTCTGGTTGGTCAAATTTATTTTGAAGGCTATTTTCTCTCCGGGAGTGTACCCGACTTCTCCCCGTCCGTGTGTTGAATTAAAAGATTTAAAAATGGCATCCCAGGCATCCTCAATATTTTCTGTACCTGCATATTTCATCAGTGAAATTTCGAGCATCTCAGTCACAACTTCTTCATCCACATTAATGCCGCTGTACCAAAAATCCGAACTTCCTTTTTTCGGAATGTAATATTCATTTGTTGCATTTTCATCATGTGCCCAAACTACCCTTCCCGGAAATAAACCCTGAGCAACCCCAATTGGCTGGTTCGATTCGACGGGAAACGTGTTGTCAACCGGATTTAACACATTGGCAACAGCAGTTTTATTATCATTTAAAATGATTGCAGAAACTGAAATTATTGCAAAAAGAAGGAAAACTGATCCAAGTAAATATCTTGATTTCTGAAATGCAAGTTTGAATTTTTTGAACGAATACATTGAGGCGCTGATTGCCAGTAAATAAATTACAAACGACGACATTAACGGCGCTGCTGCCTGCACACAGGGATACCTGGCGCGACTGGGTTTTGGAATTACCCTGAATAAAAACCATAATGTGGCTGACAATCCGATTAGTAAAAGATAAGTTTTAGAGTTTTTGAATTTTCCCCACGAAATTTTCTCTTTCATATTTTTAGGTTTTAGTTGTGGGCTACAATTATAGGCATATTTCCCCTGTTAATGAAATTCTGAGTTTATGTATTTTAAATTAATGAAGTTGGAGAATAGGTTTTACATTATCTTTTTGCAAAGTTTTCAAATAAACGAAGGGCAGCTGGTCTTTACAAAACAGGTTTGTCATAAGCGCTCAAACAGGGAAGTCTTTGGTAGCTCTGAATGTTTTTTTATGAACTCAGGAAAATTGGAATCAAGGATGCAAAGAGATATAAGATAATCATAAGCCATGGTATCTTTATTCGTTCAAGAAAGTGCCGACGGGCTACCCTCACATAACGCCAAAAAACAGCAACAAAACCTCAACCAAAAACAAAAAAATAAAACGCGAAAAAAAAAAAAAAAAGCTAAAACGGCGTAAAGAAAAACACACACCCACAAAACGATAATCATCAACCAAAAACAAAAAGAGAAAAATAAAAAACATACTACTAAAAAAAATCACAAAAAAAAAACTAAATAAATTAATCCAAATCATTTTTTGTGGTTCGAAACAGAATTCTTAGATTTCGAACCTTTTTAATATTCAGTGAAAATGAACAAACCGAAAACTGCTGAAAAGAAAATTCCAAAAAAACAAAAGGTTGTTTTTAAATTAATAACCGGATTAATTCCATTCTTAATTTTATTGGCTTTCGAAGGATTATTGCGATTGACAGGATACGGTGATAATCTTGATCTTTTTATCAAAAATCCAACCGAAGGATATGAAAAATATATGATTGTAAATCCGGTTGTTGGGAAAAAATATTTTCAGAAATTTGAATACACTGCACCTGCCAACGATATTTTTTTAGCTGAAAAACCCGAAAATACTTTCAGGGTTTTTGTAATGGGAAGCTCCACGGTTTATGGCTTTCCCTACGAGCGAAATCTGATGTTTTCGCGCATTTTACACAAGCAGCTTGAAGATGCATATCCCGACAAAAAAATCGAAATGGTAAATACAGCTATTACTGCAATCAATAGTTTTACATTGCTCGATTATACCGACCAGATTTTGAAATATAAACCCGATGCCGTACTTATTTATGCCGGTCATAATGAGTTTTACGGGGCTTTCGGTATCGGGTCAAATGAAACCATGAGCCGAAACCGGGAATTAACCTAACTGCATATTACCTTAATGGATTACAAAATTTACCAATTGCTGAGAAACCTTATTGCCGGGATTTCACAAAAAATAGCAAGTGGGAAAAATGATGAGGTTCATGGCACATTAATGAAACGAATGGTGGCCGACAAAGATATTTTGCTAAACAGTGAAGAATACAAAATTGCCATGGAACGATTACAGGCAAAATATGTCGGATATTTTGAAAAAATTCCAAGAGGAAAATGTTCCTGTTTTTTTTAGCGAAATGGTTTCGAATGTGAATGGATTGGAACCATTTAATTCTGTTTCGGCTGACGGACTTGAACCTGCGATTGATGTCTATAAAAAAGCACAAAAAGCTGAGGAAAACGGAGATTTCGAAAATGCATTAGAATTATATTACAAAGCAAAAGATCTGGATTGTATCCGTTTCAGGGCATCTGAAGAAGTAAACAATATTATTAATGAATTGGCAGATCAATACAAAACTTATAAAATCCCAATGCTTTCATGGTTTCAGAATCATTCACCAAATAAACTGATAGGCAATAATTTAATGACAGAACATGTTCACCCAAATATTGATGGTATTTTTATAATGGCGCAGGCATTCTTTGATGAAATAAAAAAATCGCAGGTTGCCGGCGCATCAAATGGCGAGGATATTTCAATGGAGTATTACAAAAAAAACTGGGGTTATACTGAGATTGATTCATTAATCGCCTATCACAGAATTCAGCTTTTAAAAGGGTTTTGGCCATTTACAAACGATGAAACAATGGGCGCAAATTATAAAACAAAATACCGCCCAAAATCTTATTCCGATTCGCTTGCATTTACAGCAATGAAAAATGCAGATTTGTCTTTGGATGAGGTTCGGCTTGATTTGGCCCGAAAATATGAAAAGGCGGGGCAAATTGAAAAAGCTTATAAAGAATATGAAGCTTTGATAAGGACAAATCCATATTTGGCAGTGAATTACCGTGATGCAGCCAACTGTCTTTTGCAACTTTCAGATTTGCCACTTGCCTTGAATTATTTCAAAAAATCACTCGAATACGAAGAATCTTTTTTTGCAAATTACCGGATTGGTGAAATTTATTTGCTGATGGGAGATTATAACAATGCAATCAGCAGTTTTGAAAAGTCATTTTCATTGGCTCCCGATGATAAAAAAGTGAATGTGCTGCAAAATCATATACAGCTTTTGTTTATGCCAATAAAACCGAACAGGCTAAAGTAGCTGCTGCTGAATTAAAAAGAATAAATGCAAGTCAGTATTTAAGAATTCCGCAAAAACTTACGTTTATGAAAAATACATTCCATTTCAGACAAGGGCGCAGATTGAACAGGCAAAACAACTAATTCTTGATAACAATACTGAAGAAGCTTTAACATTGCTTGAATCATCACTGAATATTTATGATTCGCATATTGCAAACAGAATGATTGGAGAGATTTACTTCAACCGAGATGATTTTGATAAAGCGCTTTTCCGGTTTAATAAAGTCTATAATCAGTTTAAATTCGATGCCAGGTTTTTAGATAATTTTGCTTCAGTTTATATTGCAAAAAAGACTTGCCGGGTGCACGGAAGTATTTTGAGGAGATAAAAAATATCGATCCTCAATACGAAAATCTGGAACATTTAAATTTGTTACTTTCGTCAACAAATTAAATTTCTGCCATTGAAAATTCTCGGTATTTCAGCATTTTATCACGATTCGGCAGCCGCCCTGGTTGTTGACGGAAAAATTATTGCAGCCGCACAGGAAGAACGGTTTACCAGAACTAAACACGATCCGTCATTCCCAATCAATGCAATAAAATATTGTTTACATGCTGAAGCAATAAATATTTCGGAATTGGATGCAATTGTATTCTACGACAAACCTTTGTTAAAATTTGAAAGGTTACTTGAAACCTACTATGGATTTGCGCCAAAAGGTGTTGCATCATTTGTCACTGCAATTCCGGTCTGGATAAAAGAAAAGCTTTTTTTGAAACGCATCATTCACCAGGAATTAGCCAGATTGGATGGATATGAAAAAGGAAAAGTAAAATTGCTTTTTCCTGAACATCATTTGTCGCACGCTGCCAGCGCTTTCTATCCTTCACCATTTGAAGAAGCAGCCATTTTAACTATTGATGGAGTGGGAGAGTGGGCAACCGCTTCAATCAGTTTTGGGAAAGGCAATACAATTACAAATATCAGGGAGTTGCATTTCCCGCATTCTGTCGGGCTTTTATATTCAGCATTTACTTATTATCTGGGGTTTACTGTAAACTCCGGCGAATATAAACTGATGGGTTTAGCGCCTTATGGAATTCCCGGCAGCGAGGAAGTGAACAACTTTATTCAAATTATAAAAACTGAATTGATCGATATAAAAGATGATGGTTCGGTTTGGCTGAACCAAAAATATTTTAACTATTCCACCGGGTTGCGGATGGTAAAAGAAAAGAAGTGGGAACACATTTTTGGTTTCAAACGGCGCGAAACAGAATCGAAAATTGAACAGCACCATTCGAATCTTGCTTTGGCAATTCAGCAGGTTACCGAAGAAATTATAATAAAGATGGCTGGTGAAGCCAAAAAAGTAACCGGTGCAAAAAATATCTGTCTGGCCGGTGGTGTGGCTTTAAATTGCGTGGCAAACGGAAAATTGTTAAAAGAAGGTTTGTTTGATGATATTTTTATTCAACCGGCTGCCGGTGATGCCGGCGGAGCAATTGGCGCCGCACTTGCAGCTCATTTTATTTATTTTCAGAATGAACGAAAAATTACTTTTCCCGATGGAATGAACGGTTCTTTTTTGGGGCCCGAATTTTCGGCAAGTGAAATTGAACATGCTGCAAAATCATTCAAGGCAAAATATATCAGATTCGAAAACTTTAATGATTTAACTGAGCGCGTGGCCCAAATAATTGCCGAGGGGAATGTAGTTGGCTGGTTTCAGGGGCGAATGGAATTTGGCCCGCGTGCACTAGGTAACCGAAGTATTTTAGGCGATGCACGTAACACTGAAATGCAACTGAAATTGAACTTAAAAATAAAATACCGCGAAAGTTTCAGGCCTTTTGCACCTTCTGTTTTAGCCGAAGATTGCTCATCCTATTTTGAACTCGGGAAACCTTCACCTTATATGTTGCTTGTTGCAAATGTTCAGCAAAAGCACTTGTTCAGTCTTCCCGAAAATTATTTTGATCTTCCGTTGATGGATCGATTGTATTTTAAAAGATCCGACATTCCTGCCGTTACGCACATTGATTGCTCGGCACGGATTCAAACCGTTCATAAAAATACAAATGAGCGGTATTGGAATTTAATCAGCAAGTTTAAAAAGCTGACCGGTTTCGGAGTAATTGTAAATACAAGTTTCAATGTGCGCGGCGAACCCATAGTTTGCACACCCACCGATGCATACAGATGTTTCATGCGTACCGAAATGGATTACCTTGTAGTTGGCGATTATCTGTTCGCTAAAACAGAACAACCCGAATGGAAAAATATGGATAACTGGAAGGAAGAGTTTAAATTGGATTGATTGTATATAATATCTTGTTTTAACGCCATGCTTCAGCTTGGCGAGTTTATAACATCAAATGCAGGTTTTGCCATTTTTTTTTTTGTGAATAATTGGAAAGCGAGTAGTATATTTAATCACCGCGCCACGGGTAATATAACAAAATTTTATTAAAATGGATTTTGTTAAAGACCTTTGGAAGTATTTGAAAGAGCGCAAAAAGTGGTGGTTATTGCCGGTTATTGTAATATTATTGTTTTTTGGAGTCTTGATTGTATTAAGCGGTGGAAGTGCAATTGCTCCATTTATTTATACACTGTTTTAACCGTTAATTATGGAAAGAGAAAGATCATTGGAAACCAGCCTCGTTTTAACAAGCGGTTTTTTATTGGTGTATATAATAACTAAAATTGAACTGTTTGTTTATCTAGCTTTTGGCTTTGGTATTATTGGTATTTTCCTCAAACCTGTTGCAAAAATTATTGCGATTGGATGGTTTAAACTGGCCGATATTTTAAATTATTATGTGTCGAAATTTATTTTTGGAACCTTGTATTTTGTGGTACTGGTTCCTATTTCAGTTTTATACAGGGCTTTTAACAAAGATGGTTTAAAGCTCAAAAATTCATCAAAATCCGTATGGTTTAAGCGGGATCATACTTATTCAGCTACCGACCTTGAAAATATTTGGTGAAGTTTATCTGGTTTAATTTGCAGAATGCAAGCATTTTAGGTTTTACAAGGGTTTCAGCGGTAAAATTATTTTTATTTTAACATGTCATAAACCTTTATGTAATTTTTTTATTTTGATTTAATTGCTAAATTCGTCAGTTGTATTTTTGAAATGGGAAGGAATTAAAGGGTTATTTTAAAAACGGAATTTCTATAACTAAAATAAATTATTAACTAAAAAACAGAGATTATGAGAAAAATTTTTACTTTGATTTTAGGCGTATTGTTTGTTTCTGCTGCATTTGCACAGCTGGAACGTCCAACAGCCGTTATTAAAAAAGCTACTGTTAAACCAGTAATTGACGGAGTTTTTGATGAAGTTTGGGCTACTACAGACTCTCTTGCAATTGACAGGCCTTACGATACTGCCAATGGCGCTCCTACTTTGGGAGAAGCAGGTGAAACCTACTGGAAAGCTTTATGGGATGAAGATGGCTATTATCTGATTATTAAAGTTACAGATGATAACTATTGGCCAAATTACCTTCACCCAGGAGGTGGAAATGCCTGGGAATATGACAAACCGGAAATCTATTTCGACGTTAACTTTGTACTTGAAGATGGAGCTGGTCCAAGCTCAAGTGGAAGCGGGCATCACCAAATGGCTCCTGATATGACAGCAGCTAAAGAAAATGGTTTGCTAAGCACCGAAGATAATACAAGACAACACGCGTTTAAAGTTGAAGCACCAAATTATGTTGCTGAATATTTTGTACCATGGGCTAGCCTTACAACGAAGGACGGTGCCGGAGTTGATATTGAAGGTCAAATTGGATTTGATGTAACGATTAATGACAGTGATGAGGACAATAATACCCGGAGACGTGGTGTTTGGGCAAACGCAGGGCCAGATGCTTCTGAAGCATGGGTTAACATGGATGCTTGTGGAATTATTACATTGGAAGGAGCACAGGTTATTTATGTTGATGATGTTAACATTTCTGTTGATGGTGCAATTACAGAAGACAACCAGCAATTGCAGATTAATGTTGAAGTTCTTCCTGAAGATGCTACAGTTAAAACTGTAAAATGGCATATTAGAACAGCTGACGGAAGCAGGGCCAGAGCAAGTATTAGTCCATCTGGTTTAATTACTCCGGTAACAAATGAAGAATTAATTATTTATGCTTCAGATGCTACTGACTTTGTTGATTCAGAAGAAATAACGGTTTCTATAACCGGCCAAAAAGTGACAGCCGAAGAGGTGAATTATATTAAAAACGGTAATTTTGATGTTGTTACTGAAACCGGCGCCCCTGGTGTACCTTGGACTGGAGGTTCAACTGTAGTTGATGGTGTATTGAACATTACAAATACAAATGGTCAGGGTGTAAATCCTTGGGATTGGACTGTTGGCCAAACTTTAAGAATTCCTGAAGAAGTAAAAGATGAACCTTTTGTTCTCAGAATTAAACTTGGAATTTCGGAAGCAGATACTTTTGATGTTGATTTTGAACTTGCCGGAGATCCTTACACAAGATTTGGAAAGACTACTGATCCTAAATCGGCAGATGGAAACTCACAATGGAGATGGGCTCCGTTGGATTCTGAACCAACTATGTATGAAATTGCAATAGATAATTTTTCTGCTATGCAAACAGGAGCAGGTGCTTTAGCACATAAATTTAACCTTTTTGCAGGCTTAACTAATGCAACTGTTACGGTTGACAGTGTTTATCTATTAGCCGTTAGCGATCTGGAATTAATTTCAACAGGTATTTCTCAGCAAAAAGCTATGGAATCATTTAAAGTTTATCCTAACCCTGCAACTTCAAAATTAAATGTAGAACTTTCTGCAATTAATTCAAGGGTTGAAATTTACAACAGTGTAGGTGTAAAAATGGACGAAGCAGTAGTTTTTGGAAATCGTCATTCATTCGATGTTAGCGCTTATGCAAAAGGATTATATTTTGTAAAAGCCAACGGAGTGGTTGTGAAGTTTGTAAAATAACATTGCAATAATATTTTTGAAAAGAGCTGTCTCGTTTGAGGCAGCTCTTTTTCTTTGAATTTGTCAGGAATAATGTTTAATATTTATTGAGGTAAGTAATAAGAAAGTTTTATTGTCGTGTTCCTCACCCCCAACCCCTAAAGGGGGCAATCGTTACTTGCAAACAGTTCCATCTGAATGCTGCAAAAAGTCCCCTTCAGAGCTTGTCCCGATTATTCGGGAGGATTTAGGGGTAAAAGATAAAAAACGACATAATATTGTTTCTCATACTTAAATGGTAAATCATGAAGTAATTTATATTTCAATTTTTCCTTGTTACCTTTACTCATATATGGAAAAATTCCGATGGTTATAAATTGAATAAACTTTGTATGAAGAAACTATCCTTTACATTTTCAATTCTTGTAATTTTTACCGCGATTAATAGTTTATCGGCACAACGTGGCTATTTTGATGCTCCTATAAACGTTATGAAGCAGATCAGGCAGGTTTTTCAAATGGCGCTTTTGCAACAGAAAAATCCTATGCTCAGGTTGATTTGCAATCAGAAGCATCAGAGCAAATTTGTGTCGATATGACCAATATAGGAGCTGGTATTGAATTCAATCTTTCAGAACCGGCTGATGGTATGGTAATTCGTTATTCGGTGCCGGATGGTGAAGAAGCAGTGATTGGAGTTTATGATGAAAATACCAAAATCGCCAGCATTACGCTAACCTCAAAATGGTCGTGGGAATATTTGTGGAACAATGGTGATCCAAACAATGTTGGAATAACGAATAAAAATCCCGAATGCGGTTCGATGAATTCCGGTATAAACTTCCTGAAAAATTATCAAAACTGAAGCTGGTAAATGAAAGAGGAAATCCTGTTATAGATTTTGTTGAAATGGAATTAGTTCCATTAGAAATTGCTCCTCCTGATGGTGCTGCAATTTACAGCGGAGACGGGAGTACTTTACAGGATTTTATCGATGCAAACGGAAGTAAAATTATTTATATACCTGCGGGAGTTTACAACATACACAGCCAGCTTTATTTTGGTGTTGCAAAAACAAAATTACAGGGAGCAGGGATGTGGTATTCTCAATTAAACTTTACGGTTACAAATGCAAGTAATGGCGGCTTGCGGGCAAACGCAAAGGAAATTGGTTATTCCGATTTGTATATAACTTCTGAAATGACTACAAGGACAAACGGTTATGCAGGTATTCTCGGTGTTTATACAAAAGGTTCGGTTATCAGGAATATTTGGGTTGAACATTGCGCAGTTGGGGCCTGGATCGGACAATATGTTCCGGGAGGAATTGCTTATGCTGATGGTTTTGTGATGAGTAGTTGCCGTTTCAGAAATACCTACGCCGATGGAATAAACCTGTGTAAAGGAACAAGTAATGCAATTGTAGAACATTGTAATTTCAGAAATAACGGTGATGATGCAATGGTAATTTGGTGTGCCGAAGGTCTGGAATGCATAAACAATACATTCAGGTACAATACTGCTGAAAATGGCTGGCGAGCTGCCGGTGCTGCACTTTATGGAGGAAAGGACAACAAGTTCTATAATTTAGTTATAAAGGATAATATCGATGTTGGCATAACCATAACAAATACGTTTCCTGGTGTGGGATTTAATGATGACGGGATGCACGATTTTCATAATATAACTATAATTGGATGCGGTACATATAATGCAACTTACAACGACAGGGTAGGGGCGGTTAATATTTATCATGCTTTAAGCGCCGGGAGAAAAGTTCAAAACGTACGCATGTACAACGTCGATATCAATGATTCAAAATGCGATGCAATCCGTATTGCTAAATCTTCAGGTGACGGTATATTTAATATGGTTTTTGAAAATGTGACAGTCAACACAACCGGAGTTGAATATCCTTTCAATAATATAAATAATGACGCTGCACAGCGTGGATTTGTTGTTTATTTTGAAAAATTTCCACTTGGTGGCGCTACTTATTGTAACTTAAATTATTCAAATTTAGGTGGAAATGCAGAAGAAAAAGCCTTTTTTACCACACAAAAAGGAACATTTCGATGGACTGAAGTATCGGGTTGTGAACCGGCTGAAGTTACAGGAATTAATCTTTCACCGATGGATACAACAATCGTCGGTGGCGCCAGATTTAAGCTGGTTACAATATTTTCTCCGGCAAATGCTACTAATAAAATAATTATTTATTCAGTTGACGATCCGTCAATTATATCAGTTAATTATGAAGGACTCGTTACAGGATTGGCCAAAGGCCAGGCAACTGTTACTGCCACAACCCTTGATGGAAACTTTAAGGCAGTCAGAAAAATTCATGTCTCAGGCGATCCAATCGTTTGCTATAAAATTAAAAGCCGGTGGCAAAGCACTTATCTTTTGATGCAGGTGATCGGGTAAAATATAACCTAAATGCAAATGATGATAGCTTTTTGTGGCAAATTGAGGATTTCGAGGAGTAGGAAAAATCAGGAATATTTCAACTGGTGATTATATGAATATGGAAAACCTTTTGGGTTATATTGAATGTACACCGGCAGATACTTCAAAATCAAGTTCAATGTGGCTGATTGAAGAAACAGGAGATGGCTTTGTGAGGATAAAAAGTGAATTGAATAAAATGGATTTTATTCATGTTGAAAATCTCCAAAACCAGGCACAATACGGAACTGTTGAAACAACCTGGTGGAGTGCTATGTGGGAGCTTGAACCTGTTATTGTGACTTCTGTGGCAGAATATGCTTTTGAGAAAAATGTGAAGATATATCCAAACCCAAGTGCCGGGAATTCAGTTTGTCATTGCATGAATTCGCAAATAATGAGAAAGTGACAGTATCAATTTTCAATCTTTTGGGCAGAAAGTTTTTAGTGATACTATCTTCTCAAGTGTTGGTGAATCAAATTACAAAATTCAAACCGGAAACATTCTCTCTCCGGGAAATTATATAGTGAATGTAAAAGGAAATTCAAGCCTGGCAAAAGCCAGATTAATGATTTGCAGGTAAATGATTATTCAGGATTTCAATGAAAACGTAAAAAAAATGGCTGCAAAACTTGCAGCCATTCAATATATCAATTAAAATTTGATCTTAATTGGAAGGTAAATACCAGTTTTCACGATTCATCAATTTATTACGAATAGCATCATATTGGCTGGTTCCGGCAAATTTCGCGGCCACGCGGTCAGCAAGGTAAGCAGGATCATCTCTTCTTTCAGCAATACGAACCAGATCAAACCAGCGTTTTCCTTCGAAAGCCAATTCCATAGCTCTTTCTGCAATAATCAGGTCTTCAATCAGGATTGTCCTTTCTTCCAGTGGAATACTATCTCTTGCAGGTACTTCCCTTGATTTCAGATATACTCTGCCCCGAATACCAAGATTCGCTGACCATTTTGAGAATGGTGCCGGTTTTGGATTTGTACTGTTCACCCCCTGATTCAGCAACATTAAAGCATAAGTTTGCGAAGTTTCATCACCCATGCGATTATATGCTTCTGCAAGTAATAAATGAAGATCTGCTGCTCTCGAAAGAATAATATCAGAACTTTGAAGATCATTTACATCAACTGCATATTTTCTTATAAAAGGATTCACATACTCAAAAGTAGTATCTGAGGTCATCGCAATATCTTCTGCTCCAAAAGTAAAAGAACCTCTGTATAGATCCATTGGAACTGTACCTGCCAAAGGAATTTGAGCCATAAATGAATCAATAACTATACTTGATGGTTTTACTAAATAATCACTTTTAACACTTAACCAACTTGCAAGTGGATTGAACTGGCCTTCCGCTCTTGAATATGGTACAACTGCAATATTTTCTATAGATTGTGATTCAGCATTAAGAAAAATTGAACCCCAGGCAGCATCTCTGTATGATTTATCTACTTTTAGTAAAGCAGGTCCATTTTGGTAACTTTCGCATGCCAGTTTTAAGTAAGTTGCTGCATCAGCATATCTGCCAACTTCGAGGTAAAGTTCGCCCAGAATCGCTTTATTGTTAGGAAAGCCAAGTCTTCCTTCAGGATATTTAGTAGTTGTAAAGGGCGATTTAAAATATTCCTCCAACTGTGCAATA
Organism: Draconibacterium sp.; assembly: GCA_016705335.1. GTDB lineage: Bacteria > Bacteroidota > Bacteroidia > Bacteroidales > Prolixibacteraceae > Draconibacterium. The sequence goes on along the minus strand of JADIYN010000051.1, from coordinate 25,902 downwards.
AGTTTATCAATTATTTCAGATTTACCAAGCATGTTTTGGTTATGATTTACTGGAATTGAAACCAGATTATCTTCAAAATAAACTGCTTTGTTATACAAACGTACAAGAGTAAGGTATGTATATGCTCTTAATCCCAACAATGCTCCCTTATATGTAAAAGCAGTTAATTCATCATATTCTTTGTCCAAACCTTTTACTTTGTCAATATTCAACAGAACTTCGTTAATATTGATAATCACTTTATAAAGGTCAGATGCATCAATATATGGGTTGTTTGCCGAAATATTCTGGTTATTAATCTCCCTTAAATTTAAATCGGCATTAGGTGTGATTTCCATCATGTCAGATCTTACTCCATCGAGCATAATCAGTTTTGGTGCAAAATCCTGATATGGCGCAAAAGCTCCAAAAACCGAAACTTCCACATCAATAATCGACTTGTAATGCTGGTCAGGTGTAATCCTGTCACCGGCTGTGCTATCAAAAAAGTCGTCCTTGCAGCCATAATTTGTAATTAAAATCACACTGAGTATTGCAAGGATGTATGGTGATATTCGTAATTTCTTTTCCATTTGTTCTATGTTTTACCTGTTATAAGTCTAATTTTAAACCAATAATAAACGATTGGGTCTGTGGCATTTTACCATAATCAACTCCCATATAAAAAGGGCTGTTCATGTAACTGAAATCAGGGTCGTAGCCAGAGTAATTGGTTAAAGTGAAAAGGTTTGTAGCAGTTAAATAAATACCTACTCCTTTAACAAATCCTTTAATTGGAGGAACATCATAATTCAGTGTCAGTTGTCCAAGGCGAAGATATGAACCATCTTCGATCCAACGATCTGAAAATACTGTGTTACCTGATGGATCCCCATATGCCAACCTTGGTAAAGTTGCACTTGTGTTTGTTGGTGTCCATCTTTGCAACACTTCGGTTGACTGGTTGGCATAATCACTCATCGATTCCATTTTGTATCTTACGTAATTAAATACGTCATTACCAACGGAATAATTAAACATTGCTGACAATGAAAATCTTTTGTAGGCAAATGAAGTAAAAAACCCACCAAAAAATTCCGGATTTGGATTTCCAATGATTGTTTTATCATTTTCGTTTATAATATTATCACCATTATCCACGAATTTAATATCTCCTTCCTGCATCAGGTTACCATTTGGTCCGGTAATTCCTTTAGCAGCATCTGCACTTGTTAACAGTCCATTGGTTTTATATCCGTAATAAGCATTTACAGCGTTACCAACTGAAGTGATAAACTGGGCTGCATCAATTGTGGTTATAATATTTGAAGTATTTGGATTTATAAAAGTTAAACTTTTTACCTCGGTTAGTTCTTTGCTGATTGCACCTCCTAAAGTCCAAACCAAATCACCAACATGGAAACGAGTATCGGCAGATAATTCAAAACCTGTTGATTCGAGTTTGCCTCCATTATCAAAGTAATTTGTGTATCCGTATGTTACAGGCAGTTCCTGTCTGATTATAAGGTTATTTACATTCGATTTATAAACGTCTACATGAAGATTAACCTGTTGTTTCAACACCGAAAGGTCAAGACCTGCATTTATAGTATTCTGTTTTTCCAACTCCATATTTTCATTCGGAATGATTTCCCTTGTAAGTACTCCTATTCCATTAAACCTGCGGTCAGTGTAATACAATTTTGAATAATCATAAATCGTACTAAACATATTTCCGGTTGTTGAATAAGAGGCTCTGAGTTTTAAATCTTCGAGCCAGTTAACCTGATTGAGGAAATTTTCAGAAGAAAGACGCCATGCTGCACCAACTGAAGTATAAATGTTGTAACGATTGTCAGCATTTACTGCTGAATTCCCGTCATATGACATATTTGCATTTAAGTAGTATTTATTTCTGAAATTATAATCAATATCACCAAAATATGAAATCCATTTTAATTCCCTGTTATCACCGGTTGTAGAACGCAGATAACTATACTGTGAGCCCTGTCCAAGACTTTTAAAATCATCGGAAGGTGTATTCAGGTCTAAACTCAAATTGTGTTTATAACTGTTCGCCAAATACCTTAACCCGGCATTCACAACAATCGAGTGACCGGTAGGTGTTATGTTTGTATAGGTTACATTTGTATAATTCTGGGTTGAACGAAATTCATACACAAAATCGCCCGGGCTGTTATATGCCGAATCAACACGAACAATACCTAAATCAGGTAAAAAAATATTTTCACGTGAATTATTGAAATTTATACCCACCAGGGATGAAATATTGAAATGTTCATTAACCCTGTATTTTGCAGTGATTGAACTTAAGAAATGATAATTCCGGTTACTTCCTGAAGCATTATTTGTGATTGCAAGTGGATTACTTACCATAAAAGTATTACCAACATCATCTAAATAATCAAGTTGAGTGCCGGTAACTTTGTCTCTTGCATTAGGAGCCATTGTCGAAGGTTTTAATACAGAAGCAATAGTCGCGTTTTTCCAATCACTTGGTCCCTGGTTAGCCAGTTTACTATCGGCCAATGAAAGCTTGGCATTAGGAATTATCGAGAATTTATCGGTAATGTTAATATTTCCGTTAATACGAAGATTGTACCTTGTGTATGAAGAATTGTCGCTAATTCCTTTATGTGATAAATATCCGGTTGAAATATTATAAGTAGCAATATCGTCACCTCCCTTTAAAAAGAAATGAAATTTTGAAACTGCTGAAGGCGAATAAATTTCATCCTGCCAATCTGTATTGTTGTTGTATTTGTAATAATCTGTTGATGATTCATTACCGTTAAGCCAGGGATACTTGGTGTTTATCTGGTTTGCATCATATCCCTGTGAATTCAACATTTCAGAAAAGTAATTGTTAAACTGAGCCGGATTCAGAACGTCAAGAGATTTTGGTGCCATTGTAATACCTCCATAAGCTGAAAATTTCATTACAGTACTTGTTTCTGCCTTTTGTTCTGTGTTAATGTTAACAATACCACTAGCTCCCAAAGCGCCAAGATATGATCCGCCATTCTTTAAAACAGTAATATCCGAAATGTCATCTATATCAATAACATCCATTGGATTAAGAGAAAATCCTTCCATCAAACTTACATCGGCATAAGAATAGTTGTGAATCATTCCGTCAATAAACAGCATCGGTTCTGAATTGGCGTATAGGGAGGAAAAACCTCTCGATTTCATATAAGTTCTTTGTCCAGGCATACCGGATTGATTTACCACAGACATTCCCGGTACTTTTCCCTGAAGGGTTTGGTCAAAAGAAGTGGCTTTTGAGTGTTTTAAATCATTGGCGGTTAATGCAGTAACCGAGTAAACAGCATCCTTAATTGCAAGTGGCCCGGTTGGCGAATTATATGAATTGTCAAAAGACTTGAATTCGGTAGAAACAAGGGAAATGTTCACTTTCTCTCTTCCATTCAGAAAAATTTTGCGCAAATTATAACCGGGTAGATTGAAAATCAAATCAGCTTTCAGATTTGGTACTGAAATCGAAAAAACTCCATTTTCATCGGTATCAGCTGTTGTACCGGTTGAAGTAACTGATATTGTAACCTGTTTTAATGGGAGGCCTGTACCTGATTCAGTTACCACACCCGTAACATTAACTTCGGGTGTCTGTGCCATCAAGGGTTCAGTTACGTTGATAGCAAAAAACAAGGTTATAAGAGATAAACAGGTTGTGTATAAATATTTTTTTGTCATTTCAAAACTGTATTAAATTATTTAACAGGTATTGAATTAATTGATAATTGGTGTAAATATTATGGTATCCCAGAAAAGTAGTCCGGGGCTTGTAGCAAATACTTTAAATTTATGAGTTTCAGTTTTAGTCCATTCAACTTCTGCCCATGTAGTACTTTCAGCAGGTTCCGAACTTTTTATAAGAGCAGTGTTCACTCCATCAATATAAACAGCATAGTCAATTTGACCTGACCATAGATTTGATGTTATTTTATATTTGCCTTTCATTATTTTTGGTGTGGTAACTTCGCACCACCACCAGCCACTCATGCTAAGACAGTCATCGTTAAGTACTTTACCTGTATCATGGTCTTTAAAATAATACAATAAATAATCGCCTTCCCATTTGATATTTGCAAAGGTGTTTTGCCCATCAAACCACCTTGCATAATATTTTCCAAAGTAGTCTCCTTGTTCTAAATCAAAATGATCTGTGGTTTCCCAGGTAATTACAGCCGGCTTTGGCTGCGTAACCGGTAATAAACCTGCAACCGTGTGAACAGTACCATTTTTAGAGGGATTGTTTGATTGTTCAATTACAAACTTTGTGTAATTGTCATCTGCATCAATGTTTATTTTATAATCGTCGTCAACTCTGATGGAAAGGTTATAATCATAAGTAATTGTTGGGTAGAGGCCTGTCTCCATTGTATTTAAATAATATGTGTTGGCGAGACAGTGGTATTCCATATACCTGAAGAAATCATTACTTAAATATGTTATACTGTCAGGACTATTTGTAAAGTAAGCAATTAATTGATCGATGGTTGTAATTCCATATCGGTTAAAAGTTGAATCAGCAACCGCCATTATTGTAAATCTTGTCCGGGCCTGTTTGTTGCCGTATGGAAAAGTAATAGTTTGCAGAGTGTCTTTCAGATTGGTACGGTTTAATCCCTCAGTAAATAAAGAATAGGAAGGATTACTTGCTACAACTTCATATACACTTTTTGTGATCGGATCCAAAACTTTATCAATGTAATGAATTACACCATTTGAAGCTATAATATCCCTTTTGGTTATTTTGCTGTATTTATTCAGTACAATATCAGAACCCTGAAATTCACTAACAATAAAGTCACCGATGGCGTTAGGCTCGCGAATTGCGCCCAGTCCAATATCACCCGTTCCAATGTTAGCACCGATTACGTGGTTTAAAGCCAGTTGCTTCAAAATCTCTTCACTGAAATCGGTATAAGAACTTACACCTTTCTCGGCATAATATGCTTTCATTTCAGTATCGGAAGGAAGAAATAATGTAAATGGCCCCCTTACTGCCAGAAGACTATTCAATCCGGTACTTTCCAATATTTTGTTGAATTCTGAAAATTCAGGGTTTGTTGCTACATATTCCGAAATAACCTGCTGTGTTGATTTGACAACCCATAATTGAGGTTCGGTTTTGCACCCAAACAGAATTACTGCAAATAGAAGTAATTTGCTTGCCTGTTTTAGTTTCCGCCAATCAATATTTTTCATATTAAAAATATTTAAAATGTTTTTACCTGTCATAATATGGACTTTGAACCAGATTTTGGTTATAAATTAATTCATGTTCAGCTATTGGCAAATAATAGCTCAAAGTATCATAAACCTTGGTTCTTAATATTGCCTGTTGTTTAATATCCGCACCGACAAGATCATACTGATAATAATCTGTTTGTTTTCAAACTTGTTTCTCTTGGCTGCGCGTAACAAATCAAACCATCTTTTTCCTTCGAGTAAAAATTCTCTGCCTTTTTCGTCCAGTAATGCTTTTCTTAAAGTTTCCTTATCAAAACTGTCTTCATATGGCATTCCTGCACGTAACAAAGTTTCCCTGATTAAATTATTGGCAACTTCATAATTACCAAGTTCAATTACCGCTTCCGCTTTCATAAGCATTATATCGGCATAGCGATATATATTCCAGTTGGCATCACGTTCTGTACTTGTTCTAAAATTCAATCCAAGTGCATCTTTACCCTGGTATTTCCAGGTTGCAGTTTTACCTCCAAAATTTCTTGCATCCTCTTTGCTAAGAATAAGACTTGTATTCCTTGAATTTAAAGCGCATTGAGCGGTTCCAGAAGGAGGAATCAGGTTGTAATATATTGGATTTTCCTGATTGTCAAGTGCATCGTTGTATTGCAGTTCAAGAATGCTTTCTACAGGGGAATTGCCCGGATAATAGATATTGAAGTAGGAGTCATTCTCTTCCAAACCGTACAATCCTGAATTTATTATGACATCGCAATATTCAACACATTTTGCGTATTGTTCTTTCCATAAGTAAACATCGGCCAATAAAGCCATAATTGAGTACTTGTTTGCCCGACCATAGAAATAGTTGCTGCCCTGAAACTGAGTTGAATATGCCATATCTTTTGCCTTTAAAAGATCGGCAACTATTTGATCAGTAACTACATTTTCAGGACTTTTTCCTATATACAGATTTGTTGTATCTGAGATGGAAGCTTCCAAAACCAATGGAACATCTTTCCATAACCTTACAAGATAATAATAAGCCAGGGAGCGGATGAAAAGTGCTTCAGCATCAACTGCATCCATCATTTCTTTTGTAAAGGTTTTATCTTTTTCAAACACTTCTTTATCGTAAACCATTAGTGTATTAGCCAGGTTAATAGCTGCGTAGTAATCCTTCCAATTTACAACTCCATTTGTTGGACTTATGTTACTTTGACCAATTAAAATATAATCAGAAAATGCAGCACCCGAAAAAGTTACCAAATCGGCACGAACTTCGCCCATAATCAATGCCGGCAAACTTGCTTTTCGCATTGCATTGTATGTTGCTGCAAGAGCACTGTTTACATCTTCTGTTTTTGTCCAGAATTTTCCTTTACCAATTTATCCTCAGGGGCTACAGTTAACCAATCCTTACAAGAGGAAAATGCCATAATTACAAGTAATAATGCAATTATTGACGAACTTTTTATATTTAGCTTTCTCATTGTATCATTGTTTATTTATTAGAAACTAAGGTTTAACCCGAACATATATTTTTTACTTGGGGGAGTTTTGCTATAGTCTTTTGGAAGCGAATCAGGACTGGTTGGTGGAGCCACGTCGGGATCCTGTCCCGAATAATTAGTCCATGTATAAAGATTATATGCGGTAGCAAAAATCTTCATATTACTAAGTCTTAACTTTTGGCTAATTGATGGTTTAACGTTGTATGTCAATGATAATGATTTAAGTCTGAGGTAAGAGCCGTCTTCAACAAACCTGTCAGAGCCTAACCAGTTAAAACCTCTTTGGTATAGCGCTCTTGGTACATCAGTAACATCACCGTCTCTGCGCCAACGCCAGTTTGTTGCAGTACTTTGGTTGTCGTAGTTATACATCTTTTCTGTATCCATGCGGGTCTGATTTATAATCTCCTGACCAAGTTTGAAATAAAAGAATGAATTAAGAACGAACCCTTTGTACTGTACCCTGAATCCGGTTCCTCCCATCACTTTTGGGTTCAAATCACCAAGATAAACAAGGTCAAGTTCATCAATTTTACCATCATAGTTCTGGTCTTTGTATTTTGCGTCACCACCTTCAAATACATAAGCTGACGGGCCACCCATAATCATTGAAAGAGGTTCTTCCGCATCAATTCCGTAAACAGGGTTACCGTTTTTATCACGTACTATGGCATCTGCTTCTGAGGAATAAACCCCCAGATATTCATATCCGAAAAATCCTCCGAGTGCTTCTCCAGGTGTAACACTGATTTTATATTCGCCATTGGTGAGCATATTTCCATAAACAAGACTATAATTTTCAGGCAGGCGCAATACTTTGTTCTCGTTGCCTGAAATGTTAAGGTTAAAATTCAACTGGAAGTCTTTTTTACTGATAATGGTATAGTCGAACATTAATTCGTAACCCCTGTTTTCCATCTCCCCATCATTTCGGTCAATACCGCCAAATCCTGTGTGATTTGGGATACCTGAATTTTCAAGGTACAGATCCAAGGTTTTCTTTCTGTAAACATCCACTTCAATGTTCATTCTTCCATCCAGTCCAACAAATGAAATACCCGGGTTTAACTGATCAATAGTTTCCCACTGCAGGCTGGTTAATTCAATTCCGTTGGGTTGTACTCCCTGCATATCCATATATGAATAACTTGAACCGGCGCTGTAAGTGTTATAATACAAATAATTCCCTGCAGGTGAGTTACCGCTCTGTCCCCAGCTCATTCTTAATTTCAGGTCATCAATAAAAGAAACGCCTTTTAAAAACTCTTCTCCTGAAATACGCCAGAAACCTGCTACTGTTGGAAACAATCCCCAACGGCTGTCAGCACTGAATTTTGAATTACCTTCATATTTAGCACCCACCATTAAGCTATATTTATCTTTCCATTTATAGCTGCTTGTTGCATAAAATCCTAATGAACGATATTCGGTGTAACTGGCTCCAATATAATTAAGATGTTTGTCGTTTACCGGTTGAGTAATAAAAGGTGATGCTGACTGACTTGTCTCTGATTTATACCACCTTGAACGTGATTCTTCAGTATCCATCTGACCCATAAAAAGTAAGTCATGATCGGTTCCCAAGTCAGGTCTGTAAATCAATTGATTTATTGTAAAGATTGAACTTTTCTTTGAAAACTCATTAACGGCACGGTTGGTAATATCGTTTTCGTAATCATATCCAACAGCTTTGAATGGAAGAAATTTTTCAATTTTCTGATCGAAGAGATCTAATGTAACAGTTCCATTCCATATTAACTTTGGAGTAATTGACCATTTGGCTGTAAATAATGCACGTGCATTATCTTTATAACGTTGCTGCTTGCCAAGTTTTGCAAAAGCTACTGGATTGTAATAATCCTTTGAATTTCCTTGTAAAGTTGAATATGGTGTAAAATATGCACCGGTGTTGTTGCCTAACGTATCCAAATCATAAACCGATAGATTTGGCTGTTTGCGGTAGGCTACGGCGCGTAAAGTTCTCCAGCCACCTTCACTTGCATAATAAGAATCTTCAACATCATAAGTATTGTTCTGATCATAACGGGTAAACATGATATCCGATTTAAACTGGAGTTTGGATGAAAGATCATAATCTAACGAACTGCGTAAGGTAAGTTTACCCAAATCATTTCCAATTGTAGTACCACCTTCATCAAAATAGCCCATTGACATGTTATATCTTGATTTATCACCACCACCGCGAACCGAAAAGTCATGTTGTTGGGTGAAAGCTACCTGGGTAATTTCTTTAACCCAGTTTGTATTTTGTGAATAATTATGATATTCTTCCCATTCCGGGTCAAATGCAATTTCCTGGCTGTAAAATTCATTACGATCAACATTGTAATGTTCTTCAGTAATCAGGCGCGCATATCCTGCTCCATCCAACATAGGAATAGGATCAGGTTCGTGTGCTGATGTAGTTTTGAAAGTATATTCAAAAATTGGTTTGGATTTAGATCCACGTTTTGTTTTTATCATCAAAACCCCGTTGGATGCCCTTGACCCCCAAACTGCAGTAGATGCCGCATCTTTCAAAACCTCAATAGATTCAATATCTTCCGGTGAAACATCAATCAGGTTACCAAATTTTTCAATATCAGCACTGGCAAAATCGAAGCCGTCATCAATATTGGCATCATAAGGAATTCCGTTAATTACAATTAATGGCTGGTTTCTCGCATTTAATGACGCTGTACCGCGAATCCTGATATTCAAACCGGCACCCGGGTCACCTGATACAGATGATATATCAACATTACCCAAACGACCCTGAAGCATGTCTTCCACTGAAGTTGACATAACACTTTCCATTCCTTTTAATTCAAGGCGGGTTACAGCAGTTGCCCTGTCACGCACGCTTGTCATACCATCGTTACCCATTTTTGCACCGGTAACAAGCACGTCGCCAACTGCTACTGATTCTGTTTCAAGAGAAATATCGATGGTTGTTCGTCCATCAATTGTAAAGGATTGTTTTTTATAACCAATAAATGAAACCTGTACCTGGTTTTTTTCATCAGTAACTTTTAAAACATAGTTTCCATTGATATCGGTTACAGTACCACTAATAAACCTTCCATTTTTGTCGATTTCAACAACATTTACAGCCATTAACGTTTCTTTGGTCATCGAGTCAACTACCTTTCCTTTGATAATTGCTGATTGTCCATTTATAGTGTTAAATCCTGATAGTAAGCATATTAGTAGCCCTGACAGTAATATAATTTTTTTCATGTTAGCTCTAGTTAGACTTTAAAAACTATTAGTAATACTTTAAAACAGTGTCAATTTTGTGGCAAACACCTTTACGAACAAGAATATTGGCTTTTGCATGATCGAGATTAACAGTCTGCTGTGAAACATCCTGAATAGATAAATTTTTCGGATTCGTATTTGTGATATAAAGAGTAGCATTTGTCGTTACTCCTTCTGCATTTTTATACGTCTGGTTAGTTTTAAATGTACCGGAAAGTTTACCATCATCAAAAACAACATCGTCTTTTACAAAGTGGTACATAATAAAATTATTTACTGAATCTTTGCCTTCTGTTGTACTGGGATACTTTGCCGGAATTAGACCTTCAGCTCTGGCTTTTGCCATTGCCTCATTTGTTGGGATAAACCCGGTCCATGATTTGGCTGCAGCTAAGAACTTAAGATTTGGAATAATTTCCTTTGTAATCGGATCTCTGTATCTTACGTCAAGTAGTCTTGCATCGGTTAATAATTTTGTGAATTCTGAAACATCAGGATCAGAGGTTAGATATTGTCCCATTACGAATCTTGACATAATCGGATTTTCAACCTTAATTAAATACCCATTAATATCGTTTTCAACGATTCCATTAACATTACCCAATACACCTGAAAATTCGTTTTCTCCTCCTGAAACTGATTGATTTCCAAAATGTATATAATTACCGGATGTGGTCTCTATAAAACCACCTTCACCACTAAAATCATATAAGTTGCCTTTAACTATTTGATCCTGGGCAAAATATACCAAATCCAGATTATTCATTGGATTCCATTTTCCATCTGCCGGACTTCTGAATTCAACTATAGAATTGGTAGAGTTGTAACGCACACCATATTCATCCAATTTTTGATTTGTTGCTGCGAAAAGTGTAACATCAGCATCAGGATTTGAAAGTGATGAAAGCATATTTGCCTCATTTAAGACATATAATAATGTAGAATAGTCCTTGTCAATAAAAAGTAACCCGGGAACGCAAACAAAAACATTCGGTTCAAGAACTTTTTTTGATTCATAAATTGGACCGTTACTAGTCATATAACCTGAAACGATATCTGCTTTGGAAATATTCATCGCATCGCCAAAAGCATTGTAATAGGTTTTGTCGAAATGTGAATAAAGAACCATTCTGGGAGATAACTGAGTTTGAAGAATATAATAAAGAGTAACTCTTGGAATACTGTCAACAGAAGGGTAATATTTTAGTACTGTATTATTAAGATAATTTTGCAACACATCATTTGGTGGGAGAATTGCTGACCACATATTTTGTGGAGGTACAGCAGTATTGGTAGAAGGACCCATTTCTTCAGCAAGGTCGAAAAGGTTTTCATAACTTTTTCTGAACTGAATCCTGTTTTGTTCATCAACTTTTTGGTTATTATATAGCGCAAATCTTTGAAGTAAGTCATAATATAAACCATATTTTTCAGGATGTGCACGCATATATTCTTCCATGCTTGGCATTGGAGGAACTACCCTGTCGAGAAAATAAATAAAACCACTTGCTGTACGTACTTCCAATTCCTCCGGAATTTCAGGATTGGGGATTATCTGTGCATTGTGCCAGTTCATACCTTTTAAGTCACCTGCATAACCTTTTTTCCAGGTACTTCCGGGATACATATATAAGTAATCCGAACCGTCTGCTGCTCCACCAAAATCATGAAAGAATTCTTCAGTAAAAAGCGGAATGTTTTTTACTCCAGTATAAATTAACAGTTCCTGTCCAACCTTGTCAGGCGGATAATATTTAACAACCTCACTATAAGGTGTTGAAGTACTGGGTGATACTTTTCTGTGAAATAATGAAGCGTACTCACCTTTTGGACCCTGTAATTCGCTCCAGGCCCATTCGTAAATCAATTGAAACCTTGATCTGGGATTACGTAAAACATGCAACGTAAACAGTTGTACTGCTTCGTCTTTAGTTAAATCGTTTACCGAACTTTTACCAATTGATTTGAAATAGGTGTCAAATGCCGCATCATCGGGCACAAAAAGAGTAAATAACTGTTTGGAAATAGGTTCCTTATAGTTTGCCTTTTCCATGAGAGCAAGGAAAACTGTGTAGTTACCTCTTTCTTCTAAAGTTTCAATGCTTGAACCACCAAGCCATGGTGGATCCTGGAATCTCTCCTGATGATTTTCACATCCTGTAATGCCTAGTATCCCAACAGCATATATAGCCACAAGGATTAGTTTTATTGATTTCTTCATAGTTCTGTTTGTTACAAAAGCTTCAAAATTAGAATTATTATTAAAAGTATTTTGACTTTTATTTATTATTTTTTAACTTTTTTTTAAAAGAATTGTAATTCAGGCTTTTATCCTTAAATAATTTAAATGTGCATTACCAGACATTTTTGGCTTTTTCATTGTTTAACTTTTAATAAAACGGTTTGTTAAATTGTGTTAATTTGGAAACAGGTAAATCTTATTAAAAAATATTGCCAACTATTTTTAAGAATTTGAAGAACGGTGAAAAAGGTTATTATTTTTGCTTTTATCTTTATGTAAAAATACCATTTATTAATAATAATTCAATTAAAGAATTGTATGAAATCAGAAAAGTCCTTTTTGTATTTAATAATGGTTCTTTTTTCGGTTTTTACTTTTTTGTTTTGTCTTTTTGCAGTGGATACTTCATTACACTATCATTATCAGCAAATTGCCTGGCAGACAGGGAATTTGTTTTTTAATTATTATATTTCTTTTCCCGGTGGATTTGCGGAATATCTCACTTTGTTTATATCACAATTCTTTGTGTTTAATATTGTTGGCAGTGGATTGGTTGCACTGTCTGGATTTCTGATTTCCATGTTCATTTTTAAATCAGTTTACACGAAGATTCAAAAATTCAACTTAATGTTTTTTGTTGTCCCCGTTATTCAGATTATTATGCTGGCAGTTATGTTTGATTATCAATACAATTTTTCGATTACGGTGAATCTTCTGGTAATTTCAATATTTTTATTTTTAAACAACACAATCGATAGAAGAACTGGGAGTATATTATCATTTCACACAATTATTATTGGAATACTGATATATTATATAAGTGGAGGAATGTATTTCTTAATTTTTATGTTTTCAGCACTTGTTCTTTCACTTAAAAAGCCGGATGTTAAAATGATAATAAATGTACTTATGATTGTTACATTCGCTTTTTTAGTTCCATTTATTGCATATCGTTTTCTATTTCCAAATTCATTAAACAGCTCATTTTTTCATTCAACACCCGATGTTGCGGCAATGCTCAGATATGGCAGACCCATGATTTTTTATGTTGAACTTGCATCAATTCCGGTTATTATAATTTTGACTGTAATTTCTGCTTTTTTCAAAAAACAGGTAAAAAAGTCAAAGAACGCGGTAAAAAACAGAACCAAATCAGAAACCGCGGAATATGCAGAAATACCAATAAGAAACCGTAATCGTAAATTTATTGTAGCAGGTCTGATTTTTGTCTTGATAACAGTATCGGGCTTCATTTTTAAATTAACATATTCTCCACTTGAAAAATTGAAAATCGAAATTGATTATAACGCAAGTAAACAGAATTGGGAGAAAGTGATTTCAATGAGTGGGAAAATAGAAAAGTATGACAGAATGGTAAATTTCCAATTTAACCGGGCATTATTAAATACAGGGCAGGTTCTTGATAAACTTTTCGATTACGAACAACTGCTGGGTTCTCAAGGCTTATTTATCGACAAACCTTTTGCTTCTGAAGTTGCGCTTCCAAACAGTGATCTCTATTTTGACCTTGGCAACATTGACGAATCACAGCGGTTTGCCTTCGAATCGGAAACATTGATGAAAAACAGTCCCCGGGTTTTAAAGAGGCTTGTTTTAAATTGTATTATAATGGATAAAATGGATGCGGCTCAAACCTATTTAAATATACTTTCAGCAAATCCGATGGAAAAAAAGTGGGTTGAAAAATACAGTGACTTTATTAAAAATCCAGGTATTGCAGCGTCAGATTCTTTAATAATGAAAAAAAGAAATGACATGAATAAAACAGAAGGGATTTTTGGATCTCCTCCGTTAAAATTAATTAGTCAAATCGAAAAAAATCCCCGAAACAAAGGTGCTTTTGAATATTTGATTGCGCTTGATTTGCTTGATCATGATTTGACTTCGCTGGAAGAAGATTTTAAATATATGGGAAGTCTTGATTATAAAAAACTTCCGGTTGTGCTTGAAGAAGCTGTTATTCTATTTAGATCGCAAGCGAAAACTAAGGGGTTTTTAAATATCATCAGGATTTCAGATGCCACAACAAAAAGATTCAGGGAGTTTGCAAAACTGACAAGTGCAAGCAAAGGAGACAGGGAAAAAGCGAAGCAGGCAACAGTAGATTTTAAAAATACATACTGGTATTATGTTTTGTTTCTAAGCCCAAAAGTTACAAATCTGAAACTTGAAACAAAGCCTGTGGACACGAATTATTGAAAATTGAAAATAAAATCGAAAATGAAATCTAAGGTCAATATACATTATATTATACTGGTCATTTTTATTGGGTTTTTAAATGCATGCAATAATTTGCCAAGGGATTCAGCAGAGTCAGCAAAATTACCTGACATTTTTCCGGATTATACTGATTTGACAATTCCACCAAACATTGCCCCACTTAATTTTATAATTAAAGAACCGGGCGAAAAATTTGCAGTTCGAATTTCATCAAAAGCTGGTAAAGAAATCTTAATATCAGGGAATGATCCTTCAATTCAAATTCGTGTTTCTCAATGGAAGAAACTAATATCTTCGAATTTGGGAGAAGAATTAAATGTTGAAGTTTATGCAATGAACGATGAAAAGTGGACAAAATTCAAAACCATTAAACACCGGATTGCCAAAGAGAATATCGACAGTTACCTTTCTTACCGGTTGATTAATTCAGCATATGTTCTTTGGTTCGAAATGGGACTTTACCAGCGAAACCTCGAAAATTTTGACGAAAGCCCGATAATTGAAAATAAATCGGTTAATGGAGCATGTGTAAATTGTCATTCACTCAGTAAAAATAATCCCGAAAAGTTTATGTTTCATATTCGTTCAAAATTTGCCGGAACACTCATTTATAATGAAGGAGAATTGGAAAAAGTAGAAACAAAAACGGACTATACCTTGGCATCTGCAGCATATGGAGCGTGGAATCCGGATGGACGGCACATTGCATTTTCAGTAAATAAAATATCCCAGAATTTTTATGTTTTTAAAGATCAAAGCAATGAAGTAACCGATAAATATTCGGATTTAATTGTATATGACACACAGACAAAGATGATAACTACTTCGCCTAAAGTTTCGACAAAAAGCCGCGAGAATTTGCCGGAATGGTCGGCTGACGGGAAATACATATATTATATCAGCGCCCCGGAAGCAAATAGTGATTCTTCTCAGTTGATTTCAAAATACAGCTTAATGGGAATTCCATATGATCCAGAAACCAATATCTGGGGCGAAACCGATACACTTGTGTCAGCATTCGAAACCGGGAAAAGCCAAACTTTCCCGCGTGTTTCGCCGGATGGAAAGTTTCTTGTTTTTTGTATGACCAATTACGGGTATTTTACAATTCACCACAACGAAAGCGATTTGTGTATTTATGATTTGGAAACCGGAAAATACCGTGTGGCCAATGAAATCAACAGCAGTGAAACCGAGAGTTACCATTCGTGGTCAACAAACGGCCGCTGGCTTATATTTAGCAGCCGCAGGATTGACGGTATTCATACACGCACTTTTATTGCACACATTGACGAGCAGGGGAATTTCGGGAAACCCTTTGTTCTCCCGCAAAAAGATCCGGATAAATACAACAAATATTTGCTCAATTTTAATCGTCCGGAATTAATGACTGGAAGAATTAATGTATCGCCACAAAAAATACGCGATGCTGCACGGCAGGATGCAATACCTGTTACATTCGACCCAAAAGTAAATATTAATGCACTCTCAGGGGCAAGTAAAATAAAAAAGTGACGATATTATTTTTTCTGAATATCAAAATATTGAAGTAATACACTTCCGCTGTTCACTTCAGTTTTTATTGTATTCTTACCATTATTAAAATTTCCGTTGTCGATAACAAGATCGTTCCACAAGGTATCTGTTAACGCAAATTCGGAGGTAGTTTCGTTTATCGAAAATGTAAATTTTGAACCCGGAAGATTTGTTTTTGCCTTGATAGCGATTTGTCCGGCAAAATTTTCAGTTGCAAAAACTGTGTAAATCGTGCCTTCTCCCTCACTTAATAAAATTGCAATTTCCGAAGCTCTTCTTTGTTCACCTGAGTTGGGTAACAATACCGTTTTCACAGGTTCGGTTGTCCGGTAATATTCGGCTTTTGTTGTATCATTTACCGTGTATGAAATTCCTTCACCATCATGTCCGTAATTTACAGCGTAAATTTTTGCCGGAACCTGGCGAAACCATGCCTTTGTAATAGGTTCAAGATATTCACAATTCTCAACTTTTATATTTTCGAGTAATTGCGTAAAAATCATCTCCGCCGAATCTTTTGAAAGTTTTGAACCGCCGCGGCTGTACTCCACAATTCTATCGTAACCTTCGGGTGCATTTACTGAATAAATTACCTGGCGGTTGTCAATTTTTTTCCATGGCCAGAACGACCAGCCAATGTTGTTTTTTTCGAAATACTGCGCAGTTGCAAAATAAATTGTCGGATTCCGTTCGCCTGTTTCACCTACCCAAACCGGCACGTTCAAACGTTCTCTTTCTTTCAGAAAATAACTAATATCGTTCAGATGGTCCGGATTGCTCCAGCAATAATAATGAAACTGGTAAACCACGTTATCATCAAAAGGTTCTCCAAACTCCGACCAGTTATTCGACCAGTTGTAACCTTCCAGAATAATCATATGTTTTTTGTCAATTTCACGGATTTTGGCAGTAAGATTTTTGTACATCGGTTCAAGCAGGTGTTTGTATTTTTCGGCAGCGCCTGTATTTTCAGGCAGCGGCTCGTTAAGTAAATCGTAACCTGCAACTACAGGATTATCTTTGTACCGTTCAACCAATTTTATCCAAAGTCTTGTTAAACGGTGTTCGAATTTCGGATCCATGAAAAGTTCGGGTTCGTTGTTAGGGCTGTCGTCAATGTTTTGTCCGGTTTGTCCACCGGGTGCACCATGCATATCGAGGATTACATAAATCTCATGCTTTTCGCACCACGAAATCAGGCTGTCGAGAAGTGCAAAATTTTCTTCAATAAAAACTGCAGTATCGCCTTCGGTCATAAAAATACGTGCATTCAAAGCCGGGCGAACCGAATTAAAACCCATTTCCTTTACCTTAATTATATCGGCTTCTGTAATATAATTTAACCTGAATTCTTTCCAGAATTTTTCATTGAATTCGGGCGAAGTGAGGTCTTCAATAATTTTCTCAATTTTTCGCGGACGGTCGCCAGCTTCGCCAAAATGCCACATGTAACCTTCGGGCAGCAACCAGTTTCCAAGGCCAACGCCGCGCAATAAAATAGTGTCGTTTTGATCGTTCACCATATATTGTCCGCTGGTGCTCAGAAATGTAAGCGAAGTTTTTGCTTCCTCTTTTGGCGAGCATGATGAAAGAATAATTATAAGTGTGAGG
This sequence comes from Draconibacterium sp., assembly GCA_016705335.1. Taxonomy (GTDB): domain Bacteria; phylum Bacteroidota; class Bacteroidia; order Bacteroidales; family Prolixibacteraceae; genus Draconibacterium. The sequence continues at coordinate 8,280 of JADIYN010000051.1, read as the reverse complement.
AGAAGCAGGAAAGTTGGTTTCATAATTTAAAGTTTTAGGTTTTATATGATTTTGTAATTGAAATCCTACCAGATAACCAGTTTTGTGGTTCTTGAATTTCCATTTTCAGTTTTAAGTTCCACAAAGTACAATCCTTTTTTTAGTTCCGAAATATCAATTTTAACAGATTTTGTATCGAAATATTTATTGGACAATACTATTTGCCCTGTCGTATTATAAAAAGCAACAACTTTTTCTCCGTTTTGAACTTCTCCCAATTCAACGGTAACTTCATTTTTAGCCGGATTTGGATAAATCTGCAAATCATTAATTGAATGTTGTGGTTGCAAAGCTGTAACCGGGGTATTTGTAGTTTCAAACCAGTTTGAATTGAATTCGCCTGAACGAACATAATAACGCAAGGTATATCTGCCCTCAGGAAGATATGCTGTGGATGAAACTGTTTTCCAGGTTTGCCAGCCACCGGTTGCTGCAATTGTAACCGTGTCAATAGCGGTAAAGGAATTCCCATCGCCAATACGAATTATTATTTGGCTTGTTGAATTTTGTGAAGCAACCCTGAAATTGAAATTGTAATGTCTTGATACCGGAACATATACAAGATAATCCATGTAATCGCCGGGAGCTGCAAAGCCCATATCCATACCACCTCCTGAGTCGGTGCAGGTTTCACTAACAAATCCATTGTTAAAATTGAAATTTTCAGATTGAATTCTCCCCGGAAAATTATAACGGACAGGCAGATAGTTGGCAACCGCAAAATTTGAAAACTTTTCGAGTTGCTGATTCCCGCTGAGAATTGTATTTCCCAGGTAGTTTAATTTGACAGTTCCACCGTAATACAAAGGTTCAGCTACAGAAATAATTACTGTTTTTTGATTTTGTTCATCCAGTTGAATTTCACTGATTTCAACCGAATTGTTATTTATGGTTACTGAAAAGTCATCTGACTTAATTTCACTTGCAAGCGAAGTAACTTCTTTGTTTAATGTCAGAAAAACTTGGTTTCCGTCAGTTGAAGTTGCTGAAAATAATTGTATGAAATCCACGCTGTCCGCCGCAACCGGGTCAGCGAACTTGAAATAATTCAAATTTGAACCTCCCTGATCAAATACAAATCTGATTTTGTTTGTCCCTTTTTCAAGAAGTATATTTGGGATTGCAGTTGTCCGCCAGTTTTGCCATCCCGAAGTTCCTGTTAGACTAATAGTTGAAGTAATAATTTTCCCGTTTGCTTCCAAATGTACTTTTGAACCTCCCGAACCTGAAGCAGCCCTAATATTTAAAGTATATGCCGCAGCAGAATCAACTTCTACTGTGTATTCCAGCCATTCATTGTTTCCTGTCCAGCCAACATTAAAACCGTTATTTGCTTCCGAATCGGTACAGGCTTCGATATCAACGCCATCATTCCGGTAGCTCCATCCCTGGTTCCAGTTGGTAAATACATCGGTACTTCCGTGAAAATCGGAAGTGTCATTATCAAAATAGGCAAATCCATTTCTACCCAGATTGTAATCTGTTGCGAAAACAGGTTCTCCGGTTTTATATGTTTTAAACGGAATTGTTTCAGTTGTGTGTGGTTGTCTTATCATTGCGTCAACAACATCCTTTTGAAAAGTACAGTTTTCGAGCCGGTGGTTTTCAGCAAACTGAAGAACAGCCGAAAATGCAGCATCAACACCGGGATTTGGTGCAGATCCTTTCCAGTAATTAATCAGAGTTGTGTAATCATTATTAACTGTAACTTTCAATGGATTGTTAATGCCGGGTTTCTTTACGGGCCACCACGACCAACCTATTTTGTTTTTTTCGCAAAGTGCGATTAATTCGGTAAACCAAACATTCGAGTTTTCGCCCGTTTCGCCAAGCCAGATCGGAACGTTTCGCTGATTGCGGAGATTTATCATCCAGTTAATTGAACCCTGGTCGTTGTAATTCCAGTATTTGTGAAAACTCAAAAGCATATTATCATCCCAGATTGCCGGCAAACCATCGTAATTATTTGCAAACCAGTTTCCTTCCAGAATAATTAAATGGTTATTGTCAACTTCGCGAATTGCTGTAGTTATTTGTTTAAATAAGTCCCACAGCGGTGTGTTTCCATTTGAAAAAGTCCAGTTGGTTTCGTTAATCAAATCGTAACCTCCAATCCAGGGTTCGTCGCTGTATCTTTCTGCCAGCTTTTTCCACAACGCAACAGTTTTGTCTTTGTTGGCCTGACTTTCCCACAACGAAGGTTTTGATGAATCATAATCAGAAATGGCAGCATCTTTTCCTTGCCCGCCGGGTGCTCCGTGTAAATCGAGAATCAGGTACATTTGGTTGTCGCCACACCAGTCGAGCAGCGAGTCAATCATTGTAAAACCTTTTTCAAGCCAGGTAATTTCGCCTGGAACCGGTTCGTCTTCAACAGGAGGTGTAAACCATTTATAATGCATGGCAACCCGCACACTGTTAAATCCCCATGATTTCATTGAATCAACATCAATTCTGCGGAAATGAGAATCAAGCCAAACAGTATAAAAACTGTCGGTTTTTGCCTCGCCAATTGTGCTTACCAGTTTTGCCCTGAATTCATGCTGGGTATTTGCAACACCTGAAGTTTGCATCATATAACCTTCCTGGAGCATCCAGTTTCCGGTTCCAATTCCGCGAAGAATTACTTCGTTTCCCGAACCATCTTCAATGTATTTTCCTTCCCGGTGTAAAAATCCCTGGGCAAATAATATTTGGGTTGAGGTAATCAGAAGAATAATAAGAATTAATGCAGGTTTTGTCATCGTCAGTTTAATATTACATGAATAAGTTTTCAATTCTTTCGGTGGGCAAAAATAACAGTTTCACCTGATGGATGCAATATAAATAGTAAAAACACCAAACAATGCCGGGAGCTAAAATATTACTTTAACAGAAAGATTATTTTATTCCGTTTTTCTGATTAATCTTCATCTTCATCGTCATCATTTCCACTAAATTTTGCTGGGTAAGCTTCCTTTCCTTTCATGGCAAACCAGATTATCCGGTTAAACAAATCATCGTGTCCTGAATCAATTTTATCAAAAATAGGCAACATGCTTTTTTTTGCATAATGCAGTTCCTTTCCGTTCAGTTTTGATAAATCCTTGTTCATTTCATCAAGCGGGATTTCATTGGGAACTGAAGTATAAGGTGTGTAGTCCGGCTTATCTGTAAAGCAATCAAACATTGGCATTGCCGTAGCATCCATAATATTCATGGGTGGTAAACCAAGTATTTGTTCCATCGTTCTTACCATCGAAACCTGGTTGTAATTTGTATGATTTGTTTTGTCGAATTTGGTGTATGGGCTTGCAATCAGCCCAACTGTGCGGTACGCCGAAACATGATCCCAACCTGCCTGCGAGTCGTCTTCAGTAACAAAACTGCTGTATTTTCCAGAACCTGCTTTTTGAAAGCGCTTCAAGAATTTTGCCCAAAGCTAAATCATTGTCGGCAACCATTGCACGCGGTGTCGGAAATCCCGGACGTGTTCCCGAAGTATGATCGTTTGGTAACGCCATTATCATTAATTCGGGCAACTGATCGCCGTCCATTTTTTCGAATGCATTTAATTCCTCAATAAATGCTTCTGCACGAATTAAATCTGTGAATTTGTGCGTTCCGTAACCCGGGAAAGTCTGGCATAAAATTTCAGGAACTGTATTGATTGTTGAGGTGTTTATAAATTCAGTTTTTTCGCCGTTTTTAAATCTTTTGTAAATCGATTCCCAGGTTTCATTTTTATCCATTTCAGGAGAGCAGGCTTCGCCATAAATTCGTACACTTTTTCCGTGATTGCGTGCATTGTCCCATAAAAAACCTGTAGGTGCGTAAACAAGTGCATCTTCCTGAACATGCGGGTAACTGCGGAACCAGGAGCGAACATTTTTTTCAACATAATCAGTAACAATGGCCATGTCAGTCCATTGATGACCTTCTGCCGAAGATTTTCCTGAAACATAAAAATTGTCAAGCAGTAGGAAATCGTCACAAATTTTGTGTGTGTTTGGCGTAATTTCTTTTCCGAAAATACATAAGGAAGGTTCGCCATCGCCATCAGGATGATCACCCAGAATTTGATCGTAAGTACGGTTTTCTTTAATAATGTAAACTACATGTTTAAAAACCGAAGGTTCGCCAATGCGCACCGGAACCGGCACCGGAGCTACATTTTCACGGGGTAAATCTTTTAGAAGCGCCAGCCTGAAAAGCTGGTTTGTTTTTTCAACCCTTTTTGTGTAATCCGCCAGTTGGGTTTTATTTGGAATTTGAATGATAGAAACTGAAGCCATTTGTTTGTGGCTGTTATAAGAAACTTTTCCATCAGTTTCAGATACAAAAGGAATCCGGGCTCCTTCCGATTCAATGTTTGGAACAGCTAAAGAATTGTTGTGTAACACACAAACTGCACCGGGATATGCACCGGTTGGTATAAAACCTTCAACATTACTCGTTTCGGCATCTGCATTTGATGCAGCTCTTTTACCAAGTGAAACAACAGCAACTGCATTATCCATTCCATTTGCAACGTACAGCGTATTCCCATCGCCTGAAATTCCAAGTCCGTTGGGAGAATCACCCCAATATGGATTTTGTTCTTCTCCCAACCGTACCGGTATATTTTCACTTATTTCATCCGTATTTGTGTTTATTGCAGAAATTGCATCACTGTTGGCGTTTGCAACATACACAAACTTCTCGTCGGGACTTGAAATTATATCATTTGGGTGTAGTCCAACAACTACTTCCTTTATAAGTTTACCATCCGCGGGATTGAAAATCGAAACAGTTCCTTCGCGCGTTGCTCCGGTTCCCGGGTCAATTTTGGCGCTTCCCCATGGAATTCCTGCTACATTTTTATCGTTTTCTTCAGGAACACCGCCCGCCCAGTTGGTAACATACAATTTTCCGCTGGCCTTCGTAATTCCGAATGGCGCAACTCCTGTTGCAACCGACCAAACTGTTTCACCGGTTTGAATATTTATTTTTTCAAGTGTATTGTTTCCGTTCAATACAACAAATAAAAAAACAAAGCACCATTTTCTTCCGAAACTACCAATTCGTTGGCAAGTGCAACTTCTGAAGGGCTTTTTGCTTCGAACACAAAAGTTTTTACCACTTCAAGTTTTTTATTATCCCAGCTGGCTTTTATCACATATGATTTTCCGCCATCTCCTGAAGCACTCCAGTACAACATATCTTTACCATTTTCTGAATGCCATTTAATTCCGGAAAAAGTACCCGACATTTTTCCTTTTTCTAAAATATCAGAAAGTAAAAGCCGGTGAACTATTTTATTTGTTTCAGAAGAAATAATAACTACCGAATAACGGCCCTCAACTGCAATCCATTTTCCATCAGGCGAAACGGCACAATCCAAAGCATGGTTTTCCAATTCTTTATCACCAAAATAAATTTGTTCACCAGCCGGGTCAATCCAACGGTTGTAAGGCATCATAACAGGTAAAATACTATCGGCAAGTGTTTGCATTTCGTACGAAGAAAGGTGCCGGGCTTTTTGTTTTTTAGCTGCCATTTTTGGCCCTGTACACGAAACTGGTATCTGACTTATTAAAATCAGTAATAAAAATATTTTGAATATATTTTTCATGATGAATTGTATTTTGAATTTTAAAACAAGTTAGAAGTAAAAGTATTTTATTTGAATCCTGAAATTTCCATATATTTTATAAAAAGCGATGATAAATTAACCGTTTTCAAATTAAGTTACATCCATATTTATCTGAATTTGGTTAACTGCTGTTTCATATAGTCGTCAATGTAGATTGTCTTTGGTTGAAACATTGTATCGCGGTAAAGTCCCATTTTAAAATAAAAATTACCAGGTTTTGGATATCCATATTCATCTGAATATGCTGTAACACCATTAAAATCGATGATAATTTTGTTGTTTAACCAGGTTTTAATTTGCCCTTCGTTTCTTGAAAACCGAATATTGAATTTAAAATCAAGCCATTGATTTAAAATTGAATCTGTTTTACTGAATAAAACTGTCTTTTCCTGACCAGTCTGAAGCGTTATCCGCAATTTTCCTGATTCAAAACGAATTGCAATAACCGGATTATTCGGATTGCAACCTCCAGCTTCACAGTTTTGTTTCCATTGGGCAATTACAAGCCGGGTTGGTACAATTGGAAAATCGGATGGCAAAAACAAACTGAAAGCGTATGAATAATCAGTGTCTTCAATCGCCATTAATTTCTTGGGTTCGCGTCAATTCAGCCCTTTCCAGATTGGTTCCTTTTCCTTTTCAATCTGATCTCCTTCACGCAGAATTAGTTTTGCAGCTTTTTACCCGATCTAACAATCTCCGACTGCAATTCAAAGCGCCGGGGATAAATTTTTCGCTCGTCCAGATCGGATTTAAGGTGTCGACCTCAAAATTGTCTTCGGTTATAGTTAACTTTTTCGGTTGGCAGGAAAATACGACAACAAGCAGAATTCCTGTTGTAAAGTATTTTAATGTATTGAATTTTAGATAGTTCATTAAATAGTATTATTTTTCAGGTAACATCGGATAAGGACGGTCATATCCCTTCATAGCATGCCAGATGATCCGGTTAAAATCATCTTCATTTATTCGATCATAATCTTCCAAATCCTGTTCCATTGATTTCTCGGCCCAGTAACGTTTTCTACCGTTCAGACTTTCAAGCGGAGGATTTATTTCATCGAGTGGGATATTGTTTTTTATCACCGAATATGGCGTAAAATCAGGAGATTCAGTAAAACAGTCAAACATTGGTTCTGCCATAAGATCGAATTGATTCATTGGGGGAATGCCAAGAATATTTTCCATCGTTCGGACCATATTAATTTGAGAATAATAAGTGGAAACCACCTCGTTTCGTTTGGTATAAGGGCTGATAACCATTCCAACTGTGCGGTGGCCATCAACATGATCAAGCCCGGCTTGTGGATCATCTTCAGTCACAAAAATACAAGTCTCCTTCCAAAATTTGCTGTGCGAAATTGCTTCAACAATTTGTCCAAGCGCGAAATCGTTGTCAGCTACTGCAGCCCGGGGTGTGGGCAAACCCGGTTTAGTCCCCGAAGTGTGGTCGTTGGGAAGTAACATGATTATAAAATTGGGGAAATTGTCGTTTTTCTCAAATTCGTTTAGTTCCTTAATAAATTCCGCTGCACGATAAACATCGGGTACTTTGTTTGGAAAACCTATGTAGGTTGGACATAAAAATGGCTTCAGTTGTTCAAGATTTGCTTCAGCCTGAATTGTAATTTTGTTTGTTCCGTTTTTGAAATCGTTATAAATTTCAGTAAAAGTTGCGTTTGCAGGTTTTATAACGGCATCAACAAATTCGCCATAATTGCGGAATGTGAGTCCGTTTTTTAAAACATTGTCCCAAATAAAACCAGAACTTGCGTAAGCCAACGCATCATCTCCGTCATACGGATAACTCCTCGTAAAATCGCCAAATGACTTTTCCAGATAATCGGTTACAAATGCTTCGTCAGTCCATTGATGTCCGTCAGCGCTCAAAACGCCACTGCAATAGTAGTTGTCCATCAAAACAAATGTTTCTGCCAGTTTGTGGTGGTTTGGCGTAATTTCATAACCAAAATGAACAAGGCTTGTATCACCATTTCCCTGCGGCATATCGCCAAAAACCTGGTCGTAGGTTCTGTTCTCTTTTATAATATATATAACGTGTTTAAAATGCGAAGTCTGATCGGGCAAGTAGGGAACTGCCACTTTCGTTTTACCTTTTGATGTATGCCCGGAATACAATCCCGGGAAATCGTTGTTGTTTGTTACGGTTTCCGTCATTTTAGCCAATTCTGCATTATCGGGGATCGGAATTATTGAAATACTTCCCAAATGATCATGCGAATTGTAACCGTTTCTATCAGTGCGCTGATTTCTTGAGCCGGATCCTTTCACATTTGCTACATACAAAACAGTTCCTGATTTATTAATAGTTACTGAACCCGGATACCAACCTGTTGGAATAAATCCTGTAACCCGGTATGGTTTTTCGGTTTCGATAACACAAATGGCGTTATCGGTTCCGTTTGCCACAAATAATTGTTTTCCGTCAGGCGAAATGGTTAATGCGTTGGGTGAACTGCCAAAAGGAAGTGTGTTGTTCATTCGCACCGAAATTTCGTCTACAACTTCGTCAGTTTCAGTATTTATAACAGAAATGATATCGCTGTTTGCACATGCTACAAACAAAAGTGATTTATCGTTATTGAAAACCATTCCCGAAGGATGTA
>JADIYN010000050.1 GCA_016705335.1 Draconibacterium sp. | reverse complement strand
AAGATTTATCAAACAATCACTATAAACTGGGGTATTTCAATGCCGGTGATTGGGCTTGATTCAAACAGTTTTGGATCTTATGTTATTTCAAATATCGGGACTGTTGGACTTGACACAGGTTTTGGTTCGCTTCTGCCCTCATCGAATATTTCGTTTGTGTTTGTACTTGGATCGATAAATAAAAAACCGATAGTTGTAAACGACGAAGTAGTTGTTAGAAGGGTAATGTTGCTTTCTTCAACACTCGACCACCGTGTTGTTGACGGCTCGCACGGAGGAAGGCTTTTCAGGTATATCAAACAAGTTGCAAAAAATCCTGAGATTCTGGATACAAAACCCGATCCTTCAATGTCAATGTTTTAATACAGGTTTTATCCTAATAATTATTTTTGTTTTTCCTGATTTCTTCGCGGAGAATATCATTTACCGATATTTTGGCGCTTTTCAACAAATAAACTTTTGTCCCTTTTTCGCGTGCAAATGGGTTTGAAATTTCGCCAACCAAATCAACTGAATCAAAAAATGCCCTTTCGCGTTCCCGGTTTTTGTCCTTGTCATAAATACTTTTTACAAGAATGACATTTTCAATTTCCATTTCATCCAAAGGATACCAGTTTATGTAATCGGCATTCATCGAAACTGCCTGGGTATATTTTTGCTTCGAATAAAAATTAATTGCACCGGCCTGTCCATAATTATCGCAATGAATAATTGTGTTTTCTCCGTTTTCGAGGCTTTCAAAGGTTTCATCAACTATACCTGCCAACTCTTTCCAACCCAGCATATCGGCAAAATCCTGCGGAATTTGGTGCTCTTTTCCATCTTCCCACCTCAGCAAACCAATCTTCTGAAAAATCTCTTTCTTTTGAATGATTTCAGACGGTGACAAAACCGGCATCATAATCCGAAACATGGGAATCATTACGAGCACAGGAAACAAAACAGCTATAGGTTTCAGATACTTCAACCAATCTCTGCTAAGCAATTTTTCGAGATAAACTGATCCAAATGCCAGCAAAACCGGGTAAAGCCCGATGGCATAATAACTTTTGGCTTTAAACCAGGTAAAAATAGCCAGTGTAAATAGGGTTGACCAAAAGAAAAACCTGAATTGCCGAAAAGGTGGATATCTGAAAAATGAAATAAATGCAAAAATGATTACAAATAATGAACCGGCGAAGAACAGAAGTTGCGCCTTTAAAAAACCAAATCGGTCAACATTTACCAACTGCGTTTCTGCAAGCGTTTTCAGGTGATGAAAAACAGGAAAACCGTTTTGATATTGCCAGATTAAATTGGGGGAAACAAGCAATAATCCGAAGAACAATGAGAAATAAAAATGTTTGTTCAGGAATATTTTACGATGTGTCGAAATGGCCAAAGCAGGCAATAAACCAAGCATCAAAAATGTAATGTTGTATTTGTTCAGAAAGCCAATTGCAAGCGTCACTGCCGCCAGCCACAGCCATTTGTTATTTTCTGAATTGATAAATTTAATGACAATAAAAAACAAAAGAGTCCACATTAAATACTCAAGCGAATTGGGTTGGTACAGTGTATTTATGCGCAGCAGCGCGCTATAAGTTACAGAAACTGCACCCATTATCAACGCAAACATTTTCCCGTTTAATTCTTCGATGGTCTTCCAGACAACAACAATTGTTAATGCCCCAAATAACGCAGGAAAAAACTTAACCCAGAAAACCGAATTCCCCAGAATTAAAATGACATATGAAATCCATGAAGTAACCGGCGGAACCGAAGTATAGCCCCACGCCAAATGTTTGCCTAAATCGAGGTGCAGAAACTCATCGCGTTGTAACTCGTAAACCGGATTTATTGCGAAATATTGAAGTGCAAATTTCAGCAACACAAAAAAGAGAAGAATTATGCTTTTTTTTGATATGCTCATTAATGAACCAGTTTAGTTAAATCTATTTTGAATCTCAAAAACTACCGCTTATTTCCATTTTTTTATTGCAGTATTTAGTTCCTTTTCATAATCAATCTCCTTCCCCAAAAACACTTTATTCCCCACTTTCTTAATATCATCTTCTTTGGTCGTGTTGTAGCGGATTGGCGGATTATCGCCGGTGCAAAACAGGAAATTGTCTTTTACTAAATTTATTGTGGCTCTGTGAAAACGCAACGGCGATTTGGCAATGTTATAAATAAGGTTGTTTTCTACCAAAACATCTGTTGTACCTTCATCGAGGAACATTCCGTTACTTTCGGCACGACCGGCATTTACTTTTACATCATGAATTTGGTTGTTTGTGATTTTGCTGCCGGGTTGTAAACCAAGCATATAAATTCCACCACCATCACTCAAAATTTGCATTATATCATGAATGTGATTTCCATCAATTACATTTGCGCGACACGGCGTTGGCACCGGGCTCCACATCCATCCGATTGAAATTCCGGAATAAGGTAAATCTGAAATTTCGTTGTTGCGGATTGTTGTTTCAGCAGTCAAACCGCACCAAATGCCAACTGCACCAAAAAATTGCGTACCACAGTTTTTTACCGTGCAATTTTCAATTGTATTTCCCTGTGCAACCTGATTTGGTGCAACCTGCCACCACGGTTTTCCATCTACTAACCGATCCTGACCTTCGCCAATCATAATTCCGTTTCCAGAAATGTCAAAGAAAGCAGCGTTTTCAACCGAACAGTTTTTACAACCTGTAGAAAACCACAAACCTGAACCGCCTAAATTTTGAAAAGCACAATTTCTGAAAGATAAATTTTCAGTCCATTCGGCATAAACTGCTGCCGGAACCACTGACCAACCTTCGGTATCGGGACGCGGATCAAAATGACAGGCCTGAACACCGCAATAACCTTTTTCGGGAATGTTCCATGCACTATTTTCAAAGGTAATTCCTTCAAAATGTATATTTTTTAAAGGATTGTTTTCAGTTCCACTCAGTTGCACCAATCCTTTTGAAACAGGCACAACAATTTTTGAAGTTTCGGGATTTTGATTTTCAGGCAATTTCAATAAAAGCTGGTTTTTATTCGCATCGAAATACCATTCAAAATCGGCATCCAAAAACTCAGCAGCATTTTCCAAAAAATAGCGTGGATTGGGTTCCCAATTGTCAATATTAAAAAACTCAGGTTGTCGGGCTCCTATAGAATCCACCGCGGTAAGTTTGCTTTCGTCAATATTTATTTCTTTAACAGCTATTCTGGAAATCGACCAGTCGTGAAGTAAAATCAGTTCAACATCTTTCACATTCGCAGGAACCGGAAAATCTCCTTTTTCGAAATAGAAATTGGTGCGGTGATCAGCCCCGGCCTTTTTAATATTTAAATATCCTTCGTTTGGAAATCTTGCCCTTACCGCCCTTTTCCCATTAACAAAAAGTTCCCTGATTCTGGTTGATCTATCCATATTTTCAGGTAACCGCGCTTCCCAAAACCCTTCACTGTTTTTTGTCCAGCCTATAATTTGAACGCCTCCTGAAATCACAGGATTTGAACCTTTTTCAGCATTGAAATTCAGTTTCACATTGATTTGTGCTGTTTCCAATGTTTCAAAAACAAGGGGTTCAGTAAACTGATAAATACCGTCAGCCAGCCAAACTGTTACTTCCTTTTCAGTTCCATTTCCCAAAACTTCATCAGCCATTATTTTTGCCTGATGAATGGTTTGCAGGGGCAGTTTTATTGTCCCCGGATTATTGTCGTTTCCTTTTGGCGACACATAAATATCTTTGGCTAAGCAAGTTAAAACTGACACAAAAATAAAAAGAACCGACATTGAAATTTTTAACGCCTTAATTAATTGAATTTGTTTCATTGTTTTTTGAATTATGTTGGTTAAAGGTAATGCTATTTTTCACAGCTAAAACCGCTGGCAAATTGTTTTGTAAGCACAATAATTGCAGTGTTCGACATGCGGTGTTTGAACGAATGCATTGTTTTCTGAATAAATTTCTTCCAACAATATTTTTAATCCCGATTCAAAATCGGCAATTAATTCACTGAATGAAAAATCATGTTTTTCCCAACTGATTTCAGGGTTGAATTTGTCGGTGAACAAATCCTTCAAACTGTAAATTCCCGGTTTAATATTGGTTTCTTTTAAATCGTGCCATAACACCCAGGAATAAATCATCGCCTGCAATACCTCTTTTTTGGGGTCTTTTAAATCCTTAATAAAAAGGTCGCCAACTTCTTTAAATGATTTGCTTTTTACATTTCCGGTTTTATAATCCAGAACACGCAAACTGCCATTTGCCTTGTCAATCCTGTCAATTTTTCCTCCAATGTTTATTGATTTACTTACACCATTTATGTTAATCTCAAACAGGGTTTTATATTTTTCCTCTAAACTGATGAGTTGAAATGGTGCGAAACCTATATCTATTTTAAAAAGTTGTTTTAGGTAAGTTTTTATGTTTTCATAAATCAGCAGGGTTTTCCCTTCCAGCACAACTGTTTTTGAACTTCCCTCTTTTTCCCTGAAATAGTTTTTGGCGATTTTTTTATGAACTTCATTTTCAATCAACACCTTATTTTTACTGATATTCAGAATATCATCCTTAGTTACAGTTTTGCCAATCAATGGCTTGTACAAGGCCTCCATTGTATCATGAAAAATATTTCCAAAAATCATCCCGTCAATTTCTTCCTGAACTTCATCGGGCTCGGGAAGTTGCATCACATAGCGGAAATAGAACCGCAAACTGCATTGCAGATAAGTATTTACAGCGCTTGGTGAAAGTGGGTGCTCATCAGTATTTTTGCTCAAAAGTTTTGCAACTATTTGTTCTGAACTTTCAATTCGAATTGGTTTTGCCGTGTCATGGGCAAAACTAAAATCGAGGGATATTTTTTCAGGTTTCTGAACCGAATCGTATTGCAACTGAAATCCATAACGACTTAATTCACCTGTACTAATACCCTCTTTTATAACACTGTAAGTTGCGGTTACATTTTCGGCACGTTGGATCAGCCTGTAAAAATAATAGGCGTACATTGCATCCTGCTCATCAATTCCGGGTAAGCCGAAACCCTTTCTAATGTTTGCCGGGATAAAGGATGGCGCAGTGAATGTGCGGCCATTTATCTTCATTCAAACCAGAATAATCAGATTTTTAAAATCGAGACAGCGGGTTTCCAAGAATTCCCATTACCTGAATTCCACTGAGTGGTTCGCCTTCAAAAGCTACCGAAACAGTTCCCAAATATTGCGTAAACAACCGAAAATATATAACATCGCTAATTTCACGGTTCTGATCATAAATCGCTTTGTGAATAGTAATATCAAGCTTTTCGATGGATTGATAAAGCGTGTAAATGATTTCAACCATCATTGCATTTTCAGTTTCCTCTGTTTGAAATTTCCTTACTATTTCGGCAAGAACTTCAAGAAAATAGCGGCTGTAATCTTCAACTTTTTCGGGTAGTGTAAAAATTATTTTGTGCAACTGTGAGAAATCAATCTCTTTCAACGGAATTGCAATCCGGTTTTTGGATTGAATTTCATTTAAAAATGCTTTGTTTTTTTCACTTTCCCAATAATTGATGAGTTGATGATTCAAAATATCGGTTACAAACCTGTGATAGGCAACCACTCCCCTGTTTTCATCGTTTCGATTGTTTTTCAGCAGATTAACCAATAACATGATAAACCCGTAAATCATCGAATTTTTAGCGGGGTATCCCATCGTAATATTAACTGTGTCGATGCTTGTGGGAATTGCGCCAAGTGAAGCAAACAGCAAACTTTCGTCGGCTAAAACAATTGCAGTGTTATCAAATTTTGCCTCAAAATTATTTGCATTTTCATCCAGAAAAACCGGGATTTGCTGTGCCTGTCCGTAATTTGACGAAACCGCTGCGAGTTTTATGTTTTTCTTTTTGCTGAATTCGTTTGAGCTGAAAACAAAATCTAACGGAGGCGGAAAATTTATCAGGTTTTCGCGCATAAAATGCCCTGCTTCATGCAATTTATCGTTAAGGTAGAAATTATCGAAATCCCATAAAAAGCAGGCTTTTTGTTCCTTTTGCAACGTCCTGAACAATTTTTTTTCACAGGCGTTCAATGCATTCAAACCAATAAAATAGTACTTTTTGAAATCGAATTTATTAATGCCCGGAAACCATATTTTCGATTACCTGCCGGTCGGCCATTCCGCCATAAGCCATTTTTTTCTCTTTCAGAACTTCCTTAAATTCGGCATAAACCGGGAACAATTTCCCCAAATGTGCAGGTGTTTTTGTTGAAATTCTTTTCGACTTCCAACCGCCACACTTCCCCAAAACTGCTCAAGCGCCTCTTTTTGTTCGGGAGTCAAATAGTCAAAAACCGATTCGATTTCTTTTATATCATAAATATTGCGGAAAATGTCTTTTGCATCCACCAGATACCTGTCGATATCATTAAAATCGGCCAGTAGAATTTCTCCCCAAAAATAAAATTCATCAAAAGTTTCAGTAGTTTTTGTGTGTTTTCGAAAAACGTCATATAAAACTGATATCAACTGCAGTTTTTCAACCTGGTGATAATCTGAATACCCTGAAATCAATTCGCCAATAGTTGTAATTTCAGGAGCAATAACTGCGCCTGAGATTTCATCCTGCAAATAAGAATTAAAAAACACTCCTGCCCGGCGATTAGGAAAAACCATGCAGGTTTCATGAAGTTCACCTTTGTGTTTTTGATTGATATATTTAGCGCATTGAGCAAGAAATCGTTCCATTAAATGAAGTTTTATAAATTACCTGATGATTCTGTCATTTCGCCTAAGGTCCATTCTAAATCGATTTTAAAATCCTGTTTTCTGTAATTGCAATCCATAATTCTGCAATGTTTACACAAATAAGGCTTACATTCATCGGTATGAATAGTAAAATCAATATTTTGGGAATAGTTATCTGAAATAATCTTCATAATTAGATCACTTTCCTTGTGTGCATCAGAAATGTTCATGTACCAGGGAAGTGTTAAATCACAATCAATGTGAAATGAGTCGCCATATTTCACCAATTTTAAATTATGAATATTAATCCAGACCTCTGATTTTTTCTTATATAAAATTTCTACTATTTCTTTCAACATATTTACATCAGCCTCATCCATCAAATTCGATGTTGTTTCTTTTAATATTTTAATACCGGTAAATATTATAATTGAACCCAATAAAACGGCAATAACACTATCGAGCCATGCAATTTTTGTAACCAAAAGTAAAATCAAACCAACAACCAAACCAATAGTAGAATAAGTATCTGACTGTAGATGTTTTCCTCCTGCTACCAAAGCAATTGAATCGTGTTTACGCCCTGTTTTAATGCTGTAATAACCAAGAATGTAATTGATAAGCCCGGCTACTGCAATTATTACAATTCCAATATCAAGTTGTTGAATTTCAATTGGGTTGAATAATCGCTTAATTGCTTCAAAAATAATTATTAATCCAGCAAATAAAATTAAGATGCCTTCGACTGATGCTGATAAAGATTCAATCTTGCCATGTCCAAAAGGATGATCTTTGTCCCGGGGCTTTAATGAAACACTAATACTGTAAACGCTTATAAAACCAGTTAAAACATTAACTGTACTTTCTAAAGCATCAGTTAATATTCCAACAGAATTTGTAAGTAAATAGGCTATTAATTTTCCAATAAATAAAATCACAGAGAAAAACACAATTCTTCTTTGTACTATTAGTTTTATTTTTTTGGGTTCGTTCTGCATATTTAATTTTGCATCTTTTCTAATTTAATAATCTTTGTCATTAATTAAACATATTATTCTAATGCATAGGACTTTAATAAACTTTGGATTCTTTAAATTTGAAAACGAAGATAATCATTCAATATTAATATAATATTTTAGAGAATTTAGAATAAAAGCTACTTTTAAAATTTCTTTAAAAACTAAAATCTATTCTGATGAAACGACTTTTATTAACAATTTCAACCCTTTTTTTCGCTATCCTTATTTTCGCGCAAGACCGCATTACCGGCCATAATTTTGCAACCCGCAGCGAAGTAATTGCACAAAATGGAATGGCATGTTCAAGTCAACCTCTTGCCACACAAGTTGCACTCGACATTTTAAAAGCCGGCGGAAATGCAATTGATGCCGCGATAGCAGCCGATGCAGTTTTAGGTTTGACAGAACCAACAGGTAGCGGAATTGGTGGCGATATTTTTGCCATAATCTGGGATGCCAAAACACAAAAGTTATTTGGTCTGAACGGCAGTGGCCGCTCTCCTTATGAATTAAAACTTCAGTATTTCAAAGATAATGGCTACGATAAAATTCCGGCGCTTGGTCCACTTTCAGTATCAGTTCCGGGTTGTGTTGACGGTTGGTTCGAGCTGAATAAAAAATTTGGAAAACTCAAAATGAATGAAATTCTGGCGCCGGCAATCCGTTACGCCCGCGAAGGATTTCCATTGAGCGAAGTGATTGCATATTACTGGCAAGGAAATTCACGTTCATTGCAAAAATATCCGGGGTTTGCCGAAATTTATATGCCTGGCGGAAAAGCCCCCGCAAAAGGTGAGATTTTTAAAAATCCTTACCTGGCAAATACGCTTGAATTGATTGGGAAAGAAGGCAGAGATGTTTTCTACAAAGGCGAAATTGCTGAAAAAATAGTAGCTTATTTAAAAGAACAGGGCGGTTTTTTTACCATGAAAGATTTTGAAGACCACACTTCGGAATGGGTTGAACCGATTTCAACAAATTACCGTGGCTATGATATTTGGGAACTTCCGCCAAACGGACAGGGAACAGCAGCTTTGCAAATGTTGAATATCCTTGAAAATTATGATATTGCGAAAATGGGTTTTGGCTCTCCTGAATATATGCACCTGTTTATTGAAGCCAAAAAACTGGCGTTCGAAGACCGTGCAAAATTTTATGCCGATCCTGATTTTAATAAATTACCAACCAAAGAATTGATTTCAGAAGAATATGGAAAAAAGCGGGCAGCCCTGATTGACCAAAATCGTGCTGCACGTAGTTATCCGGCAGGATTTCCTGAATCGCCAAACACAATTTATTTAACAACTGCTGATAAAGAAGGAAATATGGTTTCACTGATACAAAGTAATTTTCGCGGAATGGGATCGGGAATGACACCAGGAAAACTTGGTTTTGTTTTACAGGATCGGGGGGAATTATTCACGCTCGAAGAAGGGCACATGAATGTTTACGAACCGCATAAACGGCCGTTTCATACCATAATACCCGCATTTATTACTAAAGACGGCCGGCCTTATATAAGTTTCGGAGTAATGGGCGGCGGAATGCAGCCACAGGGTCACACGCAAATTGTTTGCAATATCATCGATTTTGGAATGAATTTACAGGAAGCCGGCGATGCCCCCCGGATCAGCCACGAAGGGTCAAGCGAACCAACGGGAGAGAAAATGACAGATGGCGGAGTCGTTTCTCTCGAAAGTGGATTTTCGTACGAAACTATTCGTGAGTTAATGAGCAAAGGCCACAAAATCAGTTTCGAAAAAGGTCCTTATGGTGGTTATCAGGCAATTATGTACGACAGTAAAAACAAGGTTTATTATGGCGCTTCTGAATCAAGAAAAGACGGGCAGGCAGCGGGTTATTAAAAACACAAAAGAAATATCCAATTTAGGATTACCAATATCCAATTTCCAGGTAGAGGTGTTCAAATATTGTTTAAACATTTGAAAATTGAAAATTCAATATTGGATATTGAAAATATATACTTTTACAGACTCAAAAAAAACTTTAATGAATTTTTCATACAAAAATACTTTATCCGGTTTTTCCATAATTATATTCTTACTTCTTGCCACCGAGCTTTTTGCAAAAGCACCTGTTATTACCTCAAAAGAATTATCAGTTGCACCTTCACGTATTATTCGCACATGTTGCGGTTTTGGTGTTGAAATTGGAATTGCAGGAGTTCCTTTTGCTAAAAAAACTGACATTACTTCGCGTGAAATAATGGGCACACACACCTACATGGGAGGCAGAACTGAACAAAATGGTATAATTTATACCCGTCGTGGCGGTTTCCTGGATATGGGACATTTGCGTGATTGTGCCGATTGGACTGCCTACCTCTACAATTTAATTAAAGCCAGTCAAACCAATTCATATTACCGGCATGTTGAACTTAGAAATGAAGGCGGTGCAAAATCGCTTGATTTGAACGTTCCTGCTGATTTGAGTGAAGAACAAATAATAAGTCTTGCCGGAAAAATTTCTTTCGATTTATCAATGTGGCACGAGATTT
The DNA here is from genome assembly GCA_016705335.1 of Draconibacterium sp. Classification (GTDB taxonomy): domain Bacteria; phylum Bacteroidota; class Bacteroidia; order Bacteroidales; family Prolixibacteraceae; genus Draconibacterium. Next base: position 26,424 of record JADIYN010000050.1, on the reverse strand, counting down.
CAACATGGTTTGGCGCATCTTATGTTCCACTGATTTCTGAAAAATTCTCCAGCTTTTCACCTGAAGATATGTACTCAAACCTTATGGGAGTTCATTTGGGCATGCGTGCAATTAAAAATAATCAGGAATATGACAAAGCAATGACAATTGAATTGGATAAAATGCTGGACAGCCTCGAATCTGTTGATACAGAAGAAGAAACGTACAATGCTATGCTTAAAGTAAATGAAGTATGGTACACCAACCAAAAAAAATATCCAAACAAAAATATTGTGTTAAAACGATATATCGAGTTTGGACCCGAACTTTCGCCCTGGCTTGTACCCGGTTATGAAAGCCGTTTGCAACCTTATATTCTGCCAAAACCTGCTGATTCTTTATCAAAATATTATCAGCTTTCGCTTAAACTTAATTTCAGATTTCCTGTTGATTCGGTCTTTCCAGATAAAGCAGATCGCATTATTACCCAAATTGATTTTGAAAAATTCGTGCGTTTTATTCAAATCGAAATTAACCAGGAAGAAGTTTTAACGGTAGAAAAGCAATTGATCAAGGAAGAAAAAAACAACCATAAAAACGCAAAGAAGAAAGAGAAAACTGAGAACAGAATTAATAGGTAAAATCGACTTTTTACTTTTTTGATATTACTTAATGAAACAAATCAGTTTTGAAAAATGTAACTATTTCATTCAGAGTTATCCACTTTATATTTAATTAACAGAATTCATCTGCTAATCAGATTTTTTAAGCATACTGACATAACCATTTTTTTTATTTTTATTTATCTTTATTTGAAGTAACACAACATTTTCAATGCTGGAATTACATTTTTCAGTTTAAATACTGAATTTGTTATAATTAAAAAGATTATGAAAGATAAATTGAATGAAGTAAAATATGTTAACGAACTACGCACCGGAACTGGCACAAAATCAATCGAACATGACTTTATTAATAATCTTAAGTATATGCAGGGTGTAAGTCTTTCAAATGCAAGCAGGAATGATCTTTATTTGGCTTTATCCTATACTGTTAGAGATCGGATCTTTAATTCTTGGTTTACTGAACTTCAGGCATTTGATGATTCCGCTTCAAATCCTGATTTTAAAGTTGTTGGTTATTTGTCTGCCGAATTTCTTCCCGGCCCACACCTTGGAAACAACTTATTGTGTGTTGGAATTGTAAATTCAACCCAAAAGGCTTTAAAGAAATTTGGAATTGATTTGAATTATCTTCTTGAACAGGAAGAAGAGCCCGGGCTTGGAAATGGCGGATTGGGCCGTTTGGCTTCATGTTATCTCGATTCAATGGCAACTTTGGGAATTCATGCATTTGGTTATGGAATCAGGTATGAATTTGGCATTTTTGACCAGGAAATCAATGATGGGTGGCAGGTTGAAATAACTGACAAATGGCTTCGGTATGGAAATCCCTGGGAGCTGGCAAAACCTGAATTCACGCAGGAAGTATCACTTGGTGGGCATACTGAAGTTTATGTTGATGATAAGAATAATTATCGGGTAAAATGGATTCCATGCCGCGTAATAAAAGGAATTCCATACGATACGCCAATTGTCGGCTATGGCAATAAAAAAAACAATTATGATGAGACTGTGGAAAGCAGAAGCTATTGAATCTTTTGACTTTCAAGATTTTAACATGGGCGATTATGATGCCGCCGTTGAAGAAAAAGTTGCTTCTGAAACCATTACAAAAATATTGTATCCGAATGATATAACCGATGCAGGAAAGCAGTTGCGACTCATGCAACAATACTTCTTTGCATGCTGTTCTCTTAAGGATATGTTACGTATTCATTTTTTACGCGGCGCTAAACTTGAGTCTTTTCACGAGCATTTCAGCATTCAACTTAACGATACCCATCCATCAGTTGCTATTGCCGAATTAATGAGACTTTTATTAGACGATTATGGAATGGAATGGGATGAAGCATGGTACATCACAACACATACATTCGACTATACAAATCACACTTTACTGCCTGAAGCACTTGAGAAATGGCGGCTCGATTTGTTTCAAAATCTTTTACCAAGGCAAATGGAAATCATTTACGAAATCAATTCTCGCTTTCTTGAATCCGTAAAAAACAAGTTTCCAGGTGACGATGCAAAGCTGGCAAGAATGTCAGTTATTGAAGAAAGTGGGCCAAAATATGTGCGAATGGCAAACCTGGCCTGCATTGGCAGCCAACGAATAAATGGTGTGGCAAAACTTCACTCCGATTTACTTAAAAAAAACGTTTTGTTTGATTTTTATGAAATGTGGCCCGAAAAGTTTTTTAATGTTACAAATGGTGTTACACCACGCCGATGGATTGGAGCCAGTAATCAAAATCTGACTAAACTGTTAAACAAAAACATTGGTGACAATTGGTTATTGAATTTTTCCTCCGAAATCGGCAAAATTGAAGCACTGGCAGAAGACAGTGTATTCCGTGCTAACTGGCAAAAAAGTGAAAACTCAAAATAAGATTGTTCTTGCAGAATGGATTAAAAAAGCAACTGGAATTGAAATAACAACAGATGCTTTGTTTGATATACAGGTAAAACGGATCCACGAATACAAACGCCAGCATTTAAATATTCTGCACATAATCAGCTTATATAACCAACTAAAGGAAAATCCTGAAATGGAAATTCCATCAAGGGTTTTTCTGTTTGGGGGAAAAGCAGCACCCGGTTATACTATGGCCAAACTGATAATAAAACTGATAAATTCTGTAGGTAAAGTAATCAATAACGATCCTGAAATAAACAATAAGCTAAAAGTGGTATTCATTCCAAACTTTAATGTGCAAATAGGGCATTTTACCTATCCTGCCGCCGATTTATCGGAACAAATTTCACTGGCCGGGAAAGAAGCATCGGGAACCGGCAATATGAAATTTATGATGAACGGAGCACTGACGATTGGCACTTTGGATGGTGCAAATGTTGAAATTCTTGATGAAGTAGGGAATGAAAATTTTTTCCTTTTCGGGTTAAACGTTAATGAAGTAAATGCAAAAAAAACTGAAGGATACAATTCATACGAATATTACAAATCCAACCCGTTGCTTAAAAAAGCTATCGATCAATTATCCGGAGGTTATTTTTCTGAAGGAAATACTGAACTCTTCAAACCATTGGTTAATAACCTGCTTTGGGACGACAGATATATGGTGTTGGCAGATTTTCAATCTTATTTTCATTGCCAGGAAAAAGTAAGTAAAGCATATCTTGACAAAGAAAACTGGACGCGAATGTCGATTTTAAATGTTGCCCGTTCGGGTAAGTTTTCATCTGACCGTTCTATTGCAGAATACGCAAGAGATATCTGGGATTATAAAATATAATTACTTAAAAAAGATTCAACACAAAATGCTTTAAAATTAAAACATAAATCCACAGTCAAATTCAAAATTTCGGGCATCTGATTTTCAATTCCAAATATTACCGTTTATCTTTAAACCCCAAAACCAAAAACAATAATTCAACCTATGATCTGGAATGAAAAAATTGAATGTGCTTCCCGTGATGAAATGGATGCAATTCAGTCGGAAAGGCTCATTCAAACCGTGAAACGGATTTATCACAGCAACGAAAGTTACCGAAAAAAGATGCAGGAAAAAGGTCTCGTTCCCGGCGATATCAATAGCATTCGTGATATTTCAAAATTACCGTTTACCATCAAATCCGATTTACGCGACAACTACCCGTTTGGTATGTTTACAACACCAATGAGCGAAATTGTGCGTGTTCATGCAAGTTCAGGCACAACGGGTAAACCTACTGTTGTGGGATATACGCGCAATGATTTGCAAATGTGGGCAGAAGTAGTAACCCGATCGCTGGCTATGGCGGGTGTTCATAAAAATGATATTGTGCAGGTTGCCTATGGTTATGGCCTTTTTACCGGTGGACTTGGTTTGCACTACGGAACTGAAAATTTGGGCGCCACAGTTATACCCATTTCAGGTGGAAATACTGATAAACAAATTTTACTGATGCAGGATTTTGGCACAAGCGTAATTGCCTGCACACCGTCATATGCGCTGTATTTGGCTGAGGTCATGAAAGAAATGGGAATAACTCCTGAGTCGCTGAATTTACGGATCGGTATTTTTGGCGCTGAGCCGTGGAGCGAAAATATGCGCAAAGAGATTGAAACCAAACTAAAAATAAAAGCCATCGATATTTACGGATTAAGCGAAGTTATTGGCCCGGGAGTTTCGTGTGAATGTGAGTACCAGTGCGGAATGCACGTAATGGAAGATCATTTTATACCCGAAATTATCAATCCTGAAACACTTGAACCCGTTGAACATGGAGAAATGGGAGAACTTGTATTCTCAACAGTTACAAAAGAAGGAATGCCCATTTTGCGTTACCGTACCCGTGATTTAACCCGTCTGATTTACGATAAGTGCGAATGTGGCCGCACTTTGGTTCGTATGGAAAAATGCCTGGGCAGAACTGACGACATGCTTATTATTAGGGGTGTGAATGTTTTTCCGTCACAAATAGAAACAGTTTTGCTTGAAATGAGCGAAACCGAACCACATTATCTTTTAATTATTGATCGCGAAGAAACGCTGGATGTGGTGAATTTAATGGTCGAAGTACAGGAACAGTTTTTCTCGGATGAAATTAAGCAACTCGAAACCCTTCGCAAAAAAATAACCGACAGGATTCAAAGCACTTTGGGAATTTCTATCCGGGTAAAACTTGTTGAACCCAAAACCATTGAACGCACAGCCGGTAAAGCAAAACGTGTAATCGACAACCGTAAAATCTGAAAATCATGATTATTAAACAAGTATCTGTTTTCCTCGAAAACAAATCAGGAAGATTAAATGAAGTTACCCAAATCCTTAGTGATGCGGGCTTGAATATGTCGGCTTTTACCATTGCCGATACTTCCGATTTTGGCATTCTGCGACTTATTGTTTCTGATCCTGAAAGAGCAAAACTTTTGCTGAAGCAGAATAATTTCGCTGTACAAATCACCGATGTAATTCTTGTAAAATCGCCAAATCGTCCGGGCGGGCTTGCAAGAATGCTCAATATTCTGAATGCCGAAAATGTGTTTATTGAATATATGTATGCTTTTTCGAACAGCGAAGAAACTGCTGTTATTGTTCTGCGGCCTACTGATTTGCAAAAATGTCACGATATATTACAAAACCACAGCGGCGATTTTTTGGTGAATGAGGGCCAGTATTCATTTTAAAATCAACATTACCGATAACGTTTCATTTTCAATGCAGACATTCAAATCCCAATCGGTTTTTATATATTTGGTGCCTATTAAAAACAAAAAATGAAACGAGTTGCAATCCAGGGAATCGTTGGTTCTTTTCACGAAGATGCCGCACTGAAGTTTTTCAATGATAAAATTGAAGTGGTTGAATGCAAAACATTCACCAACGTGTGCGAAATGATAGATACTGACAAAGTGGATTTGGCCGTAATGGCTATCGAAAATTCAATAGCCGGAAGTATCCTTAAAAATTATCAGCTTATCCGCGATTATCACTTACGCATAATTGGCGAAATTTATCTGCATATTCAGCAAAACCTAATGGTTAATCCCGGTACAAAAGCCGATCAGATAACCGATATTTATTCTCACCCGGTTGCAATTGAACAGTGTGCCGAATATCTCGAAAAATATTTTCCAAATGTTGAGAAACATGAGAATGTTGATACAGCCGCCGCTGCAAAATTGGTTCACGACAAAGGATTAAGTTATGCTGCAGCTATTGGAAATTTGCGATCGGCAAAACTTTACAGCCTCGAAGTACTCGAAACCGGAATTGAAACCAACAAGAAAAATTATACGCGTTTTCTTATCCTTTCAAAACAAGGCAATAAAACCCAGGGCACTAACAAGGCTTCTATTTGTTTTGAAGTTGGCCATTTTCACGGCGCTTTGGCAAGGGTTTTAAATACATTTGCCGAAAATCAGATCAACCTTACAAAAATCCAGTCGGTGCCCGTTATCGGTAAACCTAATGAATACACGTTTCATGTTGATGTGGAATGGGAAGATCCTGAAAAATACGACAAAGCCATTCACCAGGTGTTAAAAGGGGCGTCAAGTTTATCAATCCTTGGCGAATACGAACGCGGCGAAATCAATATTCACAATCAATAAAAAATCAAATAAAAAATTTAATAAAATGAGCAAGACAGCAATATTCTTTGGTCCGCTTAAAGGATCGGTTAACCGGGTTGCCGATAAATTAAAAAATTTAATTGGTGACGACAAAGTGGTTATGGTTCCGGTAAATTCAGCTTCGGTAGCCGATATCGAAAAATATGATAAAATCATTTTCGGTATTTCAACCGTTGGGAAAGACACATGGAAATCAACCTATTCGAATGTTGATTGGGCTGAATTTTTACCCGAAATCAGCAAAACAAATTACGAAGGAAAAACAATCGCCATTTTTGGTCTTGGCGATCATATAACTTATGCTGCAACTTTTGTAGATCATATCGCACTACTTGCTAACGAACTTATCAAAAACGGTGCAGTATTATCAGGACTTGTTGATGCCGGTGAATACGAATACCACGAGTCGGAAGCTGTAGTTGACGGTAAGTTTCTGGGCCTGCCCGTTGATGAGGATTTTGAGCCCGAACTGACTGATGAACGCCTTGAAAAATGGGTAAAACAAATTAGTGCCGATTTTGGGTGGTAAGGAAAGTTACAGGTTGCAGGTTGCAGGATACATGTTAATATTTACTATTTACTATTTACCATTTACTGTATTCAATAAGCATTTCTTAACCTGTAACCCGTAACTTGTAACCCGAACTCTGAACTCTGAATTTTTAATTTCTAATTTCTAATTTCTAATTTCTAATTTTTCCCATGTCCAATTCTCCATTAAATAAATCTGTTGTCGATCAAAAAATAAAAGAACTCCGTATCGCCGATGTTGGAAAAGCTTCTATTCGCGAAATAGTTGCTTTGGTAAATTTGGTTGAGGAAGAAACTGGCGTAAAATATATACGTATGGAAATGGGCGTTCCCGGTTTGCCGCCAGCACAAGTTGGTGTAAACGCCGAAATTGAAGCTTTGAAAAAGGGGGTTGCATCAATTTATCCAATCATCGACGGGATAAAACCATTAAAAGAACAAGCTGCTTTATTTGTGAAAAATTTCATGAATATTGAAGTCAATCCCAAAAGCTGCATTCCAACAGTTGGATCAATGCAGGGAACTTTCTCAGCATTCTTGGCTGCCGGATTCATTGACAAAAATAAAGACACAGCGTTATTTATTGATCCCGGTTTTCCGGTACAAAAACAACAGATGATGGTACTCGGATTGAAATATGAAACTTTTGATGTTTTCAGTTTCAGGGGAGAAAAAATACGATCAAAACTTGAAGAATTTCTTGTCAAAGGGAAATATCAATTCTATAATTTATTCGAACCCAAACAATCCTGCATGGATTTGTTTTACCAGATGATGAATTGCAAATTATTGGCGAACTGGCCAATAAATATGATGTTATCGTAATGGAAGATTTGGCCTATTTTGGTATGGATTTCCGTCAGGATTTTTCGAAACCCGGCGTTCCTCCTTATCAACCAACTGTTGCCAAATACACCGACAATTATATACTTTTCATCTCAAGTTCGAAAATATTCTCATATGCCGGTCAGCGTTGTGGGTTGATGATCATTTCAAATCAATTGTTCAAAAGAGAATATGCTGATTTGCAAAAACGTTTCGAAAGTCCAACATTTGGCAGCACAATTGTTTTAAGATTGCTTTATTCTATTTCGTCGGGTACAAGCCACTCTGCTCAGTGGGCGCTTGCAGCCATGCTCGAAGCCGCTAATAAAGGGCAATTCAATTTTGTTGAAGATGTTAAAGCTTATGGCGAAAAAGCCAAAATCATGAAAAAGCTTTTTACTGAAAACGGTTTCGAAATTGTTTACAAAACCGATATGGATGAACCTATTGCCGATGGTTTTTATTTCACACTTGGTTTTCCGGGAATGACAGGAAATCAACTTGTTGAAAACCTGCTTTATTATGGAATCAGCGCAATTGCTCTGGACAATACAGGAAGTGACGAAGAAGGAATCCGAGCTTGTGTTTCGTTTGTTCAACCCACTCAATTTAACGAACTGGAGCAACGGTTAAAGTTTTTTAATGCTGAATACGGAGCAAATGGCTAAGAGATGAGAGCCGGGGTCGGAAAGCAAAAGTTAAGAAAAAATACCAGGTAACAAGGAACAAGTATCCTGAAACAAGCATCCAGCATCCAGAAAAATAATGGACAAAAACAAAATAATATCGCGCTACAAATTAACCCTCGATGTTATTCACGAACTCAAACTGAAAAACAAACCTGTATTTTTACACAAGGGTGAATCGTTTATCGGTTATGGAGAAAAAACGAAACGAATTGGAATTTTATTGAACGGGTTACTTTACGCAACTTATCTTTCTGATGGTGGCACCGAATGGATTTCAAGATTTTTCTTTCCTCCAAATAACTTTATTGTCAGCAACCACGAAGGTTTTTATTTTGGAAGAAATTCAACGGAATCAATTCGTGCCTACGAAGATTCGGAGTTGATTTATATTGAAAAAGATGAATTCAAAAACCTGCTTGACACAAACCCCAGATTTGAACGAACAGTTAGAATTCTGGCGGAAGAAAGTTATATTCAATCTATGGCACGCGTCCATTCATTTCAATCGTTAAATGCTGAACAGCGAATCAGAAAATTCTTTGCCGAAAACCCTGAACTTGGGAAAAAACTCCAGCGGCAACATATTGCTTCATATCTGGGAATTCACCGGAATATTTTAACACGCTTCCTTTATACCACGTAAATACCAATTTCTGCATCAAAATCATTGACAATTATCACCTTTATTTTTCATAATTAGCAACTTATGTTGCACTATATCAATCGCCGGAAAAATAGTTTTGTAATTTCTAATCAATCATTAATAATTTCATACAGTTTTCAAGTAAATCATAAGTAAACATGTTGATTATTTTAAGGATGATAACTTGTTGAAATTATTTTTAAAGAACCTGACTTTTATTTTCTTTTTAGAAGATTACGGTTATTAATTTTAAGGCAAAATATCAGAATAATGGCAAAAGTTATAGGTGCAATTGTTGTTGAAATTGAAGGATGCAAAGGTTGCGGGCTTTGTGTTGAAGGCCTGCCCACAGGATGTTTTACGATTAAACAGGGAAGTAAACAGCCGCGGTTATCATTATTCGTACATGGAAAATCCGGAGGAATGCATCGGCTGTTCAAATTGCGGAGTTGTGTGTCCTGATACGTGCATAACAATTTACAGGATGAAGATTTAATGAATGATTAATTATTATTGATAAATATTAATGAAATCAAAAAAAGCTAATCATTAATCATTAAAAAATAGAAAATAAAAGTATGTCGGAAATAAAATTGATGAAAGGTAATGAAGTGCTGGCAGAAGCAGCAATCCGCTGCGGTTGCGACGGTTACTTTGGTTATCCCATTACACCACAGTCGGAGGTGATGGAAACACTGATGATGCGTCGTCCGTGGGAAGAAACCGGCATGGTAGTATTACAGGCCGAAAGCGAAGTTGCAGCAATAAATATGGTTTATGGTGCAGCTGGTTCGGGCAAAAAAGCAATGACATCATCGTCAAGCCCGGGAATTAGTTTGATGGCAGAAGGTATTTCGTATTTGGCAGGTGCCGAATTACCATGCCTGATAGTTAACGTAACGCGCGGCGGTCCGGGACTGGGCACAATCCAGCCTTCACAGGCCGATTATTTTCAAGCCGTAAAAGGCGGTGGACATGGTGATTATAAGTTAATAGTTCTTGCACCATCGTCGGTTCAGGAGATGAATGATTTTGTTAATCTGGGATTCGAACTTGCCTTTAAATACCGGAATCCGGCTTTGATTTTAACTGATGGCGCATTGGGGCAAATGATGGAGAAAGTAGAACTTGCCGAATTTAAACCCAGGTGGACAAGTGAAGAAATAAACGAAAACTGGGGTAGCTGGGCAACAACCGGAAAACCTGCCTCACGGAAAAAAAATGTTGTTTCATCACTTGTAATGGGTTCTGAAGAGATGGAAGCCAACAACCTCCGTTTTCAGGAAAAATACAGGATGATGGAAGAAAAAGAAGTGAGATACGAAGCATTTCAATGTGACGATGCTGAATTTGTACTTGTGGCTTTTGGTACTTCGTCAAGAGTTTGTCAGAAATCGGTACAAATTGCCCGTGCAAAAGGTTTAAAAGTCGGGCTGCTCAGGCCAATTACGCTTTTCCCTTTTCCGAAACTTGTAATTAAAGAGCTTGCCCGAAAGGTAAAAGGATTCATGTCTGTTGAAATGAGTGCCGGACAAATGGTAGAAGACATAAAACTATCGGTATATGAAGCCGGAAGTAATGCGAGGGTTAATTATTTTGGAAGAATGGGAGGAATTATACCATCACCCGAAGAGGTTGTAGAAGCGTTGGAAGAAAAATTTTCATGGGAAATTAGTTATGGAGTTAAAAGATCTTATTAAACCGGAAAACCTGGTTTACGAAAAATCCAAAGTTCAGGAAGATACATACATGCATTATTGCCCCGGCTGTTCGCATGGTGTTGTTCATAAAATTCTTGCTGAACTGATTGAAGAACTGGGAATTCAGGAGATAACTGTAGGTGTGGCTCCGGTTGGTTGCGCAGTTTTTGCATACAATTACATCGACATCGACTGGCAGGAAGCAGCTCATGGCCGGGCGCCGGCAGTTGCCACAGGCATTTCAAGATTATATCCTGATAATTTTGTATTCACATATCAGGGAGATGGCGATTTGGCTTCAATTGGAGCAGCAGAAATTATGCATGCCTGCAATCGTGGTGAGAATATTCTTGTTGTTTTTATTAATAACGGAATTTACGGAATGACAGGCGGACAAATGGCGCCAACCACACTCGAAGGAATGGTAACATCAACAACACCAATGGGCAGAAATGTTGATTTAAACGGGTATCCGATGAGGATAACCAATTTAATTGCTCAGCTTCCGGGAACTTCGTATGTAACCCGTCAGGCAGTTCATACCGCAGGCGCCGTTCGTAAATGTAAAAAATCGCTTAAAAAAGCCATGGAAAATGTGCTTGCCAAAAAAGGAACTTCATTTGTTGAAGTGGTTTCTACTTGCAACTCGGGATGGAAAATGACCCCGATAGCTGCCAATAAATGGATGGAAGACAACATGATACCTTATTATCCACTTGGCGATTTAAAAGATAGCGTGAAAGGTGTGTAACTTTCTCAAAACAAAAAACAACAAAAAAATGACTGAAGAATTGATAATTGCAGGTTTTGGAGGACAGGGTGTACTTTCGATGGGAAAAATTTTAGCTTATTCAGGAATCATGGAAAACAAGGAAGTCACGTGGTTTCCTTCGTACGGTCCTGAAATGCGCGGCGGAACTGCAAACGTAACTGTAATTTTGAGCGATACACGAATCAGTTCGCCAATTGTAAAACATTTTGATTCTGCTATTATTTTGAACCAGCAAAGTATGGATAAATTCGAAAAATCGGTCAAGCCGGGAGGTATTTTGCTTTACGATCCAAATGGCGTAATTCACCCGCCACAACGAACCGATATTAATATATATAAAGTTGATGCAACAGTAACTGCAGTTGAAATGGGGAATCCAAAGGTTTTTAACATGATTGTGTTTGGCAGTTATCTTAAAATTCGTCCAATTGTAACGCTTGACAATGTGGAAAAAGGCCTGCAAAAATCATTACCTGACCGTTATCACAATACAATTCCTTTAAATTTGGATGCTATTAGAAAAGGCCAGGAAATTGTTGAACTGGTTCAGGAAGTGTAAACTTGACTCAATTCAGGAAATTTTATTACGTCAATCAGAAAAACCATTGAATTTTAAATTTCATGACCTAACCAGGAATTGAATTAGTTTTGAATATTACAATTCCTGAGTTTGAAAATGTTTGATTTTTGTTATTTGAAATTCTGTCAAATAATAAACTTTCGGTATTAAAGTTTTTCAACAAAATGTTCCAGTTTAATCCTGATGTTGTATTCCTTCAATATATACCAAATCTCCGGTTTTCAGACTTGCGGCATTTCCTTCGTCGGTATCAATGTGCATGGCCAGTTTATAGCTTGGGCTGACACGAATTAAAACATCGCCAAAAACCAGTTCCCTTGCACCTTTTACCCGAACCCGAACAGTAGATTTATCCTTTACACCATAATGGAGTGCGTCTTCGGGAGCCATGTGTATGTGTCTCAAAGCACAAATCACACCTTTCTCAAGTTGTCACCATTCCTTTGGGGCCTTCAAGAATACAACCAGGAGTTCCGTTCAAGTCTCCTGATTCGCGGATTGGTGGATGGATTCCCAATTTAAATTGTTCGGTCATTGATATTTCAAGCTGTGTTTCTTTTCGTGTTGGGCCAAGTACGCGTAACCGGTTAATACTTCCTTTTGGACCTACAACATTAACCTGTTCTTTACACGCAAACTGGCCGGGTTGAGAAAGGTCACTGTGCCAGGTTAGTACGTGCCCTTTACCAAACAAGGCTTCTACATGTTCCTGCGAAAGATGGATATGATGGGCAGAAACTTCGAGCAGAAAAGGCTCATTCTGCTGAGCTTTTGTAACATCTCTAAGATACGACAGACTTAGTGCACGAAGCGTTTCTCGTGCAATCATCCGCTCTTCGTCAGTTGGAACAATAAGTACCGTAACCGGCGATTCATCAGTTGAAATGCGGCATACACCTGCAAAACCATTAGCTTCACGATTTCGTTTATCGTCGAGGTGAATTCCCATTATCTGGAGCCCCTGCAAAGCGAGTGAGCGCACACCTGAACTTCCCTGACCAATTCCTCCCGTGAAAATAATCACATCGGTACCGCCCATCGCCGCCATATATGCGCCAATGTATTTTCTAATTTTGTAACTAAATGCTTTCAATGCAATTAACGCCCGGGTGTCACCTTTTGCAGCTGCCTGTTCAATTTCGCGCATGTCGCCCGAAATTCCTGAAAGGCCAAGCAGTCCGCTTTTTCTGTTAAGCAACTGATCAATTTCAGCACCGGTTAGCCCCTCTTCGCGCTGAAGATAAGTTATAATCCCCGGATCAAGATCGCCGGAGCGGGTTCCCATAATCAACCCTTCGCCTGGTGTAAATCCCATGGTGGTGTCAACTGATCTTCCGTGTTCGATAGCGCAAAGGGATGCACCGTTTCCAAGATGGCAGCTTGTAATTTTTAGTTCATTAACTCTTTTTTGAAGAAATTTTGAAGCTTTCAGACTTACAAAACCATGCGAACTGCCATGAAATCCGTAACGCCGCACACCATTTTTTTCATAATATTCATAAGGTAATCCATATAAATAGGCATATGATGGTAAAGTAGAGTGAAATGCAGTATCAAAAACCGCAACATGAGGTACAGAAGAGAAAACCTTCATTGCCTCTTTTATTCCTGCAATATTTACCGGATTGTGCAACGGTGCAAGTGGATTCAATTTTTCAAGTTCAACAAGAATCTCTTCATTCACAACAATAGATTCCCTGAATTTTTCGCCACCATGAACCATCCGGTGACCAACCACGCTAATATCAGCCCGTGATTTAATCATCCCCGTTTCCTTGTTTGACAATACTTTATAATGGCTTGCAAGGCTTCAGTATATCCACCTTTTTCAAGTTCAAGTTTGATTTCACCTTTTGGTCCCTTGAAAGTGAGTATAGTTCCTGTCATACCGATGCGTTCAACCTGTCCTGTAGCTTTATTTTCAGGGTTTTCAGAATCAAAAAAAGCGTATTTTACAGACGAAGATCCACTGTTGATTACAAGTATTTTTCTCGGTCTTTCACCTTTCAGCGCCATTCCGTATGGGTCATCGCTTTTTTGAAATGCAAGCGAAGCTTTTGCAGGATCCTCGGCAAGCTGCTTCATGCGTTCGATTATTGTTTTTGAAACATGCTGCAGAAAAATTGGTTCCGACATAATTACCGACTGGAAAATTTCAACAGGAATTCGCAAAACAGTACACGGAGTATTTGCTATTAAATCTGCAATTATCCGCTCGTGGCTCATTAGTGCCATTTCTCCAAACGTGTCGCCTTTCTTAAAAAAACCAATCTGTGTTTGTACACCTCCATCAACAACTCCTGATATTTTTAATTCACCCTCAAGTAAAACACCAAGAAACGTTGCTTCTTCGCCCAAACGAATTACTGCTTCATTTACTTCGTAAAAAACTATACGCGATGCTTTTACTATTTCATCAATTCTATTTTCAGACAAATGTTTAAAAAGACCAACTTTTGTTTTTAGAAATCCAGAGACTTTACTGTTCATTACCAATATTTTTGAATCGCGCAAAAGTACCTTAAAATTGCTAAACCAGGTACCTGAAAGCATATTAAAATATGGTTAAATTTTGAAAAAAATGCAAAAAGGGAAAGGTGAATGGATTGGTGAATGTTTTTGTCTTTACTGATTATTTTGTTTTTTTGCAATCAAGTTTACAGAATTTAAATGCAGTCTTAATATTTTCACAAAATGTAACACTTTTTGAAACAATTCATAATCACAATCAGGCAACTTTTAATCTCAAAGCATATTGAAAAAGTGGAAATATAGAACATAAAATTAATTTCAAAATCACAATATTCGTGAATTACAAACGTCTAATTAAACCAGGGTGATTTTAAATTGTTCTTTCAAAAACAAAACCCGATACAATAAAAAAAATAAATTTTAAGTTCATATTCAACACATTAAAAAATGAATAACAAGAAAATGAAACATACAATTTTTGCATCGCTGTTGATATTTTTAATGGCCTGCAGCACAGTTCCGCTAACCAACCGCCGACAGTTTACAGCAATTCCATCATCTCAAATGCTGTCATTGAGTAACGAAAGTTATAACACAGTACTTCAAACCGAGAAAATATCGAACAACAGGCAAGCAACACAAAACATTCGGCAAGTGGGTATGAAAATCACAGAAGCCGTCGAAAAGTATCTGCAAAGTATCGATCGAATATCCTTAATCGATGGCTACAAATGGGAATACAACCTGCTTGAATCAAAAACGATGAATGCCTGGTGCATGCCCGGTGGAAAAATAGTTTTTTATGAAGGTATTTTGCCTGTTTGTAAAAACGATAATGGAATTGCGGTTGTAATGGCTCACGAAATTGCACATGCCATTGCCAATCATGGGAACGAACGCATGTCGCAGCAAATGGTGGTTGAAATGGGAGGGGTAGCTTTATCGGAAGCAATGAGTAAGGAAAAAGAGCAAACAACACAACTGGCATTGTTAGCATTTGGCGTTGGCACCCAGTTGGGAGTTATGTTACCATACAGCCGGAAACATGAATCAGAAGCCGATGAAATGGGTTTGTATTTTATGGCAATGGCGGGCTACGATCCGCGCGAAGCCCCTTTACTATGGGAACGAATGCAGCAAGCTGGTTCGGGCGGAACTCCTGAATTTTTATCAACCCATCCCGACCCGCAAAACAGAATAAATCAATTAAATAAAATAATGCCCAAAGCACTGGATTTTTACAATCAGCATAATTGAGATAAACAGACTTTTTGATATTGCCCGGCCAGATTTTGGAAATCTGTCAGGGCAATTATTTTAAAATACAATTTACCCTCTCCTTCAGAAATAAAAGTTGGTTTTCCGTAAAATCCTAACTGATACTGTTAGGAATTATTTTTCCGTGTACGAACACGAAATCTAAAATAATTCAGTAGTTTTGTACCTCACTTTATGCTTTTGATCAATTAAATAATTTAAAATCAAATCATTATAGAAACAAATATTCAAATACGGATTAAAGATATTGCCGAAAAAGCAAATGTTTCAATTGGCACTGTTGATCGGGTTTTACATAACCGTGGCGAGGTATCGGAACGGACAAAAAAAAAGATCCTTAAAATTATTGAAGAACTCGATTATAAACCCAACATTTTTGCCAGCAACCTTGCTTCGAAAAAATCGCCTGTGTTTGCAACTCTCCTTCCACAACCACCCTCAAAAGAGGGATATTGGAACAAGCCCTTAATTGGCATTTACAAACGAATGGCTGAATTACAACAATATGGAATTCAAATTTCGCCTTTTACTTTTAGTCAAACCGACAGGACAGAGTTTGTGAAGGAAGCTGAAAATATTATAAAATTGAAGCCGGATGGTGTGGTATTAGCCCCTTTTTTCAAAAAAGAATCACTTGAATTTATTGAAAACCTGAAAATACACAGCATACCATTTGTTTTTATCGATTCAGAAATAAAAGATGCAGGGCAAATCAGTTACATTGGCCAGAATTCTTATCAAAGTGGCCTCGTTTCAGGCAAACTGCTTGATTTGATGCTCCCCGGTGGAAACATTCTTATCATTCATTTTGCCAAAGAAATGGATAATCAAACCCATTTAATTGAACGTGAAAAAGGATTTTATGACTGGTACAAAAAAAACAATAAAGACGGGCACCAGCTTTTCACGACTGAAGTATCAGATACAGATGATGAAGTTTGGATGGATGATGTCAAAAACATAATCGAAAGCAATAATATAAAAGGAATCTTTGTTACCAATTCGAAAGTATTTTTTGCGGGAAGGCTAATTGAGAAATTCAAACTTGAAAATATAAAAGTGATTGGACACGATCTTGTAAAATGGAATGTCGAGTTTTTGAATAAGGATATTGTTCATTTCCTGATTTGCCAACGCCCCGAAGAACAAGGATACAATGCTGTAAATAAACTTTTCAGATTTGTTGTTGAAAAGAATAACATTTCAGAACAGAGTTATACTTCAATCGATATTATTACAAAAGAAAACATAGATTATTACAAGGAATTTAAATAAACAATTAATGAAAAAACCAATTTCATTTGACGACCTAAAAGGAAAAGTATGTGTAATTACCGGTGGCGCCGGTGTTTTGGGTAGCGCAATTGTAAAAGCGCTTGCCTCAGTTGACATGAAAATTGCCATTGCCGATATCAACAAACAAGTTGCCGATTCAGTTGCAGCAGAAATTGCAGCACAGTATAATGCAACAGTTATTGGGGTTGAAGCCAATGTTTTAGACAAGGCATCGCTCGAAAAAGCAAAGCTCGAAATCAATGAGAAACTTGGAGATATTGATGTGCTGATAAACGGTGCAGGCGGAAACAGCCCTCAGGCTACAACAAAAGTTGAGGAAATAACTGAAGAAAATATCGACAAACTTGAAGATACTTTTTACGGCCTTGAAATGGAAGGATTTGACAAGGTTTTTGCACTCAACTTTAAAGGAACGCTGCTGCCCACAATGGTTTTTACAAAAGATATGTTGAAAAACCGTAAAGGAAATGTACTGAATATTTCTTCAATGAACTCATACAAACCGCTTACTAAAATACCGGCTTATTCAGCCGCAAAAGCGTCAATAAACAATTTAACACAGTGGATGGCAGTGCATTTTGCAAAAATTGGTATCAGGGTAAATGCAATTGCTCCCGGATTTTTTATTACAAACCAAAACCGCTTTTTGGTAACCGATGAAAAAACCGGAAACTACTCGCCGCGCGGTCAAAAAATTGTAAACAACACACCAATGGGAAAATTTGGCGATCCCGATGATTTGCAAGGTGCAACACTCTTTTTACTTTCCGATGTATCAAGCTTTGTTACCGGAATAATTATTCCTGTTGATGGCGGATACAGTGCGTTTGGGGGAGTTTAGAAGCCCCTCCCAGCCCTCCCCTGGGGGAGGGAAAAGAAAAAATAAAAATGATGCCATTGTAATAAGAATATTTTAAAACTGTGCTTTTCGAAAGTCTCCCCTCCGGGGAGATTTAGAGGGGCTTAAAATCTCAATCTATGAAATTAAAAGAAAACTGTAAATATGCCTTGCTTGTCCCAACAAGTATGGGTGTTAGAATTACCCCCGTAAACGGCCAGCCGGTGCACAGCAGCGACACATATACAATGTATGCTACAAGCGCTGAAACCAACGTTGCAAGTGTTGCTTCGTTTCTGGGGTTGCCGGTAAAAGTTCTTACCACTTTCGTGAAGGGAAGTCCAATTGCCCAGTTCATTAAAAGTAATTTGAAAAGCAGGAATATGGATTTTGAAGGGCCTGAAGTTGAGCAGGGCGATCCATGGGGTTTCCGCCACCAGTTTAATATTGCCGACAGTGGTTACGGATCACGTGGCCCTCGGGTACATAACGATCGCGCCGGGGAAGTTGGCCGCACACTCAATGTAAAGACTTCGATTTGGAAAGAATATTTGGAACTGAAGGTGTGCAGATTGTTCATCTCTCGGGTTTGATTGGCGCGCTTTCGCCCGAAACCAGCCAGTTTTGTCTCGAAATTGCAAGGGCAGCCAAAAAACACGGTACAAAAATTTCATTCGACCTCAACTATCGTGCTTCATTCTGGAAAGGTCGCGAAAAAGAATTACATGCAAATTTTAATGAAATCGCTTCTGTTAGCGATATTCTGATCGGAAATGAAGAGGATTTCCAACTTTGTTTTGGAATTGAAGGCCCACCTGCCGGTGGCGAAGGTTTGCATGGTAAAATCGATGGTTTTAAAGGCTTGATAAACCGGGTAAAGGAAACATTTCCAAATGCATCGGTTTTTGCAACCACACTGCGCGAAGTAATCAGCGTAAACGAACATTTATGGGGGGCAATAATGCTCGAAGGCAACAACTGGCATGTGGTTGAACCGCGCCAAATACATGTTCTCGACAGAATTGGCGGCGGAGACGGATATGTAGGTGGTATGCTTTACGGAATTCTTAAAGGATGGGCACCAGAAAAATGGCCGCAATTTGGCTGGGCTACCGGCGCTTTGGCAACAACATTCCTGACCGATTACGGCCAACCAGCCGACGAAGAAATGGTTTGGAGCATCTGGAAGGGAAATGCGAGGGTGAAAAGATAGTAAACAGTAGCAGTGGTGAGTAGGCAGTAAACACTTCAGAAATGAATCAGGGATTTAAAAGTTTAAAGGTATATCAGTTAGCTTTTCATGCGGCAACCGAGATATTTAAAATAACAAGGACATTTCGAATGACGAGAAATATTCACTTACAGATCAGATAAAAGATCATCCAGATCTGTTTGCACCTGCATTGGAGAGGGCTATAGAAAAAGAAAATATCCGAAATATTTTTCACTGAAAGTAACAGATGCAGACGGAGAAGCAACTGAAACTTCAATCTGGCTGGATTTTGCACTTTCATCGGATTATATAAATAAGGAAACGCATGAAAAAATGTAAATTTATATAATGAAATTGGTAGAATGTTAAGTAGCATGGCGGATAATCCTGAGAAATTTATTCCACGAAATTCTGAACATTGAAATTTTGGTTGAATTTTTTGATTTTTATGTAAAAACTGCCTACTACATTCTGCCACTAAAAAACTTTAAATTATGATTTATTACGAAAAAGGTTCCACAGATACAAGCTTCTCTGCTGATGATTTAAAAAAGGGATTGTTTGAAGCTTTTGAAAAGTTGGGAGTAAAACAAAAAGTACTTGCAATTCCGCCTGATTATACGCGTTTGCCAAGCCGTTCAGGGGAATTGACTGAAATGACATGGGAATATTTTGGTGAAAAACTTACTGATATTTTACCTGCTTTGGGAACGCACACACCAATGACAGACAGCCAGATTCACCACATGTTTGGCAAAACTCCCCGACATTTGTTTCGCGACCACGACTGGCGGAATGACGTTGTAACTTTGGGAACGGTTCCCGGTGAATTTGTAAATGAAGTTTCAGAAGGTGCTGTCGATTATTCATGGCCTGCACAGGTTAATAAATTTCTTGTTGAAGGTGGTTTCGACCTGATTCTTTCTATCGGTCAGGTTGTACCGCACGAAGTAGTGGGAATGGCAAACTACAACAAAAACATATTTGTAGGAACCGGTGGTGCCGAAGGAATCAATAAAAGTCATTTCATTGGCGCTGCCTATGGAATGGAAAAAATGATGGGACGCGCTGATACACCTGTACGCAAAATATTCAATTACGCCTCCGAAAATTTTTCCAATCACATGCCAATTGTCTATGTGCAAACGGTTGTAGGATTGAATAAACAGGGAAAACTGCAAACCTACGGTCTGTTTATCGGCGATGATTTCAGTGTGTTCGACAAAGCTGCGAAACTTTCATTACTTGTAAATTTCGAGATGGTGGAAAAACCTTTAAAAAAAGTTGTCGTTTGGCTCGATCCATCGGAATTTAAAAGTACCTGGCTGGGTAATAAAAGTGTTTACCGCACACGCATGGCGCTTGCTGATGATGGGGAATTAATTGTTCTTGCACCTGCCCTTATTGAATTTGGCGAAGACAAACAAATTGACAAACTCATCAGAAAATACGGCTATTTCGGAACACCGCGTACTTTAAAACTTGTTGAGGAAAACGAAGACCTGCGAAACAACCTGGGCGCTGCAGCTCATTTAATTCATGGCTCTTCTGAGGGGCGGTTCAGTATTACGTATTGCCCGGGAAAAGGAGAAAAAAACCTCACACAACAGGAAATTGAAAGCGTGGGATTTATTTGGGCCGATTATGATGAAATAACTGCAAAATACAATCCCGGGAAATTAAAGGAAGGATTTAATATTATGCCCGACGGGGAAGAAATCTTCTACATCTCAAATCCTGCGCTGGGTTTATGGGCTTTTAAGGATAGGTTTGAGTATTAAAGCCCCTCCCAACCTCCCCGAAGTGGAGGAGTTGAGGCCCCTCTAAATCTCCCCAAAGTGGAGACTTTAACTGAAAAAAAATTGAGATAGTCAGAAGAATAGAAGTTTTTATTAAAACCTGCCATCATTTTTTGTTTTTAAGAATTTTATATGAAGAAAATTGTAGATAGGACACAGATCATGGGCCCCTCCTTCGGGGAGCTTTTCTGGGGAGTTAGAGGGGGCTATCCGTTGGGGAATAATTGGGGTTGGAAACGTTACCGAAGTGAAAAGCGGTCCGGCCTTTTATAAAACTGAGCATTCTGAATTGGTTGCCGTTATGCGACGCGATGCAGAAAAAGCCGCCGGTTTTGCAAAAAGACATAACGTTAAAAAATGGTATTCTGATGCATCGGAATTGATAAACGACCCGGATGTGGATGCTGTTTATGTGGCTACCCCACCCGATTCTCATGCAAAATATGCTATCGAAGTTATGCGTGCCGGAAAACCTGTATATATTGAAAAACCTATTGCAAAAAGCTATGCCGAATGTACCGAAATACTCAAAGTTTCTGAAGAAACCGGAATGCCTGTTTGGGTTGCTTATTACAGACGTACACTTCCCGCATTTCTGAAAGTGAAGGAATTGATTTGGGATGGTACAATTGGTAAACCGTTGATGGTAAATATAAAATTGTATAAAGCTGCAGGCGAACGGGGAAAACACCCGAACAAATGAGCTGGCATGTATTTCCCGAAATAAGTGGTGCAGGTCATTTTTATGATTTGGCTTCGCACCAGTTCGACTATCTTGATTATGTATTTGGTCCGATAACAAATGTAAACGGAGTTGCTTCCAATCTGGGAAGATTGTACCCTGCTGAAGATACTGTTTCGGGAACATGGAAACATGAATCGGGAGTAATTGGAACAGGAAGCTGGTGCTTTGTTGTTGACAAAAACCAGTTTACCGATGAAATTGAAATTATTGGCGAAGAAGGTAGAATTGTGATTCCCACTTTTACGCATGGAAAAGTAAATGTCTATACAAAAAAAGGTAATACTGAACTTGAATTTACCAATCCGGAACATATTCAGCAAAATCTGGTAAAACAAATAGTTGATGAATTGCGGGGGATAGGTAATTGTGTAAGTACTGGTGTTTCTGCAGCCAGAACCAGTTGGGTATTGGGGGAAATAGTGAAAGATTATTATAATTCTGAACCACAATAGGCACATAGAACACAATAGATAAACACTTATGAAGATTATAATTGACGATAAAATACCTTACATCCACGGTGCTTTTGAAAAAGTAGCCGAAGTTGTTTATTTGCCCGGCAACAAAACAACACCCGAAGTAGTGAAAGACGCTGATGCGATTATTACCCGAACCCGAACCATTTGCAACGAAAGTCTTTTAAAAGGATCTTCTGTTAAATTCATTGCAACAGCAACAATCGGTTTTGATCATATCGATACTGAATATTGCAGACAGGCAGGAATCGAATGGACAAACGCGCCCGGTTGCAATGCCGAAAGCGTAAATCAGTACATTTCCTCTGCCCTCTTTTCATGGTCGATGCGAAAAAGAACCGATCTGGCCGGAAAGACTATTGGAATTGTGGGAGTAGGTCAGGTTGGTTCAAGGGTTGCAAAAACCTGCGAAACAATTGGGATGAAAGTGTTGCTGAATGACCCACCCCGTGAAAGAGCTGAAGGTTCGGGCAAATTTGTTCTGTTGAAAACAATCCAGGAAGAAGCTGATATCATCACGTTTCATGTGCCCTTAAAAGTTTCAGGATTGGATACTACATTTCACATGGTAAACAAAGAATTTCTGCTAAACCTCAGAAAGAAACCTTTGATTATTAATTCATGCCGCGGAGAAGTTTTTAATTCAGAAGACGTTTTAAACACATTAAAATCAGGAAACATTTCGGGATTGATAGCCGACTGCTGGGAAAATGAACCGGCAATTAATCCGGAATTACTGAAACTTGCTGAATATGGAACCCCACACATTGCAGGTTACTCGAAAGATGGAAAAGCAAACGGAACAAAAATGAGTGTTCAAGCTGTAAGCAAATTTTTTAAACTGGGACTTGATGACTGGCAACCCTCAGAAGTTGAACCGCCTGAGAATCCCGTAATTGAAATTGATGGAAACCAGAGGCGTGAATATTCAATTCTGGCCGAGGCAATTTTATCGACTTATGCCATTGAAAATGATGATGAACTTTTGCGGAAAGAACCAAAGAATTTTGAAAAACTACGTGGCGATTATCCGGTACGCCGCGAATTCGATTCATTCACAATAAAAGCAAAGAATGTAGAAACAGAAACTTTGGAGAAATTGGAGAAACTTGGATATAAGATTAAAGAATAATAAAACCACAACAGGCACATAGAACACATAGAATCTATTGTGCCCTATGTGCCTATGTGGTTCAAACGAAATAAACATTAATAACAGATAATTATGAAAAAATTAGCAGACATTGGCCTCATCGGCCTCGCCGTAATGGGCGAAAACCTTGTGCTAAACATGGAAAGCAAAGGGTTCACAGTGGGAGTATTTAACCGCACTGTTTCGAAAGTTGACGAGTTTATGAATGCCCGTGGCAAAGGAAAGAATTTTATCGGCGCACATTCAATTGAGGAACTTTGCGCCTCGCTCGAAAAACCGCGTAAAGTAATGATGCTTGTTAAAGCAGGCAAACCGGTTGACGACTTTATTGAACTGATTATGCCACACCTTGAGCCAGGTGACATCATTATCGATGGCGGAAACTCACATTTCCCCGACACAATTCGCAGGGCAAAATATGTTGAAAGCAAAGGATTCCTTTACATCGGCACAGGTGTTTCGGGTGGTGAAGAAGGCGCATTGCTAGGACCGTCAATCATGCCCGGAGGTTCACCCGCTGCATGGCCTGCAGTGAAAGAAATTTTCCAGGCTATTTCGGCAAAGGTTGAAGATGGCACACCTTGTTGCGACTGGGTTGGCGAAGGTGGTGCCGGTCACTTTGTGAAAATGGTGCACAACGGAATTGAGTACGGTGACATGCAGATTATCAACGAAGCCTACCAGTTGATGAAAGACCTAATCGGGATGAACAACACCGAAATGCACGAGGTTTTCAAGAAATGGAACACCGGCATTCTCGACAGTTATTTGATTGAAATCACACGCGATATTCTGGGTTTCAAAGACGAAAACGGCGAAGAAACAGTAGATTTCATTCTTGATACAGCCGGACAAAAAGGAACCGGGAAATGGACTGGCGTTTCTGCACTCGATCTCGGTATTCCGTTAACTTTGATTGGCGAATCGGTATTTGCACGTTGTCTGTCGGCACAAAAAGATTTACGGGTTCAGGCTTCTAAAATGCTGAATGGACCAAAAGCTGAATTCAAAGGCGACAAAAAACAGTTTATCGATGATATTGAAAGCGCTGTACTGGGCGCCAAATTAATATCATACGCGCAGGGCTACAACCTGATGATGGAAGCCGCCAAAGAATACGGCTGGAACCTTAACTACGGCGGCATCGCGCTTATGTGGCGCGGAGGTTGTATCATCCGCTCGGTATTTTTAGGCGACATTAAAAAAGCCTTCGACAAAAACCCGGATTTGGCAAACCTGCTGCTCGATCCTTATTTTAAAGATTTGGTGGAAAAAGCACAGGCAGGCTGGAGAAGAATTTGTGCAACGGCTTTGGAGAATGGAATTCCGGTTCCGGCATTAACTTCGGCGCTTTGCTATTTCGACGGGTTCCGCAGCGAACGTTTACCTGCCAACCTGTTACAGGCGCAGCGTGATTATTTCGGCGCGCACACCTACGAAAGAACCGACAAACCACGTGGAGAGTTCTTCCACACCAACTGGACAGGAAGAGGTGGAAATACTTCGTCATCGACTTATTCGGTTTAAAGACAGCCCCCTGCCTCCCCACAGGTGAGGGGTAAAAAAAAGAACAAAATGAGCCGCTTTCCGGTAACGGGGAGCGGCTCTTATTTTAACTTATTGTTTCCCTCGTTGCAACTATTATTGGTAAACTGGTACTTCCCCTCGTTTGCAACGAGGGGTTGGCTGTTTCGCATTTATAATGCAGAATATATTCAAAGTAAAAACAATTATATCCTGTTTAATGCTATTTTAAATGTAATTTTTAATGGGAACGCGGATATATGAATCCGACAAAAAAAGAATGAGTTACAAACTCAAACTAGCTACCCCTCGTTGCAAACGAGGGCAGGAAAAGGACTATCCGCTTTGTAAATTATAGCGAACATTTTTATACTGATATTCAGCATAATCATATTAGATTTTATCATATGTATATTGGTGTTAAACAATTGCATATTGGTATTCAGCATTTGCATTTTATTATTTAGCATTTTGTATTTTGATATTAAGCAATTGTATATTGGAGTTAAGCATTTATATATAGGTGTTAAGCATTTGCATATTGGTGTTAATCATAATCTGATTGGTATTAATCATATTGATTCTGATTGCAAACAAATCATATTTAGTATTAAGCAATTCCAATTTAAATATAATATTCATCATTTTAATTATAAACAACCGTTCTCATAAATAAACATTGGAATCAAGCTATAAGTCTCATTATAAACACTTACAACAAATATTTTTGCTATAAACTATTGCATATATAAATTATTATCATAATTTTGTTATTGTTATTATAATTAGTGTTAAGTCTTAAAAATAAACCAAAAACTACAACTATGACAAACGATCAAGAAAATCATCTGAATACGCAACTGACAGTTAGCGGCTTTTGTGATAACAATTCGTGTTCAGTAAACAACTTTCTGGCATATACCAACAGTTTGACCAATCTTGCCGAAATTAATTCACTGATTAATTCGGTAAGTGGGCAACAAATGCTTGGATTGAGTGGAATAACTCAACAACAAAAAATCCATTTGAAATAACCTGACCGTCTAGGTGCCGACACCTCCGGGAAACCCAGCTTATGCCATTTTAAAACAATAACCTCACTCTGGCAGGAGAGGTAAAATACACTGAAACTGATTTGCGACGCAGTTCCGACCTTCAACTTAGGGATTATGTACAAATAGTTTATAATAAGGCACAGGATATTATAGAGGAATTGACTGATTACGGAATTACACCAGCCACCCAGGAAGATTTGGCAATAAATATAAGTTCATTTAATAATGTAATATCGGCACCACGATTGGGTATTACAACAAGAAGCCAGGCTACAAAACAATTGGCTGAACTCTTTAAACAGCAGACATAACGCTTGGAAAAGCTTGATGCAGTAGTTGAAATCATCAGGTTAAAAGATCCTGTTTTTATAACGGATACCGTTCGGCACGGAAAATAGTAACCAAAGGAAATACTCAAACTTGTCCAGCAAAAGGTACAGTTACTGATGCTCAAAATGGCGAACCTGTTAAGGGCGTTGTACATCGTTTGTACTTGAAGGCCAAACCAACGGCAGCACAGCCGAACTTGAGAAAAGACTGCCGCCAAAAGGTGGATTTATGGGTAAAACACTCCCTGTTGGCACCTATCGTGTAAGCTTTAAGAAATCAGGTTATATTGAACAACAGTTACTGCCACATTAACGAAGGTGATTTA
>JADIYN010000049.1 GCA_016705335.1 Draconibacterium sp. | reverse complement strand
TTTATCTGACATAGTTTTGTTGAATTTGAATTCTTATCCTGATTCTGATATCTGTTAATCTTAAATCTCTTACTTTAATTATCCGATGCAAACCATTCTGCAAACGAGGTGGCAGTTTCGTACAGCCGGACACTAAATAAGTTAACACCCGAAGGCAAATGTTGTTGAATGATTTCGGCGATATAAATTACCATATTTTCGGAAGTTGGCTGAAAATCAACAACTAAAAATCGTTCATTGGTTTGTTTGAGCAACTCCTGTTGTTTTTCAGGAATGAGACTGTTAACTATTAACGCATGGTCGAACCGGCTTACAATTTGAGTTTTTACAAGTTCTTTTATAAGTCCAAAATCCATTACCATCCCATCTTTTGGATGTTTTGGCTTGTTAAGTGGTTCGCCGATTAAAGTAACCTCAAGAATATATGAATGACCATGAATATTGCGGCACAAACCATCATACTCATAAAGTGTGTGCGCCATTTCGAAATGAAAACGCTTGGTTACGCGTATTTTTGGCATATTAATTTTAGTTTTTGTGGCGTGAAAATACTTATTTTTTGGGTGTCGTGAATTCCCGTTTACGATTTATAATAACAAATGTAAATCCTCACACTATGATGGAAAGTCCAACTCCTGCGATCTACCCGTGTAAAATGGCTTCATTCGGATTAAAAATAAATTTGCGTTTGCAGTATTACCTGTCCTTTGGAACTTGTCCAAAGATTCTGGTTTTCAACTTCTGTATAAATTGGACGGGAAGAGTATTGCAAAGTCCATTTCAGGTTGTGCCCGTACATCAGCCAGTTAATTCCGGCATCAAACTGAAGGGAAGCATCATCGAGTGCATCAAATTTTTTAAAAGTTAAAGCTCCGTAAGGTTGAAACCGGTTTTTCAAACCTTGGCCGGGAAGCATGTACCCAAATTCTCCGCGAATAATGTGCCCTGTTCCAACTTCCCACTCCGAATTTCCAATTCCCTGTGGCAAAGCCAGCGCGGGATTCATTTTTGAAACATTCATTTTTCCCATCGACCGAAGATAATCAGGGCCAAAAAAGTTGTAATAATAGCCCAGATATGAAGTAATTGATCCATTGTTTTTTGTTGGCATATCAAGGAAAATATCAACAGCAGCAAGAAAAATATCGCTGATTTGTGATGGATAATAATCGGCAAAGTCAGGCAGCAAATGCTCGTTTCCTGTCGAAATCAGCCAGGCAGCCAAAAACGGATCAACTGTTGACAAATCTTTTTTG
Organism: Draconibacterium sp.; assembly: GCA_016705335.1. Classification (GTDB taxonomy): domain Bacteria; phylum Bacteroidota; class Bacteroidia; order Bacteroidales; family Prolixibacteraceae; genus Draconibacterium. The sequence continues at coordinate 22,221 of JADIYN010000049.1, read as the reverse complement.
GCTTCAACCAGCATAGATTGAGGATGATAATAAAAACCTGCTCCAATATTTAACATTTTTGCTCTTCCCAGATTATTCATTGTCATGTACGGAAACATGGTGTTTTCTTTATCGAAAAACTGCCATTCGAAATAACCTTTCACTGCAAAATTTTCGTTAATTTTTTCAGTAGTAAACGGAGTCGAAATTGAATCAATTCCGTATTCAAAGGGTTTTACAACAGATATTCGATAATCTAATTTCCCAAGTACACCCTTTGCGTAAATACCCAACTGGCGGCCAAATCTGTCGAAAGTTCCGGCAACCGGGTATGCAAAGCCGGGATTGTCAACAACAAGGAATTCAAGTAATTTATTGTTGGAATACCGCGAAATCCCGTTCCATGTATTCAATCCAAAACCAACGTGAAATTTATCTTTGCTTATGATAAACTCAGTTTCAGCATTATATAAATTGATTGCAGATTTTGTTTTGTAAGATAGGTTTGTCCATCATAACCTATTTGTGTGTAAATAAAAACACGATCCATCAAACCGGTGTAAAAAATCAGTCTGCTCCGGCGAATCCCAATATCGAAATCACCATATTGTTCAACACCGTTTATATCAGGATTATTCATAATATATCGGGTCCAGATTTGATTTACCATCAACATTCCGGCATACGAGCTTTTATCATCTGAAAGATAAAATTTCAGGTTGGGCATTTTTAATTCGTCCTGTGCAAAGCTGGCGAACAGGTTTAAAAATAAAACGATGGTTAATATGAGTTTCAAAAATTGGCTCATGTAATTGTTTTGAGTTTAATCCCGAAAACTACCGGGACAAAGATTAAAGTATAAAGTTTCTGAAATCTGTTCAAAAATAGCATCTACTTTATAATTTTGAGTTTTTTGGGTAAAAATAAGTTAAATCTGTTTGCTGAAATGAAAGAATCAAAAATCAAAATAGTCTCAACCCGGATTGGATATTCGAATTCCATTTTGCTTGTAAACGGTTCAAATTCAGTAATTATCGATACAGGTGTAAAGGGGAATATAAATCGTTTTAAATTGCTTTTAAAACAGTTTCAATTAAAACCTTCCGATATCAGACTGATAATTTTGACACACACTATGACCACACGGAAACCTGAAAGCGCTTGCAGATTTAACGGGTGCGAAAGTGCTGGTTCATAAAAATGAATTTGAAAACCTTAAAAACGGGTTCATTGCCATTCCTGTTGGACAAGGAAAATTTTCGCATTTTATTTCGAAACTGGGAAGTGCGATTTACCCCCGTTTTGCATCACCAAAACCATTTATTGCCGATTTTGTGAACGAACATGAATTTGATTTGCAGAATTTTAATATTGATGGGAAAGTGATTTCAACACCCGGCCATACAAACGGTTCGCAATCAGTATTATTAAATAAAACGCTCATTTCGGGTGATACTTTTGTCAATATGAGAAACGGTGATATTTTTCCGCCGTTTGCCAACGAACCTAAAATTTTATTGGAGACATGGCAAAATATTTTCGAACTGGAATTGAAAATATTTACCCCGGGCATGGTAAAATGTTTAAAATTGAAAAAGTTGTAGAGGAGTTTGAGAAATGGAAAAAGAAAGCGGAAAATGGTTCTATTTATCTGTAGTAGAAACTATTGGTAAAAAACCTACTTAAATTCAATAGTTGTTGTTCCAACATTATTTCCATCGGCAAACAAATCAATTGTGTAGGTACCAATCATAAATTCAGCTTCACCTGCATTGTCCCAGTAAATATTTACCGGCAAATCCTGACCTTCGTAATTAACTTCGCGCATCGCCGAAAATGGGATTTTAAGATCCTCGAACTGGAATAAGTCATTTGGAGATTTTGTCATAAGTAGCTGATCGGGGCGCATAATACGCACATATACATTTTTGGCTCCCCGTTTTGAAGTAATGTTTTTACCCAAAACAAACGATATCCGGATTGATACGGCTTTTTGGCAAACCTTGTTTCCTTTCCCGGGAATTTAAACCTTCCGCAATCAAATCACGTGTTTCGAGCTGGGCAGCACGTTGTAGTTTTTTATCTTTAGTTTCTATATCCTGGCTTAACTGCTCATTTTTTATTTCAACCTGTTTGAATTGTTCTTTTACCTGTGTGTTTTCCGCCATTAACTGTTCGTTTCGCTTATTCAGAGAATCGATTTGGACAACAAAATCACGCATAATACCGCGCAGGGTTGTAACTTGTTTCTGATAATCAGTAATTTTTTCGTAGCTCACCCTTTTTGTTTGCTCAACTTCAATAAGCAAATCCCTTACTTTGGCCTGCGCATAAACAAGTTGTTCGTTTATTGTATCATTTTCAGTTTTCAGCAAATCGTAACCGGCAACTATTTGTGTTAATTCATTTTGAATAGAATCTTTTTCTGCCCTGATATTTCCCATTATCATTCCATGTTCCCGGCGTTGCATAAAAAATAAAACAATCATTGCCACAAGAACAACTGAAAGTGCAATTACAATAATATTATTTCGAAGGTTTTTAGATTTTTGTGCAGGTGCGTTTTCAAATTCGCTCATATTGAAACTTATTAATATAACGTAAAACGCCACAAAATTAACAATCTTTTGTGCTGCAACAAATTAATAAAGACTGCCAAATCAAAATTGGTAGTCTTTATTAAAATTTATGAGTCAAACTATAATAAATTGCCAAACTTCAACCCAAAATAAATTACGCGGAGAAGTTGGCCCGTAAACATATCCCGGATCCCGGTTGATTCCTTTATCAAAATCATTTTGAAAACTGTTGAAAATGTTTTGATACCGGCATTAATTCCATTTTTACAGCATCAGTAAGTTTTAACTGATAGCTGAATTTCATCCTGCATCGAAAAACGAATTTGTTTTGTTGAGTTGTCCGGCATCCGGTCTACAAGTTCGGACCAAAATAGGAACCAGCATTGACCCGGTATAATTACCTGTAAAAGCTATGCTGAATAAAAAAAGTTGGATTGTAATTCAAACTGATATAACCGTATTTTTCAGGTGAACGGAAAAATGAGTTTCATTAAATTCTGTGGTTTTCAAATGTACTTTTTGGATGGTAAACCCTGATTGAAATTGCATTTTTGCTGATGGAGATGCATTCAATTCAAGATTAATTCCCCTAACTGCTGCACCGTCTTCGGCATTGATCCGGGTATAAATTACCGTGCCATTTTCGTCGGGTGTACCATAATCATTGGCAAACGGATCTTTCAATTTTGTGTAAAACCCTTCTGTAAGTATTTGAAACTGCCAATCATTCAAGTGGTTTGAATAGTCAAATGAGGCATTAAAACTGTTTGATGATTCCTGTTTCAGGTTGGGATCATTAACGTGGATAACTTTGCGTGAACCAGAAGTTTCAATGTGCAAATCCTCATCGAAAATTTTGGAGCCCGAAAACCCCTTGCATATCCCGAGCGAAATTGAAAATGTTCGGTAATATTATACAGAAAGCTGATTCTTGGACTAAAAACATTACCTGTAACATCGCCGCTTTCACTTGTTTTGTCTGACACACGGTAGTTATCGTAACGAATTCCGGCAGTTACAATGGCTTTTCCCAATTTCCATTCCGATTGCAAAAAGGCTGCACGGGTTGTCATTGACTGATTTGCAACAAGTGTATTTCCATAATGAATATTTTGAACAGGTTCATAATAACCCAGTTTTTTGTCTTTAAGATTACTTCCGTTCATTTCAATACCTGAAATAAGTGAAGCGGGGCTAAACAGAAACCTGCTCAATTGCCGGACATATTGAATGCCTGAAGAATATGTTAAATCTGAAGTATTTCCATAAGCCGATAAATCCCGGTTGGCTCCGTAATATGAATTGCGATTAACACTCTGGGCGGCAAAAAACAGGGACAACCTGTCCGATTCGCGAAACAATGCATCATACGAAACTGCTGTTGAATTAATTTTATGCTCCACACTTTCTGCAATGTCTGCTTCATGTTCCGGAAGTTCAAATTTGTTACCGCCCCGCCTTGATTCGTTGATGTTGAAATAATCGGCAGTTAGTTTTCCACGATCGCCAACGCGTTGAAAAACCGGGTTCCCAAAGTTGCATTATCAATTTTTGCAATTTCAGAATAATCATCGCCATTTGCATCAAAAGCATCTCTGACACGAGTAAATCCAAAAATGCTCATTCCGGTTTTGTAATCGTCGCTTACAAACGAACCGTTAAAATTAAGATTATGATCTTCAGCATTTTTCCCTTTCATTCCAACGCCGGTTACTGCATACGATCCTGAAGCTGAAAAACTATTCGAAACCGGATCCTTTGTTATTAAATTTATAGTTCCGGCAATGGCATTGCTACCGTATAAAGCAGAACCACCACCACGGACAACTTCAACACGTTCAATCATGTTTGCCGGGATCAGTTCCAAACCATAAACACCTGCTAATCCGCTAAACACAGGTCTTGAATTGATGAGTATTTGAGAATACGGCCCTTCCAGACCATTCATACAAACCTGGGTAAAACCACAATTCTGACAGTTATTTTCCATTCGCAAACCGGGTGCAAAATTCAATCCTTCGCTTAATGTAACATTTGTGTGCGTTGGAATAATTTCGCATTTATTGAATTTACAATGGTTGGGGTTTCCCGGCGACTTTTTGAGTTTCTGTCGGCAGAAACGACAACTTGTTCAATATCAATATTATCAGGTTCAAGCTGAACTAAAATAGTTGTACTTTCATTTGCTGCCAATTCAACATTAAGTTCATTCGATTTGTAACCAACTGCTGAAATTAGAATGGTTTGTTTCCCAACGGGCAAATTGGTCATTTTGAAATGCCCTGTAACATCGGCTGCAGTTCCGATTGTTGTTCCCTTGATGTTTATGGTTGCAAAGGGAATATGTGATTCTTTGGATTTTACATCGCCAAACAACATGGCGTCGGTTTTTGGTTTTTTATCGTCATCGTCAGCAAAAACGGTAAAGCAGAATGCCAACAATAACAATATTTGTATTGCTATAAACTTCATAAAAAATACTTTTAAAATAAATAAATACTAATTGATTTTCAGTGATTTATGTAATTTGAAAAACGGGTGGCCCCCGTAATGTTTTATGAAGCTGAAGTGTTAAATGAAAGAATTTTTCGTTATGAATGAAATAACCCGTTGAAACCGGATTATGGTTATGATTGATTTGAAATTCAGGCGAAATATTAAAATAATCGAAATGAACGGCAGAATAAAAACAGATTTCGTTTTTTGAATGTTTGTGGTTTTTGCCTGATTCACCACTTTTTGAATCAGCCGGATGAGAATGAGTTACTACTATTCCGTTGGCATAAAAATGGGTGTGCTTGTTCAAAAGTGAACTTTGTACAATAAAGAAATATACCGGCAGAATCAGTATAAAAATGAATCTTGTATTTTTTCTTATGAACTCCAAGCAGTAATAGTTTTTGGCAAAATTAGCATTGTTATACTTAAATTTACCGTCATCACTGCAATTTCATTATATATAGGGATATACAAGCTAAGCAGGTAACTATTTATGGGGATTAAAATTCAAACTAAATAAAAAGTAATAGCCAGAACCCGGAAAATTATTCAAATTTCTATGCCACCTTCTTTATTTCTGCTGATAGCCTTTCGAAAGCTGCATCGGCTTCTTTTAAAGTGTCCTGAATTAATTTGTTGTAGTAGTTTCTAACCAGTTTCGGATTATCCTTTCCATCAGGGTGGTTTACACGGAGGCGCAATTCACGGTGCTTTTGGATTACATCTCCAGCTATTTTCAGGATCGCCTCATTGTCAACTTTTTCATTGTGTTCCAAAACCGAGAAACAGTCATTTAATACCAGCGACATCAATAAATCAATGTCTTTTTTTAAGTCTTTTACGCTTGCCATAATTTTTTTGATTTGTTTTTCAATATAACAAATATTTTCAGTAAAGCATTACACTTTACCTGAATGAACCCGATCCGCCGCCACCTTGCATTAAATTCTTCATTTGATCCTGGGTTTCTCCCTGTTCCTGTTCTTTTTCTTTCTTTGCTTTTTCTTCAGCCTCTTTTCGCTGTTTTTCTTCTTCTTCAAAGTCGCGGATTTTTTTCACAAAAGTTAAATCGGGTTTCAAATCCCAGTTGAATTCCTTTTCCCAGTTCGACCTGACTTTTACAACTTCATTTATATACAAAACCCTTTCAGGCTGAAAATTATCCTGGTAACTACCGGTGTCCCATTTCCCGTTTCCATTCCTGTCGAAAATGATCTTTGCTTTGTACTTCTCCGGTTTTAAATAGTCAAAAACAATCTTGCCGTCTTCATTGGTAATTTTCTGAACTACAACCTTTTCAGCATCATTATTACTAACCAATTGAGCAATAACCGGCATTTCAATCCCTGTCAAACTTAGTGTAACCGTTCCGTAATAATCCTCTTCGCGGGCTGTAAATTTCGATTTCAGTTTTTTACTTGTAACTCCATAAATATTTACTGCTGCTGCAGAATCAATTTCAAGGATATAAACTGAGCCAGGCTCCCATTTGTACGATACAAAGTATTTTCGGTATTCAATTGTATCTTTCTCAAAATTTAAATTTAATGGTTTTTTAAGTGTATCGTCAGCGAAATACAACACAATTTTAGTGCTATCAAAAGTAAAAATCGGTTCAGGAGCAAGTATTCCAATATTATTATTTAGTTCAACTACCGAACTGTTTATATCGGTTTGAAAATTGAACTGAAAAACAGGTTCCGGAGCTTCTTCCTCACCTTCTTTTGGTTTTTTCTTTTTGGCTGATTTACTGTCTTCCTTATCTGTAAAATTCATCTCAATTGTATCCTTCTGCAAATAAAGCTGGTTTAAGGTATCTAACTGAAAATAATCAACTTCCATCAATAAAGTATCAAACCTGGCCACTGTTGTATCGGTAATCCAAATTGTGAGTGAATCAATATTTTCATTGTATTCTGTTTGATACCAATTAATTGCATCATTGTTAATCAAATTAAGCTGAAAAGTGTCTTCAACTGATTCATTAAAAACAAAGGTGCATTTATAACGAGTGTCTCTTGAATATTTATCAAGATACTGATCGAAAATATCTTCGGTAAACTGATGTAAATAAATTGGGTCAGGATAAAAATGGGTTTTGCCCATTACAACAACCGTATCGTTTGCTGTGTAAATGGTATCCATTTCTTCAACAAATTCTGAAGATGGAATGATTAACGAATCTTCGAAAGCCATTTCCTCAGCGCCTTCATCATACAATAAATTGTTGTTCCCGTCAGAAAGCGAAAAAAGATGATAGGTTCCGGGAGCAATGTTATCGATCATAAAAATGCCCTCTTTATCGGTTTTTGCAATATAATCAGGCCTGGTTCTGAAAAATGCCGAATCGTGCAAATTTTTGTGCAAAAGCACCAACCCTTTATCAATTGGTTCGAGGTTGAAAGCATTCATCAATCGTCCTGACACACGTAACGAATCGAAAACCGAACCGGTGCTGAACGAAAACCTGAAATTTTCTATCGGGTTTTTTTCATTGTTATCTGCCACAGAGCTTTTAAAATCGAGTGAATAAGTTGTGCTGTCTTTCAAATCTTCGTTAAACTCAATTACCAATGTTTTTGATTTGGTTCGAATAATCGGTTTTTTAATCATTGGAGGTGAAATAACAAGTGATTCTGAAATGTCCTCAATTGCCAAATATTCGTTAAATGTTAGTCTTACATCATCGCCTTTATAGTTTAAAGTCCGGTATCCGGGTTCGGTTTTTAAAAGTACAGGCGGAATTGTGTCTTTGGCTCCACCTGTTGGCATTCCGGGGTTCGCACACGAAGAAATTATGACAATCCAGGCAAGTGCCGCAACTATAATAAATGGTATTTTCCCTTTAATTTTCATTATTTTTAATGGACTACAAACATACTAATTCCTGCAAACATTAAAAGTTATGCTTTGTTAAATAAAAAACTCATTTAAAATCATTGTTCAGAATAAAAAAACCTAAATTGTTCTGTTATAAAAAATCAGAAATATGTCAAAAGGAAACAAGAAAACGGGCGGTTTTAAAAAGCTCAAAGCAGAAACATTTAATAAAAAGAAATTAAAAAATTCAATCATAACAATTCTTTACGGCGATCCAGGCAAAACGGTGAATTACAAACAAATATCAACCTGGCTGGGCATAAAAGACATGGAAACGCGCAAACTTGTAAATGCTGTTTTACAGGAATTGCACGATGACGGATACCTGGAACAGATAATTCGCGGTAAATACAAACTTAAAGCAAAATCAGGTACAGTGGTTGGTATTGTTGATTTGCAATCTCAGGGTTTTGCATATGTAAACAGCGATGAAGCAGAACGGCCAATTCTTAATTTCATCTCGCAACCTCAATCATGCCATGGCCGGCGACAAAGTTAGTGTAAGGTTGTTTGCCACACGCAAAAAGCATGATCTGGAAGGCGAAATCATTGAAATTATTGAAAGAGCAAAATCGGTATTTGTTGGTACAGTGCAAACTTCACGCAATTTTGCCTTTTTAATACCTTCAGGAAAAGTTGGGTTCGATATTTTTATCCCGCTCGACAAACTGAACGGAGCTAAAAATGGACAAAAAGCAATTGCCGAAATCGTTGAGTGGCCGCCAAACGCCAGAAGTCCGTTTGGGCAAATAAAAGAAGTGCTTGGCGATGCAGGGAACAATGACACTGAAATGCATGCCATTCTTGCCGAATTTGAATTGCCACACAAATTTCCTGAAAATGTTGACAAGGCTGCCGAAAAAATTCCACTCGAAATCCCGGAAGAAGAAATAAAAAAACGACGTGATTTCCGGGGTGTTACAACTTTTACAATCGACCCGCATGATGCCAAAGATTTTGATGATGCACTTTCTCTTCGAAAACTTGGAAACGGTCACTGGGAAGTTGGCGTCCACATTGCCGATGTAACACATTACGTTACACCAAACACTATTATTGAAGACGAAGCACAAAGCCGCGCAACTTCAGTTTATTTGGTTGACCGCGTTGTACCAATGTTGCCCGAACGGCTTTCAAATGGTGTGTGCTCTTTGCGGCCCAATGAAGATAAACTTTGTTTCTCGGCCGTTTTTGAACTTACCGAACATGCCGATCTTGTAAATGAATGGTTTGGAAAAACGATAATCCACTCGAACCGCCGCTTTGCCTATGAAGAAGCACAACAGGTAATTGAAACCGGACAGGGTGATCTGTCAGCCGAAATACTTACTTTAAACGACCTTGCAAATCAGCTTCGCGACAAACGATTTAAAGATGGCTCAATTGCTTTCGAACGTGTTGAAATTAAATTTGAAATTGATGAAAAGGGAAAACCAATATCGGTATATTTTAAAGAAGCCAAAGAATCGAATAAACTGATTGAGGAATTTATGTTGCTTGCCAATAAACGTGTTGCCGAATTTGTTGGAAAAAAAGGCGAAAATAAAACTCCAAAAACTTTTGTTTACAGGATTCACGACAAACCCGATCCCGATAAACTTTCAACATTTAATACTTTTATCCAACGTTTTGGATATGGAATACAGCTTACCACATCGAAAGCAATTTCTTCATCGCTTAACAATTTGCTTAGCAATGTAAAAGGCAGAAAAGAGCAAAACCTTGTTGAAACACTTGCTATAAGAACCATGGCAAAAGCCGCTTATTCTACACGGAATATCGGGCATTATGGGTTGTCGTTTGAATATTATTCGCACTTTACTTCGCCAATCCGCCGCTATCCTGACATGATGGTACACCGGCTTTTGGAAAAATATCTCGCCGGTGGAAGATCTGCTAACGAACAGAAATATGAAGAGCTTTGTAAGCACTCATCCGACATGGAAACCCGCGCTGCCAATGCCGAACGTGCTTCTATAAAATACAAGCAGGTTGAGTTCATGCAGGAACACATCGGGCAAATTTACCCGGGAGTAATTTCAGGAGTTACCGACTGGGGTATTTTTGTTGAGCTCGAAAACAAAATCGAAGGTATGATTCCGATAAGGGAATTAGATGATGATTTCTATATTTTTGATGAGAAAAATTATTCACTTGTTGGGCGTCATTCGCACAAAACATACCAGCTGGGCGATGAACTGACAGTAAAAATATGGCGCACAAACTTAGAGAAAAAGCAACTTGATTTTCAACTTGTTTCAAAAGGAAATTAAGCTGCTTTCGAATTGAAACACAATAATATTTAACTGTTTAAGGGTGTTTTACAACTCGTTGTTTTTTATCGTCTGTAAAAGTAAAATATTCAAAACAGTTTTGGCGGCAAAATATTTGGCTATATTTGTTTCCTTCTAATTCTGAAAAAAAGTAAAATATATGCAAACCAAAAACGAAGCGGGGCACAAAAAAGACCTTAACCGTGAAAACATTATGAAAATTGCCCGCGAAATTTTCAGTAAGTATGGTTTTAAGAAAACTACCCTCGACGATATTGCAAATGCAGTAAGAAAAGGGAAAAGCTCACTTTATTACTATTTCGAAAGCAAGGAGGATTTATTTCAGGCGGTAATAATGAAAGAGGTTGATATTTTGGCGCATGAACTTGAAATCGTCATCAACCGGAATACCGACCCAATTGATAAACTTCGTGACTATATTCTCACAAAACTTACCACTTTCAGAAGTTTGGCCAACTTTTACCATGCCATTGAAAACGATGTTACGGCAGTTGGTTTTATTAATGATGTTAAACGCCGTTATGAACTTGATGAAATAAGGATGATAAAACGGATTTTAATTGAAGGTGTAAGGAAAAATGAGTTCGAAATTTATGATTTTAACCTGGCAGCCATCGGTATTACAACTGCAATAAAAGGCCTTGAAATGCCACTTTCAGCAGGTCCCTATGGCAACGTAAACATTGAAAACAGTGTAGATATTATCCTGAAGATTATATGTTACGGGATTATGAAGCGGTAAAAGTTTTGCAAATTTTAAGTAAAGGATGTTTTTCAAAGGAAGGGCATCCTTTTCTTTTTTAGAATAAACGGAGAATGAAAACCTCAGTATCCTAAAAAGCGAAAGGCCGGTTCAACAACCAGCCTTTTCTCAATCAACCTAAACCTAAACTAAACCAAAAACCTAACCATTTTTACATGGTGAGTAAAACTGATGTTTACTCTTTGTAGTATGAATAAAACACAGAGTTTGAATAAAGGTTTACAAATACAGAAAATTTTTCGAAATAATTTTATTTATTTCTGCAACTCAACAATAAATCGGCAGGTAATTACACGATTACTTTTGATCCATGGGGATTGAAAGCAACAGTTACCAAAAATTAGAAACAACGAATTTGTTATAATGGACGTTGACACATAAATTGAAAACCTCTTCATAAGTTTATTATGAAGAGGTTTTTTGCTAAAATTACAGTTATGAAACGATCATATTTTCTCGTAGTATTTTTTGGGATTTTTAGTTTATCGGCGCAAATAACAACAGAACCGGCTCTTCCGGTTGCCAGCCGAAAAGTTACCATCACTTTCGACGCATCGAAAGAAAGCCGTTTGGGTTATTTTACAGGTGATTTGTATGCGCATACAGGAGTTATAATCGAAGGAAATACTGCATGGCAGCATGTTATTGGAAGCTGGAATAACAATTCAACCCAACCAAAACTAACCAACAAAGGAAATGGAATTTATGAACTTGCAATTACACCCGATGTAAAAACGTTCTACTCGGTAAACTCAAACGAAAAAGTGCAGAAAATTGCCCTGGTTTTCCGATCTTCCGACAGTGGAAAACAAACCAACGACCTTTTTGTGGATATTTATCCCGAAGGATTGGTAGTTGATATTACAGAACCTGCAAACCAGTCGATTCTTACTAAAAACAAAACGCTTACCATTTCGGCAAATGCATCGCAGGAAGCCGCGTTAAAACTATTCATAAACGAGAATATTTTATTTCAGAATACCGGTACCACAATTTCTTCGGATTATATTTTTACTGAAAGCGGTAATTTTTGGGTTATTGCTGAAGCAGTTGCAGATAATGTAACAACGCGCGATTCAACCATGGTTTTTGTAAGCGATGAGGTAGTTCTTCAACCCAAACCTGATTCTTATAAAAAAGGCATAAATTACCCGACCGACAATTCTGCAGCACTTGTTTTATGGGCGCCACAAAAAGAAAATGTTTTTGTTTTGGGCGATTTTAACGACTGGAAATTGTCAAACATCTTTCTAATGAAAAAAGATGGCGACTTTTTCTGGCTCGAAATCCAAGATCTTGAACCCGGGAAAGAATATGCTTTTCAATATTTAATTGATGGCAAAATAAAAATTGCTGATCCTTACACCGAAAAAATTCTCGACCCTTGAATGACAATTATATTTCGACAAGTGTTTATCCTGAACTCCTTAATTATCCTGAAAATAAAACCGATGGAATTGTTTCTGTGCTGCAAACCCGACAATCAGAATTTAACTGGGAAGTAAATAATTTTAATGTTCCTGATAAAGAGAAATTGGTGATTTATGAAATGCTTGTGCGTGATTTTACAACTGATCACACGTTTAAAGCAGTACGTGAAAAGTTGGATTATTTGGAAGATTTGCGTGTAAACGTGCTTGAATTAATGCCTGTAAACGAATTTGAAGGAAACAGCAGTTGGGGTTATAACCCATCATTTTACTTTGCTCCCGATAAATATTACGGCCCTAAAAACGAACTCAAAAAACTGATCGACGAATGTCACAAAAGGGGGATTGCAGTTGTAATAGATATGGTGTTGAACCACAGTTACGGGCAAAGTCCGTTTGTACAAATGTATATGGACAACTGGGCAATCACCGCTGAAAACCCCTGGTATAACCAACAAAGTAATTTTCAGAATTCTTCTTTAAGATGGGGTTACGATTTTAACCATGAAAGTGAGGCAACCCGCGAACTTGTGGATAGCATTTCATCATTTTGGATAAACAAATATAAAATTGATGGATTTAGGTTCGATTTTACAAAAGGATTTTCAAATACACCCTATCCTTCAAACAGTTGGGGGAGTGAATATGATGAATCGCGTATTTCGAATTTAAAAAGGATGACCACAGAAATTTGGAAACGAAACAGTAAAGCACTTGTTATTTTCGAACACCTGTCGGACAACCCGGAAGAAAGCGATCTGGCAGATTTTGGAATTATGTTGTGGGGAAATATGCATGGAAGTTATTACGAAGCAGCACGTGGAAATGTTAATCAGTCTAATTTGAGCTGGTCAGTTTACAGGCAAAGAGGCTGGAGCAAACCAAATTTAGTATCGTACCCCGAAAGCCACGATGAAGACCGAATCATGTATTCGATTCTCCAAAATGGCTATTCAAATAGCAATTACAACATACAAAACGAGGCAATTTCCTTAAAAAGGATTGAACTAAATACAGTTTTTAATATTCCGTTGCCCGGACCGAAAATGATCTGGCAATTTGGTGAACGTGGTTATGATCTCTCTATCAACCGCTGTGAAGATGGTTCGGTAAATAACGATTGCCGCCTTTCGCCAAAACCTCCTTACTGGCAATACCTTGAAAATCCGGAAAGGGTTGAATTGTTTCATGTGATGGCAAAATTGAACGATTTGAAACAAAATTACGAGGAGTTTGCACCCGAAAATTTCGATTATAATTTAAGCGGCGCCGTTAAATGGTATCGACTGACAAATGGGGAAAACCATGTTTTTACGGTTGGAAATTTCGATATCAACGAAAGAACCACCAATTTTTCATTCCCAAAAACAGGAAAATGGTACGAGTTTTTTACCCGCGATTCAATTGAAATAAACACAACGAACCAAAATATTCTGCTTGCACCCGGAGAATACCGGCTTTATTCAACCCGAAAATTTGAAGTTCCTGATGTGATTACTGAAAATGATGTTGAAATACAAAAAACCGGAGATATTCGAATTTTCCCGAACCCTGCAAATGGTGAAATCAATATTTCTTCAGAAAAATTAATAACCGGAATACAAATTTACACTGTTACAGGAAAACTGATGAGTCAGAAAACTGAAGTTTATAAAAATCAAACTAAAATAAATATCGTTGAATTTACTCCCGGAATATATGTAGTTCAGGTGTTTCGGGAAGACGGAATAAAAGCGTTAAAATTTGTGGTAAGATAAACACCAAGAAAAACCTGCAGTAGCCTTTGATTTAATTTCTGATGAATTTTCAGCTTTTTGCAGGAGACTTAAATTTCAAACTTTTATTTAAAGATATTTAAATCGTAGCTGAACATGATTTCGTGTGTACCGCTGCTGAAAGTGTTTAATTCTGAAGTTGTAAAGTCATAGGAATATCCAATCAACATTTTCTGCGTAGCCTGAAACTGTGTCATAATTGCAAATGAATCGCCAAAACGTACCATTCCGCCAACACAGAATTTGTTTTGAAAACCAGCTAACGCAGATAACTGAAAAGAAATCGGCGTATTTTTTACAAACCGCAACATTGCATTGGTCTTTATTTGAAAATCTTCACTTAAATTGAATTTTTTACCTGCTACTGTATATAAATGGATTTTTTGCCTGTTTAAATACTCTGTTTCATAATCATCGCGCGTAATTGTATTTTCAATGAGTTTCGGAACTGACAAACCAAAATAAGTATCATCGGAAAAAAGAAAAAAACCAACACCAATATTGGGTAAAAAGTTTTTGTAAATGTCTTGCGAGTAAATCGGATCGGGATCGATAGTAATTAAATCGGTGAGTGAAACACGGTAGAAACTAACACCGCCTTTCAATCCCATTCCAAGTTTATAATTTTCGCTGATACGCAGAAAATAAGAATAATCAAAATAAACTCCGGTTTGTTTTTGCGGGCCAATCTTATCGAACATAACAGAAAATCCGAGACCAACATTTTTGTTTGCCGTTGGTGTTTGATATGCAAATGAACGGGTAATTGGAGAATTGGGGAGCGAAACCCATTGATTACGTGCTACAAGCAACACGTTCCCTATATCTTTTGAACCTGCGAAAGCGGGATTTATTATCAGCAAATTATCCATGTATTGCGTATATAGTGGATCTTGCTGAGCCAATATTAATTTAGGATTAGCAAGATAAGCCAATACAAAAGACGCTAAAAACAATATTATTTTGATTTTCTTCATTCAATTACCGGTCTAAATAAATGGAACCTCCGATAGATTTTTCTCCGTTTCCTAATTCCAATATGTAGTAATAAGTGCCGGTCGGCAGCTCATCATTTCCAATCCTCACACCTGTGTTTGCCTTTCCGTCCCAGTATTTTGGTATTGAACTGATTCCATAATTTTTAGCTTCAAAAACCTTATTTCCCCATCGGTTAATTACAGTTAATGAATTTCCTTCGTAATTTTCAATTCCCAGTATTTCAAAATAATCGTTAATACCATCTCCGTTTGGAGAGAAAGCATTTGGAACAAGGAATTTGAAATCGGTAACAAGGACATAGACATTTCCCTTGTCGCACTCATTATAGGTATTACAAATTTGGTATTCAAAATTATCAGTTCTGCTAAAACTATCGTTTGGCCTGTAATGAACTGTATAATCATCAAAATCGACATACGCGGTCCCGTTAACCGGTGACATTGAAATTGTCAAAGTTGATGGAACAATGCTGTTGTCTTTATCAGAATCGTTATTCAAAACCGGAATTTTTATTTCAGTCCGATACCTTGTTGTATCATAATCATCGTTTGCAACAGGCGCATGCGTTAACATGTTAACATTTACCGAATCGGTTGCTGTACAACCAAAGCTATCTGTAATTTCAAGATAGTAGGCACCAAATCCGCTAACAATCGGAGCAGCAGTATTTTCACCGCTATCGATTTTACCTGTGAATGTTGACCATCTGAACTGAAGATCAGTTCCGCTGCTACCAGATCCATCCAGAATTACAGTGGAATTTTGCTCCATATAAACATCGTTTCCGGCGTTGGCCATTAATTCAGCAACAACTATTTTAACTGTGTCAGATGCTGAAACTCCTTTACTATTGGTTACAGTTACCACAAATGTTGTGGTTTTTCCCGGAGTAAAAACCGGATTTGCAATATCAGTGTGATCAATATTCTCAGCGGGTTTCCAGTTGTATGTATAAGAAATACCCGGTTGCTGTTCAACCACGGCCTGTAACTGGTATGGATCACAATTTCCAATAGTGGTGTCACGGCCTGCATTAATTGCAAATCCCGATGGTTCGACAATTTGTATTTGCTGACTAATTGTTTCACTAACGCATCCATTTCCATCAGAAACACTCACTTGCAATGTATAAAAACCCGGAAGGCCATCCCACAAAATATTGGCAGATGACGCAGTTAATAAGCTCAAATCAGTAGTTGTACCGCTTTCAGGATTCAAAGCCCAGAGAAAAACTGAATTCTCAGGTTTCCCGGTTACCAAATTTACTTTGTGGGTAACTTGTGAACCTATTTCAAAAACTGTTTCCAGTGATTCAAATTCAATTTGCGGTAATGCAAAGATTGTACGTTCATACGTTTTCATGTTTACATCAGGTGGGATATCATTATTCTGAACGTCTTTGGCTGCATTAATTTCAACCTTTGCAATGAAATTGCTTTGTAAATTGACACCCAGCCAAACTTCATGGACTGTTAAGACCTGATTTATGAACGTAACCTCCTGAGAATATCCTATTCCGTTGATCAAAAATTCAACAACCAATGGGAAATAATCTTCAGTTAACGGTTGTCCGCTGTTATCAGTTGTTATTATTGGGATACTGAATCCATTCCCACTATTACTAAAACATGAATTTCCGGAAGTGGTTAAAAATCCAATAGATCGTGTATTCTTAATTACCTTTACAGGTTGTGCTTTTATATTTTCGCAACCTTTCAGATCGGTTTCAATAACTCTCAGGTAGTAGATTCCAGAATTGAACCACTTGATTTGGATTAAATCTGCATTGGCAGAACCAATAATTTCATATTCATTGGGAGGAGCTTCAACATCGGGGCTGAAATTGATATAAACTCCCCAGGCATAGTTGCTTCCTGTGTGTTTTTCAACAAAATGGTTTGTTGTGGCACCTTCGTAAACGACAAGAGCCTCCTGGGCTGCCCCAAAAAGGGCAGCCAGGAGGATTAATATCATTATGAAAAATGCCTTGGTATTCAACTAATTAACCTATTATTGTTATGCTGGTTACAAATCATTATTATGATTGTAACAAAAAATCTATTTTTAAATAATTACCAAATCAAAACTGAATTTGGATTCAGATTAAATCTGACCAATAATTTGGTAAATAATCATATCAGCAGAAACAATTCTGTATTAGTTGGTTCCAATGCCACTGGTATTTGGTCTTGAAACATCCGTAGCATCAGTATTGTCATTGTCCGAGTCATTTTCAGATACACCGTTTATGGTTTCTCCGTTAGTAACTGTTGCGGTAGCTGTGAAATCCTGAGCATTTGCATTAGAAGCATTATTATAAGAGTTGGTATTGTCAACTTTAAAACTGATTGTAACAGCTGCATTGTCAGTAACTGTAACAGTTGTACCATCCCACGAAGCATTTGTTGAGAATGTTGGAGGTGTTGTTGTATAGTCAAATCCTCCTGGAACTGTAAGTGCCAAATCAAATACATAACCAGTGTATGATGATGTTGCCAAAGCAACTCCCGGAGTTACAGTAAACTCAATTGTTGCAGTACCGTGATCGTAGTTAGGTGCGTTGCTTACTATAGAAACAGAGACGGCATTGTCGTAACAAGCTGTTGGACTGGCCGCTGCAAGTGTAAGCGTGAAATCACTTTCTGTAATTTGAACAGGTAAAACTTTTGTATTTGAACAACCATCACCATCAGTTTCAACAACTTGTACATAATACCAATCACCTACTGCAACAGTAGATGCCCAGGTAATGTCAGTTGTTGCTGTTGTCGGAGAATCAATTGTTGCATCAGTTGCAATTGTAGCAAAATCAGCTTCAAAAACTGTCCATTGGATGCCATTTGTTGCATTTCCCGGTGTAATAAAATAACTGTGAGTAGCTCCAGGGGCCGGAGTAGTACCTGTACTTTGTGCATAAACATTTGCACTCATTGCAGTTAATAATACTGCCACAAAAAGAAAGACTAATTTTTTCATAATGATAATTTTTAAAATGTTAATTAATAATTGTTTTTAAGTAATTTATTTTTAATCTGTTGTAATTGTTGAAGTATTTGGAATCGAATTTATTGTTTGTGTTGCAGTCCAGTCGTCTGAATCAACATCCGGGGTGTTATAAGTTAATTCTTTTGCAGAAGTTATTGTTAAAACAACATCACGGGAAGAATAAATATCTCCCGCAACGTTCATTGTTATATCGAAAGTTCCCTCACCTGAGGCACTTGCTAGCCCTGTAACTGTATAAGGCCCGGTTCCTGATAATGTCCCTGATGAAGCGGCAACTGCTGTGATAGTAGTACCCGAATTTGGAGTTAAAGTAAATGTAATTTCCCAGTTGGGATTAAAGGTTGAAATTCCTGTTATCATACTAACGGGTATGATAATACCGGTAGTAGCAGTTGAACCCACAAAATTCACCTGTCCATCAGCAGAATTACAAAAGTCTGCCGGTGATGATGTTGATACATCGAAACTGTTTGCAGCCACATTAACCGTTGTTGTTTTTACGGTAGCACAATTGGTAGCATTATTTGTTTCGGTGAAAGTTAAGGTATAGATACCTGCCGTTGTCCACGTAATGGTTGCTTCATCAGTATTGTCCCCTGTTATCGAAAAACCTGTTGCAGGAGAAACGGTCCATTTCAGATCGTTAGATCCACTTCCCGGAGTAACGGTATAAACGTGTGTTGAGCCTACTAAAGGAGTTAATCCTCCCTGTGCTTTAGCCCCAAAACTCAGCAATATAATTGCTGCAATTGCGATTAAATAAGTTAAATTCTTTTTCATTTGTTTTGTTATTAGTATTTCATTTTTAATCTGGTATAATTTCTCCTGTGACTGGCAAGGGGTTTACTATTAATAAACCTGCGCCAGATCTTGTTTCACAACCGTTGGCAGTGATCAAACAACTAACATAAACACCACTATATCCTACCAGGGTGTTAGCTATACTGAGCACATTGGTCTCCGATCCTGAGATATCTCCTCCTTCAGGAACATCAATCCATGAAGCAGGTGTTGGCGAAGTTGCATATCCCCATTGATAAGTAGGTGAAGAAGCAGACGTGGCAACAGTAAAACTTCCGGATTCTCCTTCGCAAAGTGTTAAATCAAAGGGTGGGATAGTGATGATAGGAAGCGGATTAACTGTAACTGTCCAGATATTTGACGATGATGTAAATGAAGTATTACAGGTTCCATCGTGTGCCTGTCTGCGGTAATAGGTCGTTTGTGTTAAAGTCTGCGTGGGAGTATAGGTGGCAGTGTTATTTGCAACTGTAGTTACTCCCGTTGCAAATGTATTGTCCGTGCTGTACTGCCATTGATAGGTAATTGTATTGTCCCCGCCACTGGCATTTGTTGTACTGCCGATTTGAGTTGTCGGAACTGTTCCTGAACAAATCGTTTGACCGGTATTGGAAATTGTACCTGCCGTAAATACGGGACGTACTGTTACTGTCCATGTATTTGTTGAAGTAGAAAACGAAGTATTACAGGTTCCATCGTGTGCCTGTCTGCGGTAATAGGTCGTTTGTGTTAAAGTCTGCGTGGGAGTATAGGTGGCAGTGTTATTTCCAACTGTAGTTACTCCCGTTGCAAATGTATTGTCCGTGCTGTACTGCCATTGATAGGTAATTGTATTGTCCCCGCCGCTGGCAGCTGTTGTACTGCCGATTTGTGTCGTTGGTATTGTTCCTGAACAAATCGTTTGACCGGTATTGGAAATTGTACCTGCCGTAAATACGGGACGTACTGTTACTGTCCATGTATTTGTTGAAGTAGAAAACGAAGTATTACAGGTTCCATCGTGTGCCTGTCTGCGGTAATAGGTCGTTTGTGTTAAAGTCTGCGTGGGGGTGTAGGTTGCCGTATTACTTGCAACTGTTGTAACTCCGGTTGCAAATGTATTATCCGTGCTGTACTGCCATTGATAGGTAATTGTATTGTCCCCGCCGCTGGCAGCTGTTGTACTGCCGATTTGTGTCGTTGGTATTGTTCCTGAACAAATTGTTTGACCGGTATTGGAAATTGTACCTGCAGTAAAGGTGGGACGAACTGTAACTGTCCAGTTATTTGACGATGATGTAAACGAAGTATTACAGGTTCCATCATGCGCCTGTCTGCGGTAATAGGTCGTTTGTGTTAAAGTCTGCGTGGGAGTATAGGTTTCCGTATTATTTGCAACTGTTGTAACTCCTGTTGCAAATGTATTGTCCGTGCTGTACTGCCATTGATAGGTAATTGTATTGTCCCCGCCGCTGGCAGCTGTTGTACTCCCGATTTGTGTCGTTGGTATTGTTCCTGAACAAATTGTTTGACCGGTATTGGAAATTGTACCTGCAGTAAAGGTGGGACGTACTGTTACTGTCCAGTTATTTGACGATGATGTAAACGAAGTATTACAGGTTCCATCGTGTGCCTGTCTGCGGTAATAGGTCGTTTGTGTTAAAGTCTGCGTGGGAGTATAGGTGGCAGTGTTATTTGCAACTGTTGTTAACTCCTGTTCCAAATGTATTGTCCGTGCTGTACTGCCATTGATAGGTAATTGTATTGTCCCCGCCACTGGCATTTGTTGTACTGCTGATTTGAGTCGTCGGAATTGTTCCTGAACAAATTGTTTGACCTGTATTGAAATTGTACCTGCAGAAAATGCGGGACGAACTGTTACTGCGTGTGATGGGGAACGGTATACAGGTTCCATCGTGTGCCTGCCTGCGGTAATAGGTCGTTTGTGTTAAAGTCTGCGTGGGAGTATAGGGGTTTTATTGCAACTGTTGTAACTCCTTGCAAATGTATTGTCCGTGCTGTACTGCCAGTGATAGGTAATTGTATTGTCCCCGCCGCTGGCAGCTGTTGTACTCCTGATTTGTGTCGTTGGTATTGTTCTGAACAAATTGTTTGACCGGATAAGTACCTGGGGAGTACGCTGTCCAGTATTGACGATGATAAAAGGTGTGGCCGGCCGGTCTGCGGAGAAGCGTGGCAGGGGGGGCGCCGCCGCCGGGGGCCTTGCCGCTGGCAGCCGTTGAACGCCGTGTGTTGTTGTTCGACGCTGAAATTGTAGGACGAATTACGCGTGTGACTGTACCCAGAGTTACTACGGTAGTTCTGCGATACTGTGTTGATTGTGTTAATGTTCCGGGAGAATAAGTATTGTTGGTTGCTCCAATAATTCGGTTTGTTGAACCATCAGTTGAACTTTCCCATAAATAGCTGACTGTTCCAAAACCGGTTCCATCTATTGAAGAAGTAATTGTGGCGGGTGCTGTGCCATTACAAATGGTTTGAGTACCGGAAATAGCTCCTGTTACAGGTGTTAAAAGTTGGGCAACTGTAAAGTATTTGTTATTTGTTAGAGCAACATTGTTGACTGTTAGATTAGGAGAGGTAAAGATACCTTCCACAAATCTTAAATTTGTCGTAAATGCAGCATCATCAGCTATTAACACCCCAATTTTGCAATATGGAGTTGGAATTGTGGCTCCGGTTAAATTAAACTGGAAACTTTCTGTTGGCAATGAGTTTGTAACCTGAGAATTCCATTTCCTTCCCAGAATATTTATTCCGGTACTTAACGTAGAAAGTGTTGTGGTTGTTCCGTTATTGTGTCCGGTAATTAAAAATTGCTGGTTAGATATTGCAGTTCCTGTTTGAGCATTTGTTGGAGTTGTAAATGATGAACCACTTTGAATTATTATTATATCAGTTCCAGGATTTTCACTTTTTGAAGAAAGTTGATTTAACCCATAAGTATCGTCTCTACCGATACCATGCACATCATTCTGGTAGCCGCTGACCACTCCGAGGTCGCAGTTCCATCAGAAGCATAATAATTGCCGGGTAAGTAACACCATATTTGATTGCGAGATAAGATTCGACATAGTTTTGGTTGGATTATCACCTGTAAAAGCCATAACTTCGGCAATATTTCCACTTGCCGAGCGTCCTAATAATATCCACCCAAATAGAATTGAGAATTTATAGCAGTACCTCTGGTCTGGTTTTACAATATGCCATTTAAAA
>JADIYN010000048.1 GCA_016705335.1 Draconibacterium sp. | reverse complement strand
AACTTCTTCAATGGTTATTTTGTCTTTTTCCACCCGAAGCGAAGAAATATTTGAATCTTTTATAATTTTTACAAGAAAGAATATAACTGCCAAACCAACCACACCATATATAATGTGTTTTGGCCTGATGCCTTTTTTTCTTTCAATTTTTCTGTCCATTGCCATACTTTATCTTTATTTATTGATTTCGGTTTGAAATATTGTTTTTCCCATATAAAAGTCAAGGGTTTTTCTTTTTAAAGATACATGAGTTTTGTTCTCAGTAATTCGCTTTGTGCGTTAGAAAGCAGGTTTTTGCTTGTGTATAGGTCAATAAGATTGAACATTCCCTGTTCCTTTTTCTTTTCGGCCACTTCAAAAGCAAGCTGGTTTGATTCGGTTTGTTTTTTTGCCTGCAGATACTCTGCCGATACTGCCGAAAGATCCTGGCAGTATGATTCAATTTCGTAATACAACTGGGTTTTAAAATTCTCCAAATCAACCTTTTCTTTTTCGAGGTTAAGTTTGCTTTGTTTTATGTTCGACCTGTTGTTCCAGCGGTTAAACACTGGAACCGAAAGCGAAACCCCCACCGATTGTGAAGCATTATTCTTTAACTGGTCTTTAAAAGATATAGAATTTCCCTGAACATCGGTTTTTGAGTTATATAAACCTGTGTAATAACCTCCGCTTAAATATAGTGAAGGGTAAAGCGAGCCTTTTGAAACATCAAGCGCTTTTTCTACTGCTTTAAGCTGCTGTAACTTTGCCTTTACTGAAGGGAGATTTTCAAGAGCCAGTGCAAAAACACTGTCAGCATTTTCGAAAACAGGATATTGGATAAATTCAGCATCACTTATTTCTGTTAAATTGAGTTCTTTATTTACCGGGAAATTCATTACTCTTTTCAATTCAAGTAACGAAGCTTTAAAATTGTTTTCGGTTCTGATTAGAAGTAATTCTTCGTCGGCAAGGCGGGCTTCAATCTCAAGCAATTCGGTTTTTGCGCTTAATCCAACTTCGGTTTGTCTCTTAATTTTTTCCAGATTAAGTTCCGAAAGTTCTTTCTGTTGTTTTACAATATCGATCAAACCTTTATAGTATAATGCATTATGAAATGCATTCATTACCTTAAATCCGATCTCAACTTTCAGGTTTTTTTCGTTTTCAATTCCGGCGAGATAAACAAACCTGTTGTAGGCTATCTGGTTATTCCGTATAAAACCTTCGAACAGAGCCACACCACCGCTAAGCGAATAATTGTTTGAATTAAAATTGTTGTAAGTTACATCGTTAGTAACCGGGTCAACTGATTTTCCAAAACTTATACCATAATCAGTACCTCCATTGATACTTGGCAGTCTGTCCCTTTTCGCCTGATTAAAACTTTCTTTGTATTTCTCTGTAATAATCGATTGAGATTCAATATCGAGGTTATTAATAAGCGCATAATTAATACAGTCGCTTAATGACCAGGATTCCTGTGCATTAATTATTCCACTTCCGGCAGAGAAAATAAGAATCAGAAGAAGATATATACTTTTAGACATCATATTTTTTTAATTTGAAGAGTTACAATGCCAAAAAAATGCCACTTTCTTTATAGTTCTGGAAAAGAGTATCTTAAGTAAATATTACAATTGAAAATAGAATGCTGGTGTAAAATATTTTTACAAATTGTGTAAAATATTTTTACATATTGTTTGAACTGAATTTGTGCCTGACTAAATTTGAATCAGAATAACCAGGGAAACCTGTCAAAACCATAAAAATTAAATAAAAAGCAGTGTTAAATGCATATTTTATATCAAAATGAATAAAGGAAAACTACTGATTGTTGATGATAACAAAAGTATTTTAAGCGCACTTGAAATTTTATTGACAGATGATTTTGCGGAGGTAAAAACAATTGCCAACCCAAACCAATTGCCAACGCTGATTGAAACCGGCAATTTTGATTTGGTATTGCTCGACATGAATTTTTCGGCAGGAGTAAATACAGGAAACGAAGGAATATATTGGCTTTCCCGAATTCAGGAACTGCGGCCCGATATGGAAACCGTGCTTTTTACCGCTTACGGAGATGTGGAACTTGCTGTAAAAGCTTTAAAAAACGGGGCTGCTGATTTCGTTTTAAAACCATGGGATAACGAAAAATTACGTGCTACCCTGCTGAGTGTTTTTAAACTCCAACAATCGAAAAAAGAGATAAAACAGTTGAAGCAAAAAGAAAGTGCTTTGAAAAGTGAAATCAACCGTGACAAACATTTTATCATTGCGCAGTCGCCACAAATGCTTGAAATTTTGAACCTGGTTCGCAAAGTGGCTAAAACCGATGCCAATGTGCTGATTACGGGTGATAATGGGACGGGTAAGGAATTGATTGCCCGCGAGTTGCACCGACACTCAAAACGTGCCGATGAAATAATGGTAAGTGTTGATATGGGTGCAATAAGCGAAACTCTTTTCGAAAGCGAACTTTTTGGCCACAAAAAAGGAGCTTTTACTGATGCCCGAGAAAACCGGACCGGCAAAATTGAAAATGCCAGCGGTGGCACGCTTTTCCTCGACGAAATTGGAAACCTCCCACTCCACCTTCAACCCAAATTACTAAGCGTTTTGCAAAACCGCACGGTTACACCAATTGGCAGCAACCAACCACTCCAAATCGATATCAGGTTGATTTGTGCTACCAACCGTAACATTTTACAAATGGTTGATGAGGGTACTTTCCGTGAAGATCTGCTGTACCGTATCAATACCATTCAAATTGAAATACCTCCATTGCGGGAGCGAAAAAAAGACATAATTGCAATTGCCGATTATTTCCTTAAAATTTATTGTAATAAATACAGAAAAAACTGTTTAAAAATCAACGAGTCGGGGATTCAAAAATTAACTGAATACCAGTGGCCCGGCAATGTGCGGGAGTTGCAACACGCCATTGAAAAAGCCGCAATTCTTTCAGACAAAAACGAACTTGGAGCCGATGATTTCTTTTTCAGTCAAACAACCAACGGAAGTTCGACTTTTGAAGGCACAATTGAGGAAATGGAACGGAAAATGATTTCGAAAGTGCTGCAAAAAAGTAGTTCGAATTTATCGGCTACTGCACAACAATTGGGAATTACCCGGCAAACACTCTACAACAAAATGAAAAAATACAACCTGTAAATCATGTCGAGCAAAAATTTTTATCTGAATATTGTGTCCCGTACTATTTTACTGGCAGCCACAGCATTGGCAATGGGCTGGCTGTTTTTTGGCAACGGCTTGTATATTTTGACTAGTGTTTTTGCGCTTATTTTTTTTATACAAATTGTTGAACTTATAAATTACCTGAACCGCACCAACCGCAAAATAGCATTCTTTTTCGATGCTGTGAGAAACGACGATTCTACCTTGCATTTCCCCGTAAATACAGGCAATAAGTCGTTGGACGAACTCAATGAAAGCCTTAATAAACTGAACGAATTGATAAAAACCATCAAATTTGGTTTGCAGGAACAGGAGCAGTATTTTAAAACCATACTGGAACAAGTTTCAATTGGAGTAATAACAATTAACCAATCCGGAAATATATTTTTGTCGAACTCGGCGGCAAGGCATTTACTTAACCGCGAACAACTTACACATGTCAACCAATTAATGCAGGTTGACAAAAAACTGTTTTCGGCAATAAAATATTTACGCCCCGGCGATCATAAACTGATAAGTTTCAACTCATCAAGCCGGCACGGTTCAACTTTCGATGAAATCGACAGCTTTTAAAACTGCTGACCAAAATTTTCAATTGGTTGCCATCCAAGATATTAAAAACGAAATGGAAACAAAAGAGCTGGAATCATGGATAAAACTCATTCGTGTTTTAACCCACGAAATTATGAACACAATAGCGCCAATTACTTCGCTTTCGCAAACCATTTCGGGATATTTTAAAAATTTGGACGGTAAAATTCCAGACCAAAAAACTATCGGTAACACGGTGAAAGGACTCGAAATTATAAACGAACGCGGCAACGGTTTAATCAGTTTTGTTGAAAATTACCGTCAACTTACCCGTTTGCCACAACCTCAAAAGAAAAAAATAGTAGTGAACCGGTTTTTAGAAAGTACAGTAACTTTGCTGCAGGTTGATCCGAAAAACGAAAAAACACAAATTGAATGGGACTGTAAACCTGCAGAACTGGAGATAGTTGCCGATGAAAAACAAATTGCACAAGTACTTATAAACCTTGTGAAAAACGCTGAGGAAGCATTGAAAAATCAGGAAAACGGCAAAATTTCAATAAAAGCTGAAATCAACAAAAACGACAGGACACAAATATCAGTTATCGATAATGGGTTGGGTATTCCGGGCGATCTGCTTGATAAAATATTTGTACCTTTTTTCAGCACAAAAGAAAATGGTTCGGGAATTGGTTTGAGTTTATCCAGGCAAATCATGCAAATGCACGGTGGCACTCTGAAAGTTGAATCACAACCTCAACGAACTTCATTTACAATTGTATTCTGATTTTGAATAATAGAATTAAATCCCTACACTTTCGCTTCCAAAATGTTTGAAATAGTTAAAGTTTTATTGTTTGTTCTTTTTTGTCTTTTCTAAAACCTATTTTTGCACACTGAGAGTTTTAAAATCTAAACTTAACAGGACTAATTTTGTTTCAAAGGCTTGCAACGATATATAAATGAAAGAGATTGATCAGTTAAACGATTTTTGTGCCAACTCAATGATTGGTGTGTTAGGGATTGTATTTACAAATTTCAAAATAAACAGCATCCACGCAACAATGCCGGTTAACAACAAAACCTGCCAGCCAAATGGTTGGTTACATGGCGGGGCTTCGCTAGCTTTTGCCGAATCATTGGCCGGCGCGGGTTCCTCCCTTTTAATTGACCGCGAAAAATATAATGTTTTTGGGATGCAGGTCTCCGGAAATCATATTTCATCTGTTGACCATGGTGCAATAAACGGCGAAGCACAAATCATTCATAAAGGAAAAACCACACACGTTTGGGAAGTGAAAATTACAGGAGAAAACGATAAACTTATTTCAGTAGTCAGGGTTACTAATATAATCACTGATAAAAAGAAAGTATAACATTGAAGGATCAGACAAAAATATCAGTTAAATCAGTTAGCGAAACAATTTCGGTTTGCTTAAAAAACAACCTCACTTTTGCCGCCTACAGGCTGCCCAATCAAACGGAACAGGCACTAATTGTGCAGGAAAACCGTGATGCCGAAGAACTCGCAAACATGTCGAAAATAACAAGTTTAAAAGGATTTCTTGTGGCGCCCTTTTTACAGTCAGAAAAAAACCGGATGTTTTTAATAAAACCCGATCTTTATTTTTCGGGAGAAGTTCCTGATGAACAATTTGCAAAAATTTGTAACCTTATACATCCCTCACCGGAAATCAAGTCGTTCACACGTCCTTACCAGGTTTCAAAAAAAGAATATCTGCAGCAAATTGAATCAATAATGAAAGTAATCAAAACCGGAAAAATACAAAAAGCCGTTTTGAGCAGGATAAAATTGGTAACCAGTGTAAACGAAAAATTTTTACCCGGTATTTTTTTGAAACTCTGCGAATTGTTTCCAAGGGCATTTGTATATGTTTTTAAAACCGAAAACCATTTTTGGATGGGTGCAACTCCCGAACCGTTTGCTTTCCTGAAAAACAATGTATTTCAAACCTCTTCGGTTGCGGGAACCAAAGAAAACACCGAAAAATTTTTAGGGATTGAAAACTGGGGAAACAAGGAAAAACAGGAACAGCATTATGTTTCGGAACATATTGACAAAGTTTTACAATCGAATCATTGGGAAAATATTGAACAGCTCGGGCCTTACGTTCAACAAGCCGGAAATTTGTTGCATTTGCGTACTGATTTTATTTCAAATGCG
Organism: Draconibacterium sp.; assembly: GCA_016705335.1. GTDB lineage: Bacteria > Bacteroidota > Bacteroidia > Bacteroidales > Prolixibacteraceae > Draconibacterium. Next base: position 41,312 of record JADIYN010000048.1, on the reverse strand, counting down.
AGTACCAGCAACGGAAATGTTGGCAATTTGCTAAACAACCTGCACCCAACACCGGCAATTTGTGGTTCGCCAACCAAAGAAGCCCTCGAAACTATTAATGCTTTGGAAAAACATGATCGCGAATATTACGGCGGATTTCTTGGCCCGGTTGGAATTCACAACCCGATAATGCTTTTTGTGAACCTGCGTTGTATGCAAATCACCGGTTCACGGCTTGTTCTGTATTCAGGCGGCGGAATTACAATCGATTCAAATCCCGAGGACGAATGGCACGAAACCGAAATCAAAACCGGGACGCTCCTCTCGGTCATTAAAAATATTTCCTGAACTGATGCCCCATCAACTGCAACATATTACAGATTTAGCTGAAATACTTTTTGCACATGGCGTAAAAGATGTTGTTATTTCTCCAGGTTCCCGAAATGCCCCGTTAATTAAAGCATTTTACACCCGTTTCGGAAAAAAGTTGCACAAGTTTGGTCGATGAAAGAAGTGCCGCTTATTTTGCGTTGGGACAATCTTTGGCAAGTAAAAAACCTACGGTTCTACTTTGTACTTCCGGTACTGCGGCATTAAATTATGCACCGGCTATTGCAGAAGCATTTTACCAGCAGGTACCACTTTTGATAATTACTGCAGATCGTCCGCCCGAATGGATCGGACAAATGGACAACCAGGCAATTCAACAAAACAGGATTTTGAAAACTATATAAAAGCGAGCTATTCTCTTCCGGTTAAGATTTCTGACGCTGACGAACTTTGGCACACGCACCGCATTGTAAATGAAGCGTTTCATAAAACCATTTCGGCAAACCACGGACCGGTACATATTAATGTACCTCTGAAAGAACCTTTGTATGAAATTTTGCCTGAAGTTTCGGGCAGGATTCAAATCATCAAAAAAGAAAAAACAACTATTACCCTACAAAAAAACAGTGCTTTTTTGCTTGATTGGGAAAAAGCAAAATCGATTTTAATTGTTTGCGGACAAATGGCGCCCGGAAATGAAATATCCGAAACAGTTCGTTTTCTATCTGTTGACAGGCGTGTTGTTGTTATTGCCGAACCAATTTCTAATGTTTATGAATCTGCCACAATTTTTAATCCTGAAATTACATTAAACAGCAAAATAAAATATCCTGAAACCGGGATCCCTGATCTGGTAATTAATATTGGCGGACAGGTAGTTTCAAAAAAAATCAAACTCTTCCTTCGCGGACTTCAAAATTCAACTTTTTACCGCATTTCAACCGATGAACAAATCATCGATACTTTTCAAAATGTTAACTCTTTTATTGTTGCTGAACCTAATTCAATTTTGAAAGGATTGAATGTTCAAACTGAAAGAGAAAAAAGTGCATTTAAGACTTTCTGGGAAAATGAAGCCGGGAAAGCTTTTCGTTTAACGAACAATTATATAAACAAAATTGGTTACGCAGATTTACTGGTTTTTAATGAAATTTCAATTCTTCTTCCTGATGATGCATTGGTTTTTGCAGGTAACAGCAGCGTGATCAGGTATTTGAGTTATTTCAACCAGAAAAACAGAAAATATCATTCAAACCGGGGAGTTTCCGGGATCGATGGTTGTCTGTCAACTGCAGCCGGGCTGGCATCAAATGTGGATGAAACTGTTTATGCAATTGTTGGTGATTTGACGTTTGGTTATGATTCAAACGCTTTATGGAACCGCGCTCTGCCAAAAAACCTGAAAATTATTCTGATCAACAACGAAGGTGGCGGCATTTTTCATTTACTGAAAGGACCCTCTGAAAGTGATGATTTTGTGCCATTTGTGAATGCTTATCATCCAATTGATTTTAAAAAAATAGCTGAAGCTTTTGGGTTGAAATACAATTTATGTTCTTCAGGAAAAGAACTTCAGGTTTCCCTAAAAAATATAGTTTTGCAAAATAATGGCATCGAAGTTTTGGAAATCAGAACGCCAAATAACGGGGAACCGCAGGTTACAAAAGATTTTTTCAAATTTTTAAACAACAATTATGATACGGAATTGGGAAACGATTAAAGATTACAAAGAGATAAAATTTGAATTTTTTGAAGGAATTGCAAAAATAACAATAAACCGCCCACGTTACCGCAACGCTTTCACACCCGACACTACGCTTGAAATGTGCGATGCAATGGTTCGTTGCCGCGAAGATGCCGAAATTTCGGTGGTTATTCTCACCGGTGAAGGCGACAAAGCATTTTGCAGCGGCGGCGACCAAAATGTAAAAAGCTTTGCAGGTTACATTGGCAGCGACGGCGTTCCGCGTTTAAATATCCTCGATTTACAAAAACAAATCCGCTCAATCCCAAAACCGGTAATTGCAATGGTAAACGGTTATGCAATTGGTGGCGGCCACGTTTTACATGTGGTTTGCGATTTGAGCATTGCCTCTGAAAATGCGATTTTTGGTCAAACCGGTCCTAAAGTTGGTAGTTTTGACGCAGGTTTTGGTTCATCATACCTGGCTCGCGTAGTTGGCCAAAAAAAGGCCCGTGAAATATGGTTCCTTTGTGAACAATACTCTGCCGCTGAAGCTTTGGAAATGGGACTTGTAAACAAAGTTGTACCTTTTGATCAATTGGAAGATACAACAGTTGAATGGTGTCAGAAAATAATGCAACACAGTCCGCTGGCACTGCGTATGATTAAAAGCAGGGCTGAATGCCGAATTGGACGGACAGGCCGGCATACAGGAACTTGCAGGAAACGCAACAATGTTGTATTACATGACCGAAGAAGCGCAGGAAGGCAAAAAAGCGTTCCTCGAAAAACGAAAACCCGATTATAAAAAATTTCCAAAATTCCCTTGATTTATTGCGATGAATAAATTTCTTGTTTGGATTGATGCTTTTAGGTTGCGGACTTTGCCACTGGCTTTGTCAAGCGCAATTTTGGGCAGTTTTCTGGCCTATGCCGAAGGCAGTTTCAATCCAACTGTTTTTATTCTTGCCATTTCAACTACTGTTTTTTTACAGATACTTTCGAACCTGGCCAATGATTTTGGCGATTCACAAAATGGTGTTGACAATGCAGAAAGGCTCGGCCCTGAACGCACAGTTCAATCAGGCAAAATCTCTAAAACCGAAATGAAACGGCTGATTGCCTTTTTTGTATTGCTTTCATTTATTTCAGGTGGATTATTGATTTTTACGGGGATACAAAATGCAAATATCGGTTTAATCATTTTATTTTTTATTATCGGAATTGGAAGTATTGTTGCAGCCATAAAATATACAGTGGGTAAAAATCCTTATGGTTATTCAGGTTATGGCGACCTGTTTGTTTTTATATTTTTCGGGTTGGTTGGCGTTTGCGGAACCTATTTTCTGCATACAAACCATTTTCATTTTGCATTGTTTTTGCCCGCAGCATCTGTGGGTTTATTAAGCGCAGGTGTACTGAACCTGAACAACATGCGTGATATTGAAAATGATGCTGCCAGCGGTAAAAAAACATTGGTTGTTAGAATGGGTTCAGAAAAAGCCAAGCTTTATCATACTTTACTGATTGTTTTGTCGCTGGTTTTAACAATAATATTTGTGATCGAAACCTGGCAATCGATTTACCAGCTTATGTTTTTATTGTCGGTTTTCCCGTTGGCATTTCACCTGTACGAAGTGTATAAAAATCACGTTCCGCAAAAACTAAACAACCAGCTGAAAGTGCTGGCACTAACTACTTTTTTCTTTTCGGTGACCTATTCAATTGGTATTCTTCTTATATAATGATAAAAGCATCATTTACAAAACGAACACTAATTTTTAAACAACCGGCTGGAACTTCCCGCGGTGTACTGCATCAAAAAGACGTTTTTTACCTCCTTTTAAATGATTCTGAAAACCCATCAAAAAAAGGAATTGGAGAAATTGCCCCGATTCCCGGGTTGAGTCCTGATCCGATTTCTGAACTGGAGAAAAAAATATCCGGTCTTGTTCAGAAAATAAATACCGGAAAAGAAATTGGAGAAAATGATTTTGAAGGATTTCCCGCTGTCAAATTTGGTTACGAAACGGCAAAAAAAGGACTTGATTCATATTCGCCGGTTTTGTTATACGCGTCTGATTTTACAAACGGCAGGAAAGGAATCCCGATAAACGGCTTGATTTGGATGGGTTCAAAAGAATTTATGCTTCAGCAGGTAACCGCAAAAATTGCCGCCGGTTTTACCTGCCTGAAATTAAAAATCGGGGCGATTGATTTTGAATCGGAACTCGAAATCCTCCGATCAGTCAGGGAACTTTATCCGGCAGAAAAACTCGAAATCAGGGTTGATGCAAACGGTGCTTTTACGCCCGAAAATGCACAGGAAAAATTAGAACAACTGGCATATTTCGATATCCATTCAATTGAACAGCCTATTCAACCCGGTCAAACAGCGGAAATGCAAAAGCTTTGCGCAGCAACACCTCTTCCAATTGCACTCGATGAAGAATTGATTGGTATTACAAACCTTTCGGAAAAAATTAAATTACTGGATCAAATTCAGCCTCAGTATATCATTTTAAAACCCACCTTACTCGGGGGAATTAAAGCTTCTGAAGAATGGATCTCATTGGCAAAAGAACGCAATATTGGCTGGTGGGTAACATCGGCTTTAGAGTCGAATATCGGGTTAAATGCAATTGCGCAGTGGACTGCAACGCTTGGTAACCCGCACTTTCAGGGTTTGGGAACCGGTGGGCTTTTTACAAATAATATTGATAGTCCGTTGTATGTTTCTGAAGGCTTTTTATGGCATGAACCGAAAGGAAACTGGAACCTGGAAGCAATTTTATGATGAAACAGGATATAAAAGCACTTACATTAAACGGAAGATTTTTCCCGCCAAATGAATTGGAGGAATTCTGCAGGGAAGAGATTTCAAAAAATATAAGTCCCGTTTGGCAACTTGACATTTTCCGGTTTATCCTCGATTTTTTAAGCGAATCTGAATTTATTTCCCAGCAAACTTCGGGTTCAACAGGAGCACCAAAAACTATTCAGCTTTCAAAAGCGGCAATGCTGAAATCGGCTGAAAACACGGTTTCATTTTTTAATTTAGAACGTAATCAAAAGGCGGTTCTTTGTCTGCCAGTAAAATACATTGCCGGTAAAATGATGATTGTACGCGCTTTTCTGGCACAAATGAACCTCATTTTAATTGAACCCGACGGAACGCCTGATTTTTCGAACCTAGGTGAAGTTGACTTTTGCGCCATGGTTCCTATGCAAGCCTCAAATTTGCTGGAGCAGAATAAATGGCCCGAATTAAAAACCCTGATTCTTGGAGGCGCAGAAACTTCACTACGTTTAACTGAAAAATTACAGCAGGTGGAAACCCGGATTTTTGAAACTTACGGAATGGCCGAAACCTGCTCACATATTGCTTTAAAACAGATAAACAGAGAAAATCCGCAACAAGTATTTACAACTTTACCCGGAATCAGGATTTCAAAAGACGAGCGCGATTGCCTGGTAATTGACACACTTTTTTTAAAAGAAAAAATAATTACAAACGATTGTATTGAACTGGTTTCCGAAAAAAAATTCAAATGGCTTGGCCGGATTGATAACGTAATCAATTCGGGAGGAATAAAAATTCAACCCGAAATTCTGGAGAAGAAGTTTGAAGATATTCTGAAAAAATCGTGTGTTGTTTTGGGTGAACCTGATGAAATTTTGGGGCAAAAATTAGTATTGATTGTTGAATCCACCGAACCGGAAGATTCAAATCAAATCCTTAAAATACTATCCCCGTTTTTTGATAAAAAATGTTGCCGAAAACTATTCGGTTTGTGAAAGAACTTCCTAGAAACAAATCGTTTAAAATTGATAGGGTGGATTTAAAGAGGTTGATTTAAAATGATGGAGAACCCTCTGAGTTTGAGTGATGCGGAGTTCAATTCCGGTTTTTTAGAAGGGTGCTCAAATCGTCATCTTAAATCATGGACTTGGAAAAGTCTGTGTCCTGTAAAAATAACTCGTCTTTTCTGCCTTCACATCAAAAGTAAAAATCTCATCAGTTTTATTTTTGTAAAACACCGAAAGCAAACCAATATCGCCGGCGCAAAACAGGCTGTGGGCGCTCATTACAAAAATCAGAAAATAAAAAACCGGATGATTAATAAGGAGAATTATTCCGATTAAAGTAATCAGTTTTACAGCAAATAAAGGAGTTAACGCAATGAATGCAAACTGTTTGCGGTTGATTACAAACCTGTCGGCTTCAGCATAAAAAATAAATTTTTCCAAATAGCCGCCAAAATTAACTTTTGGAGCACCAGTAATTTTGAGTGCGATTCCATGCAGTAATTCGTGAATGACAATTAAAACCGAGAAGCTAAAAACCACAGCAGCAATTGTATAATAAAGCGGGTCAAAAGAACTTTGAAAAGCCAAAACTATGGAGCGCGTAAAAAAGAAAATCCCAATTAAAATCATCAAAATCTGGTAAATCATATAAACTTTAATGATTTTACCGTTTTCAACTAATTGTTTGATAACAAATTCTTTGATTTGCCGGTGGTTGAGCTGGGCAATTAATTCGTATTTTTCTGAATTGCGAAGTTCTTCGATGGATGGATTTTCCATGATTATCTGTTTCGGAAGAATTTATACAAATCAAGTATATTAAACAACCTCAGTATAAATGCAAAAAAAACAGATGCTGTAATCATGAATAAATATCCGTAAAACCAGTTTTCGAGTCTTAACGAAACTTCCGCTAAAATCACTGTTACACATGCAAAAGCAACTAATTTTAAAAGAAACAGGTAGTTTGGTTTCAGTTTGAAAACCATAACCGCCAGAATTACCTGTGCACTTGCTGTAACAATTTGGGTAAACAAGCTGGCATAAGCCGATCCAAAAGCCTGATATTGTGGAATTAAAATCAAATTGAGCGAAACATTGATTACCATTCCAACAAAAGCCATAATATTTAGTTGTTTCAGGCTTCCGTTTGCAGTTAGCAGGGTTCCAAAAACATAGGTAGTTGCAATGCCAATAAAACCGGTCATCAAAATCCCAAGAATTTCCGATGAATGTTCTGTGTTTGAATGGTAAAGAACTTCCATTATTTCGGAATTGTAAAAAATACTTGAAACAGCAACTACCACCGCTGTTACAAACAAAAAAGTAAATGACAGTTTTATCATTTGAGACAAATCTTCTCCCTGTTTAATCATTCGGGCAAAAATTGGCAAAAGCAAACCTGCCACAAGTACACCAAACATTGAAACTGCATCGAGCAAACGAAAAGCCTGTGCATAAATTCCGGCCTGTTGTTGTCCGATAGGTTCGGGCAGCAATCGTTCGAGCATTACACCATCAATGCGGTTATAAAATCCCATCAGTAATATTAATAAGGCATAAGGATATGATTTTCGAAGAAAGGCCATAAAAAATACAGGGCTAAAACGAATACTTATTTTACCTGACTTGTGTAGAACGATTGCAAAAGTGATTATTGAAGCCAGCAAATAAGCCGCTGTTTGCGCATAAACAAACCATTCGATTGTAAAGCGCGATTTTAAACTTTCGGAAAAAAGTAAAACACTGCATATGGCAATCATCAGTGTTCGATCTAGTACCGATAGCATACTATCAGTGCGAAACAGGTGCAATCCGCTGATATTCGAACGCAGGTAAAGTGTAAACGAAATAAGGAACTGGTTAAAAATGAGGAATAAAAGCAGGTGCATTTGTACTTTTCCATAGCCGATAATTGCTGCAACTGTTAAGCTAAAAATGGCATAAACAACAGCGAGCATAAATTTCAGACCAACAATATTCGACAAGTGCTTTTTTAGCAGAAAGTGATGCTGTGCAATGTTTTTGTTGTTGAAGTTGGTAATACCAAGATCGAGCAAAATATTCAGCAAAAGCGAAAAGTTGAACAAAGCGAAGTACATTCCATAACTTTCGTCGCCCACCATATTTTGCACGGTGCGGTCGATACCGAGAATCCAAAAAGGTTTAATTAATAGATTGAGGGTCAGTAGTAAAATGAGATTGGTAACAAATTTGCGTTTCAAAGCTTGTAATTCAATCAGTTAATGTATTTGGCAGAAAAAAGAAATTGTGCTTTTCAACTGTTGCTTTTTCAATCGGAACCAACTCCTTTTTTTGCAAAACTAACGAAGAATAGCCAAAATTGGTTAAAAGATCGATACATTTTTTTCGGTTATCATTTTCCCACAATTCGCAATAAATAATTGGTTTATCACTTGCAATTAGTTTTTCAGCTCCCTTCAAAACAAAATATTCAAAATTTTCAACGTCTATTTTCATGGCGGTAACCGGCTTTTTAAGTTTCTTCAATTCATCAAATTCATCGAGACAAATTACCGGAACTTTATATTTAAAGCCGTCATTATTTTCAGTATTTTCTTCATGAATAACATGGCTCAAGCCGTGCATTGGTACATTGTTTATAACCGGCATAACCATTTCAAGTTCTCCTGGTTTTTCGCCTACTGCCACCTGGTATTCTTTTATATTTTTGAGTTTGAATTTCTTCTTTATCCGCTTCAAAGTATTCATATTCAGCGTTAAAGGTTCAAAAGAAAAAATTGTACTTTTGGGAAAATTCAGGGCAAGATGATAACTTGTTACGCCAATATTCGCCCCCAAATCAAGTATTATTCCACCATCGTCAACCAGCTTCATAAAGTAAAAAAAGTCTTTCTCATTTTTATCCCAGCGCAGCTTTATAATAATAAAGCGGGCAAAAACATACAAGTAGGTTTTTAGTCCAAGTGTTTTTTGGAGGATATATTCAATGAAAGTCTTCATTTACTTCTAACTTTGGGCGCAAAGATATTAGAAAATAATTTCTATTTTACACCTTAATTATGAGGATTGCCGTAAATACGCGTTTGTTGCTGAAAGGGAAACTGGAAGGAATTGGCTGGTTTACCTTTGAAACATTAAAAAGGATTACACAAAACCACCCCGAACATGAGTTTATTTTTATTTTCGACAGGCCTTTCGATCGCGATTTTATTTTTGCTGATAATGTTACTCCGGTAGTTATTGGACCTCCGGCGCGGCATCCGCTGTTGTTTTATATTTGGTTCGATTTTCAGATTCCAAAAATCCTTAAAAAATACAAAGCCGATTTGTTTTTGTCGCCCGACGGTTATTTGTCGTTACGCACAAAAGTGCCACAACTGGCGGTCATTCACGATATTAATTTTGTGCACCGCCCCGATGATTTACCATGGTTAATCGAAAAATACTACAACTTTTTTTTCCCCAGATTTGCGCGGATTGCCAAACGAATTGCAACTGTTTCTTTTTATTCAAAAGAAGATATTGCCCGATCATTCAAAATCAGTTATGATAAAATTGATGTGGTTTATGACGGAATCAACCAGATTTTTGAACCACTTTCTGAAAAGGAGAAAATTACTGTTCGCCAAAAAATATACTGACGGTGCCGAATATTTTCTGTTCGTTGGCGCGCTGCATCCACGGAAAAATGTGAGCGGTTTGCTCAATGCATTTGATTCTTTTAAAGCTGATTCCGACAACAATATCAAATTAATTATTGTTGGTGGCGAAATGCATAAAACAAGCGATATTTTTGAAACCTATGAAAATATGCGTTACAAAAACGATGTTGTGTTTTCGGGTAGGGTTTCCACCAGCGAATTGCACGATATTTTTGGCGCTGCACTTGCACTCACTTTTGTACCCTTTTTCGAAGGATTTGGAATTCCGGTTGTTGAAGCCATGTCTGCAGGAGTTCCGGTAATTTGTTCAAATACTACTTCAATACCCGAAGTTGGCGGGAATGCGGTTATTTATGCTGACCCGATGAAAATTGACCAAATTACCGATGCTATGTTAAAACTGGCAAACGACAAAGAATTGCGAAAAGAACTGATTGAAAAAGGTTTTGAACAGAAAAACAAATTTAGCTGGGACGAAACGGCTCATTTGCTTTGGGAAAGTATAAAGCGGACGATGCAGTAATTGAATGCATGAATGATTGAATGCAAGAATGAAGAAATTAAAATTACTGAGTTTTTTTAATGAAGGGACAATTGAAGCCGGGTGTGATGAAGCCGGACGTGGTTGTCTGGCTGGGCCTGTTTTTGCAGCAGCAGTTATTTTACCACCCGATTTCGACAATGAGATTTTGAACGACTCGAAAATGTTGACAGAAAAACAACGGCACTTTTTACGACCAATTATTGAAAAAGAAGCGCTGGCCTGGGCAGTTGAAGCAGTTTCGAATGAAGAAATTGATGAAGTAAATATTTTAAATGCTTCATTTCTGGCTATGAACAGGGCAGTAGAACGATTAAAAATTCAACCTGAATTTTTATTGATTGACGGAAACCGTTTTCGCACACAATCGAAAATCCCATTTACCTGCATGATAAAAGGCGACGGACGCTTTTTTTCAATCGCTGCCGCATCGGTGCTGGCAAAAACCTACAGAGATGATTTTATGGAAAAAATACACGATGACTTTCCGGAGTTCAACTGGAAAAAAAACAAAGGTTACCCAACTAAAATGCATCGCGACATTATTCGAAAATTTGGTGTAACCACATACCACCGAAAAACGTTTCGGCTTTTAAATGAACAACTGGTGCTCGATTTATAATGAATTCAAACATTTATAAGATGATAAAACTTGTTTTTTTATTGGTAATATTTCTTCCATTCCTTGGTTTCAGCCAAAAAGATACAGTTTACTATTATGGTGTAAACGGCAGAATTGATAATCCAGTTAAGAAGGATATTATGAAAAGCGTTGATTACCGGGGAAACAATAAAATAAAGGTGAAAACCTACAAAAATTCGGATTCAGGATGGCAATTAATTTATACCGAAAATATAAAAGTTGTCAGCGACTCGGTTTTTGACATCCGAATGAAAGGTGATGAATTTTCGGGCCGGTTAAAACGGGTTTTTGAAACTGCTGAAAACGGGTTCAAATTTACCGATTGGATGGAAAAGACAGTTAAACGCTCAGGGACAACCAAATGCAAAGTGCCACTTATTTTTGATGGTACGGTTACTGAAAATTATAATTCAGGCAAAATAAAATCGATTTCAGAATATCGAAACAATGAATTGTTTTCGAACAAAAACCAACTGCAGGATGGAAATCCATTAGTTGATAACATTTTTTATTCAGTGGATACTGAACCCCGTTTTGAACCGGGAATGGCGTTTATTCACCAGCAAATCAGGCAGGCAATTAAAGATGCAAAATTTGATTTGCTGACAGTTGAAGGAAAAATGGTTGTTGGTATTGTAATTACAAAAGAGGGTAAAATTGATGGTGTGCAAATTGTAAAAGGTATCAGCCAGGTTCTGAACGGCATACTTGTAGATGCATTCGAAAAAGTAGAGGGCGCCTGGGTTCCGGCAAAATTAAACGGACAGCCTGTAAACTTTTTTCAGATGATTCCAATAAATTTTATCTACAACAAATACAATTTCGATTACCTTGAAATGGACAGAGGAATGATGTATTGGGTGATAAATTAACAAATGTTTCCCACTAATCTTTCTTTAAATGAATTGCCAGTCCCGAATTTGCACCAATTTCAAAATCAATTGTTTTGTCAGAACTCACGGGTAATTCTTCAATTTTAACTTTTGTTGAAGATTCATAATCAGGGTCGAAGGAATAAACAGTTGCAGTGTAATTTGCGCCAGTTTCCAGAAAACTAAAATCCACACTGCAATTTCTAGACTGATTTGAAGTTAACGAACCCAAAAACCACTCATTTCCTGATCGCCTTGCAATAGTTGCAAATTCTCCTGTCTTTCCTTCCTGTACTTTTGTTTCGTCCCAAACGGTTGGCAAAAGTTTGTAAAACTCAAGTTCAGGATGATTTTTAATAAATCCGTCAGAATCGCCGGCACCGCCTTTTTTCCCGGGCGATCCTTCGGGGCGGTCATACCAGTACAAAAATTGCCACGGACTGTAAATCATTACTGCTTTTGCCAGTTGCGAAACGTGGCCACCCATCTTTTCTGTAACGCGCGGTGCGTAGTAACAATTTGTATTGTCGCCTGCCCCAGCCAGCATTCTTGTAAAAAGTGTGTTCAAAGTGTGTTCATTCGACGGGCTTTCTTCATCACCGCGAATTCCTTCCTGTGTAAGTAAATTCGGGTAAGTACGCGAAAAACCTGTTGGCCGGTATTCATCATGAATGTCAACTATCAGTTCATTTTCGGCAGCTTTTTTTACAGCTTCGTGCATCCAGGTTGTCCACTCCTGCGAACCAACCTGCACAAAACCATATTTCACACCTTTTATTCCCCATGATTTGTACAACGGCAGAATTTCATCAATCTGTTTTTCCAATGCGCGGCGGTTGACATATACAATTATTCCAATTCCTTTTGTTTCAGCATAATCAATTACCCGCTGCAAATCAAGTGGTCCCGGCGAGCGTTTTGGGTCAACAGTAATTGTTGTGGCATCTGAAGATTCATCGTTTTCCGGTCCGTACCAGCCGGCATCAAATTCAACATATTGCAAACCATTTTCAGCGGCAAAATCAACACACGCCAAACCGCCCTGAGTTGTTAAGGTAACTTCGCGGATTACTTTCCCGGGTTTTATCCACTCCACATTTTTAATTGCACATTCATCATTCAGGTTTTCATAAAAAAAGTTGTTTGAAAGCAGTTCTCCTTCCGATTTACCAATCATTATTGTACGCCAGGGAGATGTGTATGGCAATTTTACCGTTGCATCACCTTCCAACGTTGCAACCAGCGAATTTTCTTTTTCACCTGAAATAAATTTCATCCTTGCAAAATCTACAAGTTTGGCCTCTCCCAAAGCAACTGTGCAATTTCCTGCTTCAACAACAAGTGGTCTTTCCACAGGTTTCGAAATTGAATTGACCTGAATTTTATGAATTTCTGATTGTGCTCTTTCCGATGCCCAGCAGTTAAAATTTCCACCGAAATTGAACTCAGTAAGTTCTTTTTGGATGTGAAGCTTTTCATTTTCAGCAAGTGGCAGAAATGTATAATTAAACACAACTCCTTCATTATAAACCCTGAAAGTGATATCAAATTCCCTTCCATTTGAATTTTTTTCCTTTAAACGAATAGTAGTTGCATTGTAATTGTCCTCAATTTCCGACCGCTCGCCATACACAGGATTCCAGGTTTGGTTGACCGCCATTTCCGATACCGAAACTATTTCAAGGTTTTTACCCATTTCCTGATTCCCTTCAAACTGAAAACCCATTATTGAATTTTCGATAATAACAGAATCTTCAAATCCTACAGTGTAATATATGGCTGAAGAATCATTTATTCCAAAACCGACCTGAATTTTTCCATCAGGACTCAGAACTACTATTTTTTCTGTTTTTATACATGAAAATAACATAATTGAAAATAAAATCACGCTAACTAATTTTGTCTTGTTTCTCATATCTAAAAATCTAAATGTCTGTTTTAATGCCTAAATATCACAAAAACAAACCACATAAAACAATACATCAATTCAAAAAAAACTACTTTTGCGTATTGGGAAACCAATACATTTTCAAAATAAACAATCAATACGATGTAATAATAGTTGGTGCCGGTCCTGCCGGCATTTTTACTGCCTACGAGTTAATAAAAAACAGGCCTGAACTAAAAATTCTGATGCTCGAAAAAGGCAACGGAATTTACAAACGCAAATGCCCGAAACATACAAATGGCGGCACTTGCGTGCATTGCAAACCTTGTAATATAACAACTGGCTGGGCAGGTGCAGGTGCCTATTCCGATGGAAAACTGTCACTGTCGCACGAAGTGGGAGGAACCATTTCTGATTACATTGGAATTGAAGCCACGCAGGAAATTATCGATTACACCGATAAAATTTATCTTGAATTTGGTGGAGAACCAAACATTCATGGCGAAGAAATTACGCCGGCAATGCGCGAAATCCAAAAAAAATCAATCGAGGCAAATCTGCGTCTGGTTCACTGTCCGGTGCGACATTTGGGAACCGAAAAAACCCAGTTGCTATACAAATTGCTTTTTGATTTTATCAACGAAAAAGGGGTTGAAGTTTTATTTCGGAAACCTGTAACCGACTTTATTTTCGAAAACAGCGCGGTAACCGGTGTTGCAGTAAACGGCAATGAGTTTTTTGCCAATAAAGTAGTTGTTACTGTTGGTCGCGAAGGTTCCGACTGGCTACTTAAAAAATGTGAGCACCACCACATAAACACCGAAGTTGGTGTAGTTGATATTGGAGTTCGGGTGGAGTGCCGCAATGAAATTATGCAGGAAATTAACGAGAATTTCTACGAGGCAAAACTTATTCATTACACAAAAACCTTTGATGATAAAGTGCGAACTTTTTGCTCAAATCCGGGTGGTTTTGTTTCGTCAGAATATTACGACAACAACCTGGCCGTTGTGAATGGACATAGTTATAAAGACCTGAAAAGCAACAATACAAATTTCGCACTACTTGTTTCGCAAAAATTTACAGAGCCGTTTAATTCGCCAATCGAATTTGGCCGGCATGTTGCCGACATGGCTAACATGTTAACGCAACACAAAATACTTGTTCAACGCTTCGGGGATTTGGTGCGCGGACGAAGAACAACACCCGAACGTCTTTTCAGAAATAATATCATCCCGACTTTAAAAGATGCAGTCCCGGGAGATCTGAGCCTTGTCCTCCCCTACCGCATTATGACCGATATTATTGAAATGATTCAGGCACTGGATAAAGTCAGTCCCGGTTTAGCCAGCGATGAAACTTTGCTTTATGGTGTTGAAGTAAAATTCTATTCGAATAAAATAAAGGTAAACAGCGGATTTCAAACTGATACAATAAAAAACCTTTATGTTGGTGGTGATGGCGCCGGAATCACGCGCGGACTGATGCAAGCCTCTGTAAATGGGGTTTTAATTGCAAGGGAAATCTTGAAAGAGTCAAATTGACTTTTAAATATTCGCTCCAAAACTTCGAATTCTAATAGTGAATATATAATTGATTCAATGTAGTTTGGTTTACATTGGATAGTTGAGTTGAGAATTTCAGATTTAAAGAAGCAGCTGCGAACCTGCCGGCACGCAAGGCTTTTCACAGAATCTTGCATGACCCTGACCGCACCAACCGAAAAGTAAATCAACCAAATCCTTTTAAATTCGTGATTGGGCCGAAATAATTCCCCGATAGTTCAATCCTAAATCAAAACGGTTATCTTTGCGCTGATTTTTAAGGAATTGGAGAAATTTCAACTCCTGACCTTCCCAAATGGAAGAATTCAGGTAATGAAAGTAAGAGGGATTTTTAAGGACAGACAGTATATAGTTATTTTAAAATATGGCACATAAAGCAGGTTTTGTAAATATTATCGGGAACCCGAACGTGGGTAAATCGACAATAATGAACGCACTGGTAGGCGAAAAAATATCAATTATTACACAGAAGATGCAGACTACCAGGCATCGGATTAAAGGGATTGTAAGTGGTGAGGATTTTCAGATTGTGTATTCTGATACACCCGGAATTTTGAAACCCAACTACAAATTGCAGGAAACGATGATGAAATTTGTCGATTCGGCGCTGATAGATGCAGACATAATTTTGTTCGTTACCGATGTAATTGAAACCCCCGGTAAAAATCCGGATTACATTGAAAAAGTGCGCAAATCAAACGTGCCGGTAATCGTGCTGATCAACAAAATCGATTTATCGAACCAGGAAAACGTATTAAAATTATTTGATTACTGGACAAATGTATTTCCCGGTGCCAATATTTACCCGATTTCAGCAAAGGAAAAATTCAATATCGAACCAATTTTCGACCGTATTTTGGAGTTGCTCCCCGAAGCTCCTGCATATTTCGACAAAGACGAATTGACCGACCGAAACGAACGTTTTTTTATCCAGGAAATCATCCGCGAAAAAATTCTCCTCCACTACCAAAAAGAGATTCCCTATTCGGTGGAAGTTGAAGTTGAAGAGTTTAAAGAAACCGAAAAAATTATCAATGTGAGGTGCATAATCCATGTTGAACGCGACAGTCAAAAAGGAATTATCATCGGACACAAAGGCGAAATGATAAAACGTGTGGGAACCGAAGCCCGAAAAGGACGCCGAAGAATTTTTCGACAAGAAAATTTTTATGGAGTTGTTTGTGAAAGTTGCAAAAGACTGGCGCGAAAAAGACAAACAGTTGAAGAATTTTGGGTATGATGCGATTTAAAAGCCTCTCCCAACCCCTCCGTAGGAGGGGAGTAAATGTAGAGAAAACAAAAAACAATAGAAGAAAGAAATTCAAAACCTAATGGTTCACAGAACCTTCCCCCTTAGGGGGAATTAGAAGGGGGCTATAAGAAGGGGGCAATTAAAATGAGTAGCAAAATAGTAGCAATAGTAGGAAGGCCAAACGTAGGTAAATCGACTTTATTTAACCGTTTGGTGGAACAAAGAAAAGCAATAGTTGATGAAACAGCGGGCGTTACACGCGACAGAAATTATGGGAAAAGTGAGTGGAACGGCGTTGAATTTTCAGTAATCGACACGGGCGGATATGTTATAAATTCAGATGACATTTTTGAAGCCGAAATTAATAAACAGGTTCATCTGGCTATTGATGAAGCGGATGTGATTTTATTTGTAGTAGATGTGGAACTGGGCATAACCGATCTCGATGACGCTGTTGCCACCATCCTACGAAAAGGAAAAAAATCGGTAGTAGTTGTTGTAAATAAAGTGGATAACAACGCACGTATTATAGATGCGCAGGAATTTTACAGCCTGGGTTTGGGTGAAATTTTTTGTGTTTCATCGATGACCGGAAGCGGAACCGGGGAAATGCTTGATAAAATTGTTGAACTTTTACCAAAAACAGAAAATATTGACGAAGAATCGGGATTGCCGCATTTGTCGGTAGTTGGCCGGCCAAATGTTGGAAAATCATCGTTTGTGAATGCACTGATAGGTGTTGAACGAAACATAGTAACCGAAATAGCGGGTACTACGCGGGATTCAATTCATACAAGGTTCAATAAATTTGGCCACGATTTTATGATTGTTGACACGGCCGGTTTGCGAAAAAGGGCAAAAGTGCAGGAAGACCTTGAGTTTTATTCAGTTTTGCGATCGGTTCGGACAATCGAAAGCTCCGATGTTTGTCTGTTGTTAATTGATGCCGAACGGGGTGTTGAAGCGCAGGATGTTACCATTTTCAACCTCATTTTAAGAAATAAAAAGGGCGTTGTAATTTTGGTAAATAAGTGGGATTTGATTGAAAAAGAAACCAATTCGACAAAAAAATTCACTGAAGAAATAAAAGAAAAAATAGCGCCTTTTGTTGATGTACCTATCCTTTTTATTTCGGCATTAACAAAACAACGTGTACACAAAGCCCTCGAAACTGCCATTGAAGTTTATAAACGCCGTCAGCAAAAAATAAAAACTTCTGATTTAAATGAATTATTGAAAGAAGCTATTGAAAAACAAAGCCCACCATCAATAAAGGGAAAATATATCAAAATTAAATATGTTACGCAGTTGCCAACGCAAACACCGTCGTTTGCATTTTTTGCCAACCTGCCTCAATATATTAAAGAGCCCTATAAACGGTATCTGGAAAATCAAATCCGCGAGCATTTCAATTTTTCAGGGGTACCAATTCAGATTTATTTCAGGCAAAAATAAAGCAGTTTCATGCTTTTTAATTCGCTCATATTTGTTGCGTTTGCAATCATTTTCTTCCTTGTTTCGAAGATTATCGGGAAAAATGTAAAAGGGCGTTTGATGTGGCTCACAACTGCATCTTTCTTTTTTTATGGATGGTGGGACTGGCGGTTTTTGTCGCTAATTGTAATAAGCGGGCTGATTGATTACTTTGCTGCGCTTGGCATTTCCCGTTATCCAGGTCGCAAAAAGTTGTTGCTTGTTTTATCAATAATTGCCAATCTTGGTTCGCTGTCGTTGTTTAAATATTCAGGTTTTATAGCTGAAAATATCGACAGGTTACTGGGATTGAACGGTGGTTTTTCGCTTGCGGCCAATATTCCTGAGTTTTTTCTGATAACGCCTGTTGGTATCAGTTTCTACACCTTTCAAAGTATGAGTTACACTTTCGATGTGTATAGAAACAAACTAAAACCAACCAAAAGCATCCTTCAGTTTTTCGCCTACCTGTCAATGTTTCCGCAACTGGTGGCCGGGCCAATTGTGCGGGCAGAAACCATGTTGCCACAACTGCTGGAAGTAAAACGGGTAACAAATGATAAACATTGGGATGGATTTCAGTTGATTGTTCGCGGTTATTTCAAAAAAATGGTAATTGCCGACAATCTGGCACCACTTGTTATGGCAGCATTTAGCGCCCCCGATATCAATTCATCAACAATGTTTTGGTGGGGTGCAATAATTGCATTTGCGTTTCAAATTTATTGCGATTTTGCCGGTTATAGTGATATTGCACGTGGTTTGGCGCTCTGGATGGGTTATGATTTTCCTGATAATTTTAACCATCCTTATATTTCAACTTCAATTCGTGAATTCTGGGAACGCTGGCACATTTCGTTATCAACCTGGTTTCGGGATTACCTGTATATTCCGCTGGGCGGTAACCGAAAAGGAAAATTCAGGAGTTACATCAATCTTTGGATTACGATGCTTGTGTCAGGTTTGTGGCACGGTGCGGCATGGACTTTTGTTGCCTGGGGCGCGGTACACGCTTTTTTTGCATCGGCTGAACGGCTTACAGGCTGGCCCGAAAAAATAGGGAAAAGTTCGGTTGCCAAATTTTTAGCCTGGTTTATCGTGAGTATTCAGGTACTTATTGCCTGGGTATTTTTCAGGGCTGAAAACATTAATCAGGCTTTGGATATTTTGAAAGTCATGTTTTCATTTCAGGGGCCTTTCAAGTTTGGCTGGGGTTTAGACGCTTCAATTTTTATTTCGGTAATAATTTTGCGTGAACTGCTTTCAGCACTTCATCTTGATGACAAACTAAAAGGAAAACATCCGGTAGCTGAAATGGTTTTTTATTCAGTTTTAATTGCAGCAATCATATTCTTCAGAGGAGCCGGAAGCGAGTTTATTTATTTTCAGTTTTAAAAAATGGCGAAGAAACCGAATATATGGATTACACTGGCAATTGCAGCGACACTGGTTACTGTACTCAGTTTTGTTCTGCCAAAAGATGCTGAAAAATATTTAGGCGAACTATTCTGGACCCGTAAAACATTTGCTCCTGCAAAATACAATGTGGTTATCATGGGCGATTCAAGGGTTTACCGTGGACTTTCTCCTGAAATTATGGAATCACATTTGCCCGGATTGAAAGTGCTGAATTTTGCCTATTCAAACGGAGGACTAAACCAAACTATGTTTGTTGCCGCTGAAAAAAAGCTTGCTCAAAACAATAAACCAAAAGTAATTGTAATGGGAATTTCGGCAAATGCAATTTCAGGTTATTCAGCAGGAAACCAGCAATATGTGCAGGAATTGAATCGTCCGCGTGAAGAAATTTTTGAGCGGATTTATTTCAACCCACTCCGTTACTGGTTTTCGGCAACTTCGCCGGAAAAGCTAAAAAATCATTTTTCAGAAACGAAAGAAACTGCATTTTACCGAAACAAATATTTTATGAACGGTTATGTTGAATCTGAAAAATTTCCGGCTGATACAATGGAAGCAATACCTTCATATACAAAGGATTTTACCAATTATAAAGTAACACCTGAAAATCTAAGTGACCTTTTTAAACAAGTTAAAAAGTGGACAGACTCCGGAATTATTGTAGCAGGTTTTACTCCACCCGTTTCGCAATCCATGCAAATGCTTGAAGATACATTAGGATGTTTAATGAAGCAGTAATTAAAACAGGCTTCGAAAAGGCTTCGGGACACTGGATTGAACTAAATCCTGCAAAATATAAAACATATGATGGCAGCCACCTCAATATTGAATCGGCGCAAAAACTTACGCACAATGTAGGAAAAGAAGTTAAAAAATTGGTCGAAAATCCTGGATTGTGAAATTCAAAGATTAATCATTTATTACCACTTTCATATCATAGCCTTCCACTTTAAAAGTTCCGCCTGATTCTCCGCCAACCATTTCCAGATCACTGTTGTCTTTTATTTGTTTAGTAATTTTTACCGATTCAGGGATATCAACTTTTGGGTATTTTATTTTAAACTGAACCCTGAAAGGAACAGAACCTGCATTAACTTCAAGTTTGCCATATTTCCCATTCATTGAAAGTCCACCGAAATTGGTATTCAGCATTGCAATTTTAATGTTGTCATCATAAATATCATCCATTGATAAATTTGTAATGGCCTTAATTTCATACAAGCTGTATTTACTTTTACCCAATTCAAATTTCTGAGTATTTCCCAAATAAATATTATTATCATACGAATCAACAATGTTGAGACTGCCCACCTCCCAGTTTCAGGTCAGGTATTTTGCCATTAAAACAGCCTTTTCAGCAGAATTTACTTTTATATTGCAGTCGGTATAAATCAGGAAATCTCCTTTAAGTTAACCATTGAAATAAAATCGGAATATTTTGAAGTTAAATTTAGACTGCTTAATTCATTGATGTTAAATTTATCGTCGTACGAATCAATCTCCATTTCAACGGCTTTTTTGATTTCATATTTTGAATATTTGCTTTTCAAATTCATGTTCCCGCATGATTCAATTTCCAAATCGCTGTCATAAAAATCAAATTCAGCATCTTTTTGCATTTCAATATCGCTGTATTTGTTGTCCAAATTTATGCGGGCAGTTTTGGGTATTTGAAGTTCGTGCCTGATATTAAAATCTTTAATTTCAACCTTATCCCCGTTTAACAATGTCATTGTTGTACGACTATTTGTTGTATTCATATTTTTGTAAAAACGGGTATCAATTTCCATTGTATTCCCACTGAGTTTAAATTTAAAGTTTTCAATGGCAGCAATTATTTTGTCGGTATCTTCCTTTGTGTTGCCTGTAATTTCAACGGTTGTTTTTAAAGTAACCGAATTTTCGTCATATGTATTAATTTTTAAATCTCCCGAATTGTTATTTAATTGCACTACAAGATCGCCGGGAACAACGGATGCTTTAAACAGTGTTTTTGAACCGCTGGTATTTTGCGCTGTTCCAAATCCCTGAACGATTACAACTAAAAGTGCTGTAATAAAAAGTTTAAAGTGTAACTGTTTTTTCATGGTTTTTTTGTTTTTGAATTTCAAGTGAAAGTCTGTTTAATATTCTGATTTTCTTCTCGTAATAGTCAAGTAATGCATTTATAATCTGCTCGTTTTTTCCAATTTCATATAAATCTTTCTCGTAGGTATTATAAATTTTATCGAGTTCATTTAACTCATCCAATAAAAACTGAAACTGAGTTTTTTCGGCGGCTGAAAGTGGTTTTATCTCCTCCCATTTTTTATCCACAATTAATTTAAGTTCAGCTTCCTGTTGTCTCAGATCTTTCGAAATATCAGCAAGAGTTACAATTACCACCTGTTGTTTAGTCGATTCTTTTACAACTCCGTAGGTAATTAAAACTCCAAACAGAAAAACTGCGGCTATTTTCCAGAACCAGTTACTTTGCACCGCTTTTTCTTTTTGAATTTCGCTTCTGATTCCATTCCAATTCCGGTCATCATCAGGTTGTTCAGCATCAAGTTTTAACCGGTTTTCTTTTCAGATATTTTTCGATGTCCAAATTCATAATTTCTTTCGTTAATCATTTTTCCTAAAAGTTGCTTTGCCCTGAAAAACTGTGTTTTAACAGTGGATTCCGAAATATTCAGTTTTTCAGCAATTTCAGCATGTTTATATCCTTCGATGGCACGAAGCACCAAAATTTCCCGTGCACCATCCGGCAATTTTTTTATCAGGTGGTGTACAATTTCAGGGTCAACCAATTCATCTATGTCAACCGCCATTTCAACATGTCTTTCTGTAATTGTTTCAAAACCTGAATAAATGACTTTTCTTCTTCTGATTTCATCCAGGCAACAGTTTATAACTATTCGTTTCAGCCATCCCCCAAAAGCTTTTTCATCCTTTAAATTATTTATCTCTGAAAATGCTTTAATAAACGCGTCTTGCAAAATGTCTTCAGCGGCCTCCTTCCCATTTGTCATTCGAACGGACAAATTGTACATGGCTTTAGCATGCAACTTGTAAAAATGGTGCTGCGCTTTTGCATCGCCATTTTTACAAAGCCTAACCAGTGATGACTCATTTATGCCGAAGTTTATTCCCAAATCATAAGTTTTAAAGTAGGACGAATTTATTTTAAAAGGTTGGAATCAATCCTATTTTTTTATTTTGTAATATTGGCGTCAAATTTTAAAATTTCAGAATTATGTACATCGTTCATGTTAATGTTCATGTAAAGGAAAACTTTATTGAGGAGTTTAAAATCCTAACAACTGAAAATGCGAAAGACAGTATTCTTGAACCCGGGATTGTTCGATTTGACGTAATCCAGCAACATGACGACCACACAAAATTTGTTCTTGTTGAAGTGTATAAATCATTTGAAGATACAACAAAACATAAAATGACCGACCATTATATGCGATGGCGCGATGCTGTTTCAAATATGATGGAAGAACCCCGATCGAGCATTAAATTTTACAATGTTTTTCCTGAAGACGAAGGATGGGAATAAACTTTCAGTTTGCTACATCAACTCAAATCATTTTCGAAAATGGTTCGTTTAAAAAAGTTCCCGGGTTGCTTAAAAATCTGGGAAGCAAGGTTTTAATTGTTTCCGGAAAAAATCAAAACTTAACAACTCAGCTTTCAGGATGGCTTAAAAAGCTTGATTTCGAATTCGAAATATTCACAATAAATTCTGAACCAACCACCCACGATATAGAAGAAGGAACTATACTTGCACAAAAAGCCGGATGCAATGTAGTTGCAGGAGTTGGCGGCGGCAGTGTTATCGATTCGGCCAAGGCAATTGCAGCGTTGGTCACAAACATGGGCGAACTGACCGATTATCTTGAAGTTATCGGAAAGGGACAAAAACTTGAAAAAGCTCCCCTGCCCTATATTGCAATCCCCACAACTGCCGGAACAGGTGCCGAGGTCACAAAAAATGCAGTGATAAAATCTACCGAACACAACGTAAAAGTCAGCCTTCGAAGCGATTTAATGTTTCCAGCGATAGCCGTAATCGACCCGGAATTAACCTTATCAATGCCACCTGAAATTACGGCAAGTACCGGTGTTGATGCGCTTACCCACCTTCTTGAAACATTTGTTTCATGCCAGTCGAACCCATTTATTGATATGATTTGCAGGGAAGGAATGACAAGGATTGCAATTTATCTGGAACGTGCTTTTCTGAATGGGAGTGATTTGGAAGCCCGCGAAAATATGGCAATGGCAAGTATGCTGGGCGGAATGGCGCTTGCAAATGTAAAACTGGGTGCGGTGCATGGTTTTGCCGGACCGCTCGGAGGAATGTTCACAATTCCGCACGGTGCTGTTTGTGCATGTTTATTGCCTTCAGTTATGGATGTAAACATTTCAGTTCTCAAGGAAAATAAACTTGAAACACAGTTGTTAAAATTTGATGAAGTTGCCAGGATATTGACAAAAACAGTTCAGCATATGCCGTGGACGGTGCCAATTGGGTAAAAGAAATGGTAAAAAACTTAAAATTCCTTCACTTTCTGATTTTAATCTTACTTCCGATTCGTTTCCTGAAATCATTGAAAAAGCCCGAAATTCGAGCAGTATGAAGGGAAATCCTGTTGAACTTGAAACTGCCCGGTTATTCGAGATTTTAGATAAATCACTTTAGCCTTTTACATTGCTGTTACTTAGCCAGAGAATAATTTTGGTGAATAAACCATATCTTTGCACAACGATAACATATATATGATATGATTGGAAGATTTTTTTATACACCGGGGACAAAACAATTCAACATCAGGCCGCGGTTTTACGACCCTGACAAGGAGGAACGTGATGAGAGGGAGCGCAGGATTAAAGAAGAATTGGGAATTGCTGATGAAAAAGAGAAAGACCTAAAAAACTTCAGACCACGGGTAAAAGGACAGTTCAGGAATCCGGATGCATGGCAGTCAAAATCATCGGAGTCCGCACGCAGGTCGCAAAACAGAAGATTGATTTGGCTATTCATCATTCTGGCCTTAATTTTTTACCTGTTCTTTTATTCCGATTTTATGTTTTAAATTGTCTTGCTACTCAAAATCTCATATCTAACATTCTATATTAGTGAGTGATATAATACAGTTATTGCCCGATTCGGTTGCCAACCAAATTGCAGCCGGCGAAGTTATTCAGCGGCCTGCATCGGTTGTGAAAGAGTTGGTTGAAAATGCATTGGACGCAGGAGCCTCAGAAATTACAGTTCATGTTAAAGATGCGGGTAGAACACTGATTCAAATAACTGACAATGGTTGCGGCATGTCGCCTACCGATGCGAGAATGGCTTTTGAACGGCACGCTACCTCAAAAATAAGTTCAGCCAACGATTTGTTTTGTATCCGCACAATGGGTTTCAGGGGCGAGGCGCTGGCTTCAATTGCCGCAATTGCCGATGTTGAACTCCGAACCAAAAAAATGGAGGACGAAGTAGGCACATTAATCCATATTATTGGTTCCGAAGTAAAAGCTCAGGAACCAACCGCAGGAATCAACGGAACGACTTTTATGATTAAAAACCTGTTTTTCAATGTTCCGGCACGGCGAAAATTTTTAAAGGGGAATACAACAGAGATAAAACATATTATTTGGGAAATTCAGCGGATCGCCATTCCAAACCCCGAGATAAAAATCTCACTTTTTCATAACAATTCACCCATTTACGAATTACCAAAAACCAACCACCGAAAACGGATTGTCGATTTATTTGGCAAATCGATAAACCAAAGCCTGGTTCAGGTAAACGAAAAAACAAGCCTTGTAAATATTTACGGATTTGTTGGTCAACCCAAATTTGCCCGAAAAACCATTGGCGAGCAGTTCTTTTTTGTTAACAGACGGTTTATGCGGCATCCCTATTTTCACAAGGCAATTATGCAATCCTATCAACAATTGTTACCGCCCGATACTTTTCCTTCCTATTTTTTGTTTCTTGAAATCGACCCGGGAAATATCGATATCAATGTTCATCCCACAAAAACCGAAATAAAATTTGAAAATGAACGCGATATCTGGCAGATTATCCATGCCGCTGTGCGCGAATCGCTTGGAAAACACAATGTTGTGCCTTCAATTGATTTTGATCAAAGCGGTAATATTGATATTCCTGTCCCGCAAAGATCGTTTGACAATATTCAATTTCCCGAAATCCGTGTAAATCCGGACTACAATCCGTTTGAATCCGGGAAAAGCGTTTCAACCGGAAGTTTTGGAAAGACACCAACCGAGAAAAAAAACATCAATCGCTGGGAAGATTTATACACCGGAACTCAATTGAAATTAAAATCCGAACCTGAAATTACCCCTGAAAATGATGACCAGCTATTTTCGCTGCCATCTGTTCAGTTTTCGGGTAAAAAAACGCTGCAGTTAAAACAAAAATATATACTGACTCCTGTAAAATCGGGATTAATGGTAATCGACCAAAAACGGGCTCACGAGCGGATTTTGTTCGAAAAATTTATGGAAGTGTTGAAATCAGATTCAGTTGCAAGCCAGCAAATGCTATTTCCGCAAACCATTGAACTAAACCCGGCAGATGCCGCTATTCTACAAAATATCCTGCCCGAATTATTGTCGCTCGGTTTTGACATACGGGATTTTGGGAAAAACACTTTCATTATTAGCGGAACACCCGGAGTTTTAGATGTTTCATCGCCAGAGCTGGTTGTTGAAAAATTGCTTGAAGAGTATAAAAACTCGCCGGTTAATGCACGGTCGAAAGCAAAGGAACAAATCGCAATATCGCTTTCAAAAGCATCATCGCTGGATTATGGTACTGATTTGAAACAGGAAGAAATTGACCATTTAATCGACAATTTGTTTGCCTGTGCAACACCCAATTTTTCGCCCGAAGGAAAAAGGGTTTTAACGATAATTCCGGTTACCGATATCGAAAAAAGTTTTAATAAATGACAATATGTCGTTATATTCAGCCGAATAGAAAGTGGTCTGGCAATTGTTAGACCCTTAAAAAAAATTGAATTATGAATTACAGGCCTGGTTTTAACAGTATTCCTCCGGTTGTAAAAAATCTGATAATTGTTAATGTGCTCATGTTACTTGCTACATTTGTGCTTGAGCGTGTTGGAATCGATTTATATACCTATTTGGGGCTTTATTTCCCGTTATCCGAAAAATTCAGGTTACACCAGATTTTTACGCACATGTTTATGCACGGTGGTTTAACGCATCTTTTCTTTAATATGTTCGCCCTTTATATGTTTGGGCGGGTGCTTGAAAGTGTTTGGGGACCAAAACGATTTTTAACTTTTTATTTGGTTACCGGAATTGGAGCAGCAGTTTTGCACTCGCTGGTTAATTTTATTGAATATGAACATGTGGCTTCTCAAATATCTCCCGATCAGGTGGCTTATGTAAAGGAAGCCGGTTATGGACTTTGGGCTGAAGGGAAAAATTTCTCAGACCCTTTGTTGGGTAAATTAAACATGGTACTAAATACGCCAACAGTTGGCGCTTCGGGGGCTGTTTTTGGCATTTTACTCGGTTTTGGTATGTTATTCCCAAACACGCAGTTAATGCTGTTATTTCCCCCAATTCCAATTAAAGCAAAATATTTTGTAATGGGTTATGGAGCTATCGAATTGTATCTTGGCATTTCACAACCTGGCAGTAATGTTGCCCATTTTGCTCACCTCGGTGGTATGTTGTTCGGTTATTTCATGATTAAATACTGGAACAAAAATTCGAAACGGTTTTATTAGGGGGAGATTGATGAGATTGATTGAGATTGATGGAGATTATGCAAGAAACGGAAAGAATGATTTTGGTTTTATTGTTTGATTTTTAATTCCTTTTCGAAATTGTATTTTATTTGACCTTTGTTTTTTGCAATTTGGAATTTTAAGAATGATGGATATTTTTGACGACATAAAACGCACATTTAAAGAAGGTTCTGCGCTAACCCGATTAATTTATATCAACCTTGGCGTTTTTTTGGTTGTTAGTATTATCGGTGTTGCACTTTATTTGTCAGGGCAACCCAATTTTATTGCCGACTGGCTTTCATTACCTTCCGATACTTCCGAAATTCTTAAAAAACCCTGGACTCCTGTTACATACATGTTTTTACATACCGGTTTTCTGCATTTACTGTTTAATATTCTGGGTTTATACTGGTTTGGAAAATTATTTCTTTACCGCCTTGATAATGATAAACTGATAAGTGTTTATTTGCTGGGCGGGCTTTCGGGAGCAGCGTTTTATTTGCTTGCATACAATTTACTTCCGGTTTTCCAATCGGTAAATGGTTTGTTGATGGGCGCATCGGCATCGGTTTTTGCTATTTTGGTAGCCATTGCATTTTACGACCCCAACCAGGAGATCCGGCTTTCATTTATCGGCTCTTTTCAATTAAAATATATTGCAATGTTTTATGTGTTGCTTTCGGTTGTCGAAATATCAGCGAGTAATCCCGGAGGTAATATTGCGCATTTAGGTGGCGCTTTTTGGGGTTGGTTATACATTATTCAACTTCGAAAGGGAAAAGATCTGGGAGATGGATTTGTAAAAATTCTGAATAGAATTTCTGTTGGGTTTACCGGACTTTTCAAACCAAAAAACAACATGAAAGTTACGCACAAGCAAACACCGCGTGACGACTACGAATACAACAAATTAAAACATGCCGAACAGGAGGAAATAAACCGAATCCTTGAAAAAGTTGGTAAATCGGGATACGACAGCTTATCAAAAAAGGAAAAAGAATTACTTTTCAGACAGGGAAAATAATAATTCGCTCAATTCAACTCTTTAGACTCATTTCTCGCCTGATGAATACTTGCATTCAGTTCGAAGCCGATTAACAGGATCATCGACATTACATACATCAATAACAATATAATCAATAACGTTCCGATTGATCCATACAATTTGTTGTACTGGTTGAAACGGTTTATGTAAACTGATAATCCTACAAATGCAAAAACACTTAAAATAGTTGACAACGTACCACCGGCTGATATAAAACGCCATTTAATCCGTTTTGCAGGCGCCATAAAATACAAAAACGAAAAAGTGAAAAACAACAAAGCCAGAATAATCAGCCACTTCCCAAATACAAGCAGAAAGACGATAAATTGGTCGTGCAGAATTTGTTTCTCCTGTAACTTTTGAATGATCAATTGGCCACTTGTAAGTAAAGCAATTACTATTGTAAGCATAACCGAAAGTATAATCAACAGGTAAATTGCCGTAATCCGCTGGCTGAGCCACGATCGGCGATGAATGGTGTGAATTGTTGCATCAAAAGCGCTCATCATAGACGCAAGCCCGTTAGTTGAAAAAATTAATGCAGCTAAAAATCCAAACGAAAGCAAATCACCCCTTGGTTGGGTAATAATGTTTTCAACAGTTTCCTCGATTGTGGCATAAGTTGCAGGTGGTACCAAATCCTGAATAAGTATCAGAAGTTCATTCTGAAAGTTGTCAATTGGAATGTAGGGAATCAATGTAAAAAGGAAAATGATAAATGGGAAAAATGCAATAAAAAACGAAAAAGCAATGGCCGACGCTCTTGTGGCAATAGCTCCATCAACAATACTTCGCCAAAAAAACAAAGCTACGTCGTACAACGGAACACCTTCAAAAAACGGCAGAGAAATCTTTTTTGCCCGTTCGGCAATATTTTCTCCAATTTCTATCAGATGGTTGATGTACTTGCCTTCCTTGATCATCAGGTTTATTGTTCTTCAATTCTCAGTTGATGGATATAATCTTTTCCATTACTCTTTTTCAAAAGGAAGTAAACCCTGAATGTGCCTTTGCTGGTTACCAAATTACCAATAACGTATTGGGCGCCTTCCTTTCCACCCTGATGGATTATAATGAAACTTTCGGGAGGATTGTTGCTAAAAAACTTATTTACAATTTGTTGGGCTTGTGCTTTGCTGTAAACGTTATCGTTTTCCAAAACTACCATTTCAACATTTTGATTGAAATATTCAGAAAGGGTTTTTGAATTTCCTGTTTTAAGCTTTGCAGAATTTCATCAGGGACCTGAGCTTTTAATTGGCCAGCGTAAATGATAAACCCAGCAATGAAAAGTATAGAAAGTGTTATTTTTTTAATTGACGACATTTTTTTAACTATTTCAAAAAGTGAGTAATTCTACTTCAAATATTGTGCTAAACTCTTTTAAACGCCCAATTTTAGTGTAAATTTATAAAATTAAAAATCAAAACCTGTCATGAAGATTACTTTATTGATAATTGGTAAAACCGATTCAGCATATTTATCAGAAGGTATCAATGAGTATGTTAAACGTCTGAACCATTATATAAATTTCGAAATTGAAATAATCCCCGATCTAAAAAAAGCCAAAAACCTGAGTATCGAACTTCAAAAAAACCAGGAAGGCGAACTCATTCTGTTAAGAAATCAACCTGGGAAAGAGTTACATTTATTTGACGAAAAGGGGGAAATGTTTACTTCAAGAGAGTTTGCCGGATTTTTGGAAAAGAAAATGGCTAGCGGCTTAAAAGAGCTGGTTTTGGTAGTTGGCGGGCCATACGGTTTTTCACAAAAAGTATATGATTCCGCAAAATCAAAAATTTCTTTGTCAAAACTTACATTTTCGCATCAAATGGTACGGTTAATGTGTGTTGAGCAAATTTACAGGGCTTTTACAATTTTAAAGGGCGAACCGTATCATCACGATTAAATTATGCTGCTGAAATTAAATAAATACAGTTACTTCATTTTCGCAATATGCTTTTTCACGGCTGCTGCTATAATTGAAAATGGCTTGTTGAAACAGCATCCTGAAGTACATTTAATCGAAGGTTTTCAGAATCAGCTCTTAACCCACGAGAATAGGTTAAATACACAAATCGACAAAATAGCTGAAGATATTACAAGCAGTGGTTTTGAGGATAGTTATTTCGAGGATCTAAAAAGCTATACATCGTTAATAAATGAAAGTGGCTTCGGATACTTGGTTTATCAATCAGGCAAGCTAGTTTATTGGTCAGATCGGTCGGTTTCGTTTTATGAAACCCTGCGTGAATTCAAAAAACGCGAAGGACTGCTACTGCTGCCAAATGGATTTTATCTGTCATCAGGCAAAACTGTCGGGAATATGATATTGTGGGTTTGCATTTAATCAGGCATAATTACGAACACGAAAACAAATATTTAAAAACTCATTTTTCAAGACTTACAATTTGCCCGATGGTTTTATATTGCTCGATTCTGACCAAAAAGGTGCATTTCCGGTAGTAAATAACAAAGGTGAATATTTGCTTTCAATAAAAACTACCGGACAATTTTTATGTACCAAAAACCAACTCTACTTTCCCGGGATCATTTACTTTTTGGGTTTAATCATTTTGTTGTTTTATTTCCGGAAGGAGTTTCTAACCTCAGAAGCTGGTTTTTTTCTGCGGCTTTTTGGCTTGGCCGCAGCACTTTTATTGTTTTCTGGCTACACTTTATGTTTAAAATTCCCGGACTTTTATTGCATTTGCCTTTTTTTAGTCCCGAAGTTTTTGCGGTAAATATTTGGCTGCCTTCGTTAGGTGACTATTTTCTAATGGTTTTATTCCTCGTTTTCTGGCTGTTTAATTTTACCGACGGTTTATCCATTGACAAACTCAAGGAAGACGGATTATTACCGCGAAAAATAATAGCTGCGTTGTTACTTCTTTTTGTTGCAAGTCTGTTTTTGCTTGTCAATTATTTTATCGAAATACTGATTTACAATTCAACAATTTCGTTTTCGCTCAACAAAATAATTGGCATAACAACACAAAGTATTGTTGGTATTCTTTCGGTTGGGTTGTTATTGTTTGGTGTACTTTATCTTGTAATAAAAATTATCGACGAAGCTGCAGAAGATTTTACCTTTCTTCAATTGACCGGCTTTCTTTTGGCAATAACTATTTTTCTGGGTGTAATCCAATTTATTGCGATACAAAAAGTTTCATTTTTTGTGTTATTGTTTTTTCTTGTTGCCACTGAATTGGCAGCGCTTTTCAGCAAAAAATATTTACGCAAAATTGCTTTGAGCTACCTCATTCTTTTTGTTTCACTGGCATCGGTTTATTCTCTTGTTATTTTTTATCACATTGTTAACCTGAAAGAAAAGGAAAGTCAGAAATTGTTCGCCGTAACACTTGTGGCAGAGCGCGATCCCGCAGCTGAAGAATTTCTCACAAAGATTGAAAAACAAATGCAAAACGATCCGGCGATCATAAGTTTGCTCATCCAGAACGAGGATCCGAGAGAATATATCGAGCGGGCTTATTTTAGCGGATATTTCAGAAAATACATTTTCGAAATTTATGTTTGTAACTCAGTTGATAGTCTGATTATACAGCCTGAGAGTCAAAATGTTCCATGTATGTCGTTCATGGATGGGATGATCCAGGACATGGGTGTACAGATTTCGGGAACTAACTTTTATTTCATGGACAACATGAATGGACGCATTTCATACACGGGGAAAATACATTTTCAAATGCCAAACAATCATGAAGGAGTTGCAATTTATATCGATTTGGATTCTGACTTGCTTTTTGAAGGGATTGGTTTTCCGGAACTTTTGATTGATAAGTCGATAACCCGTTCTGAAAATTACAGAAAATTTAGCTACGCGAAATATTATGGTGGTGAATTGACCGACAAATTTGGCGATTTCAACTACAATTTGTATATCGACTCTTACCGACCAGATGATAAGGAATTTACGTCACTAAAATTGGAAAGTTACGAACATTTAATTTACCACACCCGCGAAAACAATTATGTAATCGTGTCGCGAAAGATTTTAACTTTTGTTGATTACCTGATTTCATTCCCTTATTTGTTTGTGTTTTATTTTCTTATTGTTTTGATAATGAAAATTATAGGAACCAGAAAATTTTTATCTGGAAAATTCAAATTCGATTTAAAATTCAAAATTCAGGTTGCTATTATTTCAATTGTATTTGTTTCGTTGCTCGTGGTGGCATTGGCTACAATTTTTCACAATGTAGAGCAGTACAAAACAAAACATCGTGACGACTTGAACGAAAAAATGAAATCAATTTCCGAAGAGATTGAAATGCGCCTCGAAACTAAGGATGAAATATCACCCGAATTGGTAGATTGGCTTTTTATCGAATTAACTAAACTATCAAATATTTTTCGCACTGATATTAATATTTATGGGGTAGATGGAAATTTGCTTGCCTCATCAAGAGTTGAAATTTTTCAGCGGGGACTGGTTTCAACACGAATGAACTCACTCGCATTTTACGAGATTTTTCAGAACTATCAATACGACAATTATTTTCAACCCGAAAAAATTGGAGAATTGTCATATTTGTCGGTTTACAAACCAATTGTAAATAACCAAGGTCAGATTTTGGGTACGATCAACTTGCCTTATTTTATTTCGCAGGACAAGTATAGCCAGGAGATTTCGACCTTTATAGTAGCTTTTATTAACTTGTATGTATTGCTGTTATTGGCAAGTATCGTAATTGCCGTATTTATTTCGAACCAAATTACACGACCGCTTGTGGTTATACAGG
Organism: Draconibacterium sp.; assembly: GCA_016705335.1. Lineage (GTDB taxonomy): Bacteria > Bacteroidota > Bacteroidia > Bacteroidales > Prolixibacteraceae > Draconibacterium. Next base: position 8,614 of record JADIYN010000048.1, on the reverse strand, counting down.
AAAACCTGCAAAAAATGCAACTCGGTAAACACAACGCACCCATTTATTACAGGCGAAACGATGAAATTGGCAGCCTTGTAAAAGAATACAATAAAAAAGTGGATGAGCTTGCTGTGAGCGCCGATCTTTTGGCACGTTCAGAACGTGAATCGGCATGGCGTGAAATGGCCAAACAAATCGCCCACGAAATCAAAAATCCACTGACCCCGATGAAACTAAATATTCAGCATTTGCAACGCGCACGCGGACGAGGAAAAGAATACAATGAATATATTGAACGCGTAACTTCAATTTTGATTGAACAAATTGATACACTGTCGAATATTGCAACCGAATTCTCTAATTTCGCTCAAATACCAAATGCCCGAAACCAGGTTTTTGAATTGGCCGGACAAATGAAAAAGTAATCGGTTTGTTTGAAACCCACGACAAGGCAACCATAAAATTTAATTATGAAGGGTGTGAAAATATCAAGGTAAATGCAGATCGGGATCAGCTTTCAAGAGCAATTATAAACCTGATTAAAAATGCAATACAAGCATTTCCTGAAGAAAAAAACGGGAAAATTGTAATTACATTGAGCAGGAAAGAAAATACTGCGATAATTGCGGTTACAGATAGCGGTAGTGGAATTCCGTTTGAATTGCGCGATAAATTGTTCGGCCCAAGTTTCACCACAAAAACCAGCGGAATGGGACTCGGTTTGGCTATCGTAAAAAATATTGTCGAAAATTTTTCGGGCCGTGTTTGGTTCGAAACAGAACTTGAAAAGGGTACAACATTTTATATTGAAATTCCGGTTTATGAAAATGAAAATAATGATCCGGAAACATAAATACATTTAGAGTTTAAAATAAAAAAATGAAATCAAACTTAATCTGCTTAGTAGCATTTGTGTTGTTTGCATCGTTCAACAATCAACCAAAAACAATTAAACCAGGTGAAATCTGGCCAGATAATAATGGAGTGCTCATAAACGCACACGGCGGCGGAATCCTATTTCACGAAGGGAAATATTACTGGTTTGGCGAGCATAAAATCGAAGGTAAAAAAGGTAATCAGGCCTGGGTTGGGGTTCATTGTTATTCATCAAAAAATCTCACCGACTGGAAAGATGAAGGAATTGCACTTGAAGTTGTAAAAAACAATCCTGAGAGTGAAATTACCGAAGGCTGTGTTTTAGAGCGCCCAAAAGTGATTTACAACCAGAAAACCGGGAAATTTGTTATGTGGTTTCACCTTGAGTTGAAAGACCAGGGTTATAATGCAGCAAAAACCGGAGTAGCAGTTTCTGATAAAGTAACCGGTCCTTATACATTTTTAAATGCTGTAAATCCAAATGCAGGAATTTGGCCTCTTGATTATCCTGATGAATTGAAGAGCAAATCGTTTTCCGATACTTTGAAAGGCTGGTCCGATGAATGGAAAAAGGCTGTAAAAGATGGAATGTTTGTTCACCGCGATTTTAAAAAGGGACAAATGGCCCGCGATATGACCCTATTTGTTGATGAGGACGGAACAGCTTACCATATTCATGCTTCAGAAGAAAATCTGACATTGCATATATCTGAACTGAATGACAAATACACCGGTTTTACAGGAAAATACATCAGAGTTTTACCAACAGGTCATAATGAAGCGCCTGCAATTTTCAAACACAACGGGAAATATTACATGATAACTTCCGGTTGCACCGGATGGGATCCGAATGCTGCACGATTGCTGGTATCCGATTCGGTTATGGGGAACTGGGAATATATTGAAAATCCGTGTTTTGGAGACGATAAAGAACTTACATTTCACTCTCAAAGCACTTATATTTTGCCAGTTGAAGGGAAAAAAAATGCTTTTATTTTCATGGCTGACCGGTGGAAGCCCGAAAATGCAATTGATGGGCGTTATATTTGGCTTCCTGTAAAATTTAACGAAAACGGGATTCCTTATTTGGAATGGATGGACGAATGGGATCCTGGTATTTTTGATAAAATGTGATTTTTTAGTTTAGGTTCAATTTTAAAAATAAACGAGATGAAAACAGGAAATTTATTAATCGCATTTGCATCGATACTTCTATTTTCGTGCAATTCAAAAAAAATAAATGAAGAAACTTATACTGAGTTTCAGAAAAGAGGGAATGAAATTTCTAACAAGGCTCAATCGGTTTTACTGGCCAATGTCGGTCAGGCAATGCAAACCGGTGGTTCTCTTTATGCAGTTGAGTTTTGCAATTTAAAGGCTTCTTCAATTATTGACAGTTTAAACAGTGTAAATAACTGCGTAATTTCAAGGGTTTCAGAAAAAAACCGCAACCCTGAAAACAACCTGAAAACAAACATTGAAAAAGATTTGTGGAAAATCTTCGGAACAGGTAATTTGACAGATACACTTGTTCAGCAGCAAAACAGGTTGGTTTTTTACAAGCCTATTAAAACAGGGCTTCCTGCATGTTTAAAGTGCCACGGCCAACCCGATTCAGATATTGAACCTGCAACGTTCGATAAAATTCAGCATTTGTACCCGGCGGATTTGGCAACCGGATATAAGTTGAACGATTTCAGAGGTTTATGGAAAATTGAATTTTTGATTGAATAATACCGCTGTTGCTTTTTTTCTGATATTGTGAACTATCCCAGACTTATACACCGCTTTATGTTGATAAAAAACAATGAGTTAACGTAATTGACTTTAATACATTTTATATCATTGACGACCCTTATTTTTTATCTAATAAAATTATGCGTATCAGGGGTGGCGTTCTGCTGCCCTTTTTTTATTTAAAATTTAAAAAAAAATTTACTTGCGAAAAAAATGTAGTTTTAAGCTTGGTAATTAATTTTTTCGATATGAAACAACTATCACATAAATCAACACTTCTGCTTTTTGCAGTATTTAATTTGATTTTCATTTTTTCAAAAGCCGAAAAACCAACAAATTTTATTATTGTTTATCTCGATGATGTTGGATTTGGGGATATTGCAATAACAGGAGCAATCGGGTATTCAACTCCAAACCTCGATAGAATGGCAGCAAACGGCATGTTATTTTCGCATTATTATTCACCTCAGGCGGTTTGCAGTGCTTCGCGTGCCGGGCTCCTTACCGGTTGCTATCCAAACCGTGTTGGTTTTCATGGAGCATTGGATCACACTGCAAAAACAGGAATTAATGTCGAAGAAGAAACAATTGCAGAAGTTTTAAAAAAGAAAGGTTACGCAACTGCCGCATTCGGAAAATGGCATTTGGGACATCACAAACAATTCCTGCCAACGCATAATGGGTTCGATGAATATTTGGGTATTCCCTATTCAAATGATATGTGGCCAAACCATCCAACCGGGAAAAACTACTATCCCCCGCTTCCGCTAATTGAAGGTGATGAGGTAGTTGAAACAAACCCTGACCAATCGAAATTTACAACTGAATTTACTGAGCGAACAGTAAATTTTATCAGAAAAAATCAGAAAAATCCGTTTTTTGTTTACCTGGCACATCCAATGGCTCACGTACCCCTTTTTGTTTCCGATAAATTTAAAGGCAAATCAAAACATGGTTTGTACGGAGATGTGATGGAAGAAATTGACTGGAGTGTTGGTCAAATTTTACGAACTTTAAAAGAATTGGGGTTGGAAGAAAATACGCTTGTTATTTTTACCTCAGATAACGGACCCTGGATAAATTATGGAAATCATGCAGGAAGCACCGGTGGATTGCGTGAAGGGAAAGGTACTACTTTTGAGGGCGGACAACGGGTTCCATGCCTGATGATGTGGAAAGGGACAATTTCTGCAGGAACTGTAAACAATAACCTTATTGCGGGAATGGATATTTTGCCAACCATTGCCGAAATAGCCGGTGCACCACTTCAAGGTAAAAAAATTGATGGCGTTAATATTTTGCCACTAATGAAAGGCGAACAAGTGGAATCACCCAGAAAGTCAATGTATTATTACTATCGGAGAAATAATTTGGAAGCAGTGCAAAACGGGGAGTGGAAACTTGTATTTCCACACAAAGGACGAACTTACGAAGGATTTGAACCCGGAAAAGACGGAATGCCTGGAAATGCAAACGAAAACTCAGATGTTGCAGCAGGTTTGTATGATTTGCGCCGCGATCCCGGTGAAAGATATAATCTAATTGATTTTCATCCGGAAATTGTTGAAAAACTTGAAAAAATAGCCGCCGAAGCACGCGAAGATTTGGGTGACGATCTATCAGAAAATCCTGGTAAAAACAGAAGGGAACCAGGAAGAATTGCTGAATAGTTGATTAAAAATCAAAATAACTTAGAATGTTTTTCAGCATTTCAACTTCCTGAATATTTTTTGTGGGGCGAAAGCCCGGTAAAAATTGAAGATAAATTTTACCTGTTTTTTTCTATAAGGATCCGATTTCAATGTCCCAAGGTTTTCTGCATTTTGAAGTTAATACAAAAGAAAAAGAGTAGAAATCTTAGGACGCTATTTGATGTGTGTGATTGAAAATTTTACAAACCCTTTTATAAAACCAACCATTAATATAAGATATTCTACTCTTTTCAAAGCTGGTTACAATTTTGATGTAACCATTATGTCCATACAATTTATGACAAAACTTTGGGTTTATAATCATATTTTAATGATAATAATCAGGTTTTTAAGTTTTTTAACATTTGAGGTATTACACTACTTAATTAGATTAACTCTTCGTTCAGTAAAAATTTGAGGAAAAATGATTCATGAATACACAACTTAATCTTGTTTTGTAAGATACAAATCAGCACAAATTCAAATTCTGGCTAATATGTTCGGTTAACTTTTTTCAAAATTACTTCCCAATCCAATCTTCCGGATTCAATTTTTGAGATTCCAACCAGATTTGAAATTTCAAAATCGATTTGTTTCCATCATCAGAATCAGTGTAAACCGTACCAATTATTTGTTTAGTTGAAACTTTGTCGCCCTTTTTAACGGTTACTTCGCGCAGGTTGGAATAAACTGTAAGGTATTTTCCATGCCTTATTATTACCGCTGTGTTGCCGCCCGTAATACCAAAAACCCGACTCACTTCACCATTAAAAACCGACCTAATTTTTGCCCCTGCTTCGGTTGAAATACTAATTCCATTGTTACGGGTTTGAACGTTGCTAAGCACCGGATGCTGGTTAATACCAAAATGTTCGGTAATTACACCGCGTTCAACGGGCCATGGCAGGCGTTTTTTATTTTGAACAAAACTTTCGCCAACCAATTTTTGCTCAGGTGTGAGTTCAAAACCCGAACCGGTTCCACCCGCTTTTTTGCTTTTTTTGGCTTCCTCTTCAATTATTTTTTGGATTTCCTTTTCAAGCTGCTGTTCAATTTCGCGCTGTTGCTGTATTTTTTTCCGAAGAGATTGTTGCTCTTTTTGCAATTTTTGTATTTCGCTGTTCTTTTGGGTTTTTTCCTGTGCCAACTGTTGGGTTTCTTTTTTTATATCAGTCAGTAATTGAAGTTTGATGAGTTTTTGTTGCTCCAGATTTTCCTTTTTCTGGCTCAACATATCCTGAATTGTCCTGATTATTTCTGCCTGGTTTTCACGGTAGGCTGTGTAATGTTTCATATACAAATGCCTGCGGAAAGCCTGGTTTACATTGTCGGCAGAAAGTAATAAAAGCAAACCGTCATAAGCATTTTTATTTCTGAAAGCAGATCTGACCAATTCAGCATATTCCTTTTTGATTTCTTCGATATCGCTGTTCATCAGTTTGATTGCCAGCGAATTGTTTTCGATCAATTCCTGGTAAATACCCACTTCGCTATTAATTGATGCAACAACAATATTTCTTTTTTCGATCTGGTTATTTAATAACTGGAGACGATTGAGCGATAATTTCTGATTTTTTTGAACTTCGTCAAGTAGTTTTGTTGTGTACTTGATTTCGTTTTCGGCGTCTTGTTTTTTCTTCTGCAAATCGTCAATCGACTGCGAAAAACCAAGTAAACATTGAAAAATTAAGAATCCGGTAACGAGCAATAACTTCATTCGAGAATAAAATTTTGTTCTTGCGAAAGTAATGGTTTAAGTGTTTAATTTACTTTGATTTGTTGATATTTTTGAGGAATTTCCAAATTTAACGAATCTAATTTTTCGGTAGAAAACCCACTCATTCTTAATTTCAGTGAAATATTATCGGAATCAGAAATAAAACTCATATCAATGGCACCCGGATAATCTTTATTGAGCACTTTTTCAAACTCATCAAAATTCATTTCCATTTTGCGGTTGTTGGTTTTATCTTCGATAAGCAGCCGGGTTAAAGCAAAATTCGCCGGGTTAAAACTCATTTTTTGTAATATCAAAGCGTTATCGTCCAATCGTTTCAAACGGCGTTCGATTTTACCGGTTTTTCCTTTTTCTTCCATTCTAAACACTTTCCGCTCTTTTTCCGACTGCAAAACATACATGCCATTCTCAACCGAAGTGCTGAAAGTTTTGAAATCTTTGTCTTTTTCATCATTTCGATACGAAAAAGCACTGTTTGAAATTATGGATTGAATTGTTGAAAAATCAAGGTCAATATTGAGGAAATTGCTTAAATAAGTGTAGTTGTCAACAAAATAGTTCCTATCGATATAATTTACATACACCACGCTGTCGGGTGTTAGTAAAACGCGGCCAACCGGAATATTCAATTTAGTAATTGAAGCTAAAATCTGCCTGTCTCTTATTGCCTTTAAACTGATTTTAAGAGATGTTTTTGTTTGGTTGCTGTTAAACTGGCAATTGATACGGCTGATTGAAAAATTCTCATAAACCAAACTGTTTTCAGCCACATTTTTTAGCAGTTTGGTTGTGCCTATTGGTTTTACGTTTGCTTTGGGAATTTCGCGGGAAGTTTTACACGAAGAAAAACCAAACACAATTATCAGAAAAAGAAATATAAATAAATTGAACTGTGATTGACGTCTGACCATATTTCTATTCTTCGATATATTTTTGTTCACGGATTTTGCGTAATAAAACTTCTGAGGTACTTCCGCTGTTTTTTGCTTTCTCCCAATATTGTTTTGCCTCTTCCAATTTATTGAGCATAAACAATATATCACCATAGTGTTCGTACATTACCGCGTTATCTTCGCCCCCATTTTTAATGGCAGTTTCCATATAAAACTTAGCCAGTGTATAATTTCCTTTTTTGAAAAGTATCCAGGCATAAGTATCGAGGTAAGTTGCATTTTCGGGGAAACGTTCGATCACTTTACCGCTCATTCTTTCGGCTTTATCCAAATCACGACCGACCAATGATAAATAATAGGCGTAATTGTTCAACCCAACATAATTTTCGGGACTAAGTTGAACCGATTTATCAAAGAATTTGAATGCTTCATCAAGTTTGTTTTGTTTGTAAAGTGCTTCTCCCTTTAACATTAAAAACTGCCCTTTTAACTCGGGATTGTCAACAACAAAATCAATTCCTTCGTCAACAATTGCAATTGATTCGTCATATTTTTCAAGTTGAATGCCTGCCACACTTTTTAAAAGATAAACACTAGGTTGGTTTGGGAACAGTTCTATTGCGCTTGAACTGTGTTCGTAAAGCGCCTTCCAATCCTGCAAATCGTTGTCAACAAAAAGCAGCCTCTCCCAAATCATATAATCATTGTTTTCCAATTCCAGTGCTTTTAAAAGTGCATCCCCTGCCCTCAGCGAGTTTGTTGTTCCGCAAAAAATTATCGGCCTGGATTGTATAAACCAAAAACTCATCAGGGTGATTTTCAAGTAAAATAGCTATCAATTCGGTTTCCTTATCTGCTGTAACTTTTGATTCTTCTGGATTGGAAACGAGCATCATGTATAATTGGATCTTAGTCTGTAAATCCACATTTTTACTTGCAAATCCCTTTTTTGTTTCTTCAAAAGATTTGTCAAAATCCTGATGTTCGAGATAATAATTGGCTAGTGAAAAATGGACAAATCCGCTTTCGGGATCCATTTCAATTATTTTATTGTAATTTTTTAGGGCATTAATGCTGTCGCCCTGACTTTGGTATAAATCGGCAAGCAACCATAATATTTTGGTTCGGTTGGATTGTCTTTTATCAGTTTTTCAATTTCTCCAAAAGCTTTGTCAACCTGGTTATTTGCAATATAAAGCTGTTGAATTTCAACCGAAATCTGTTCGTTTATACCGGTTTTTGATTCGAGCAATCTATAGGTTTTTATTGCTTCGTCATATTTTTGAGCATTTGCCAGCAAAACTGCCTTTGTGTACAAATATTCCTGATTATCAGGGTCTTTTTTAACAATTCGGTATAAATCGGGCTGCTTCATAAATTTTTCGATTGCTGATAAATTTGTGCCAACAACTGTTTGTACCAAATATTATCAGGATTTAAACTTATTGCCTTTTCGAGCAACATGTTGAACTTGTAAAATCGTTGTTTGCCGCATGGATACTGGCCAGTTCGTACATTGCAGCCGAAGAATTGGGATCGATTTGAAGGCAGCTCGACAAAATTTGAATGGCATTTTGCGTATTCCCGAACATTTTTTGTTTTATCGCTTCCGAAAACAAATAGTCAAATTCCATTTGTTTCTTTTCGTCAAGTTCGTTTTTTTCGGGCTGAACTGCTGCCTTTACAACTTGTTGTTC
>JADIYN010000047.1 GCA_016705335.1 Draconibacterium sp. | reverse complement strand
ATATTTATTATTCTATTCTGCGTTTTGTAGCATATTGCCAATATCCTATTTTCTATTTTTTTGAAATTTACATTTGCCATATTTTAATATTTTAATTATTCATTATCCGGCAAATTACCAAATCTTTTTTTTTTATTTATTATCTGTTTGCTGATTTGCCACATTTCAATATTTTATTCTATTGTGATTTGGCAAATTGCCACTATTGTAGTTTTATTATTGATGCCCTGCAACGTCTCGCTTGACAAGAGGTGTAGGCTGTTTGGCATTTGTAATTCATTAATAAATCGGCAATGTGGTCAAAAATAGCACTTTTTTGAAGGAGAAATAATTGTTAAATTAGGACATCAGACTGAAGAGGAAATTGGCTCTGCTGAGGAGCAACCAATCAGCAATAGGTTTGATGAGTAAACGATAATAGAAAGGGTGGTGATGAGCCATCCTTTTTCTATTATCGGTACTCTGATATGGCTTAAAAAAACCTATTTTGAATTTTGATTTTTAAAATACAGGTACCACTTAATGAAGTTCTTCTCGAAGGTAATCTTAATCCCGGCAGGGTAAGCTTTTCTTTAAGTGTAAAATAGCTGAGCCTATTTGTTGTATTGGGTATTGCAGGGTCATCCAGGTAATGAAACATATTCGGGATAGCATTGATTATCAGAGATAAGTTGCCAGGTGTAGATTTTTATGGGTGAACCAATCCCAACCCGTTTCCGATTGATTGATTTTCGTTGATATATGCCTGGTTTTCATCATACCATCGTTTAAAACTCAACAGCCGGAGATTGATTGTTCGATGGTTTCAATCCTCGTAATTTCTTTGGACAATCGTAACAGTTCCTGGCCAACCGATGTTTAGGATACTCACTCAGATAGTTCTTTACCTGGCGTTTAATATGTACCAGACATCGCTGAATAATGGCCTCTGGATAAACCTTGGTTACTGCACTCAATATTGACTTGTGTCCATCGCAGGTTACGCTGTAAATATCCACTCCCAAAACTTTCAGATTTTGTAGGTCTTCCTTGATATCTCTCATTTTTTCCTTATTCGTCTCCCTGTATAACTGAACATACCGGATATCATGGTCGTAATACAAAATCAGGCACAATCCATTGGAAAAGTAGGTCCCGTCAATAAGTAAATGTACACGTGATTTGCTCTTTATCTTTACTGCCGGAGCTGACTGAAGATACTGTCTGAAAAGTCGTTGCAGGCTGCTTTGGCTATTCTTGCTGTCTCTAACCAGTGTCGGGTAAACCTGTCTTTCCATCACCCATTTCTTAAACCATACAAACTGATTATTTAAACTTGCACCCTTGTTTCGAAAAGAAAAATAACCAAAACATTCCTGACATTGATAACGTTGTTTCCCACTTGCTTCCCTTCTTTGCGTTTTCACAGAACCACAAATCGGGCATTTTTTTCACTTTTTTTCACAAAATAAAAGATTACATTGAAACAACTTCCAATGTAATCTTCTAAAACACCAATAAAATCAACCTCTACAAATGATTTTAGATGCTATTTTTGACCACTATGTCAATAAATCACCTATCTCCAATGCTTAAAGTTGGTTATTATCAATCATTTGTTTGTGAATAATATTTCTAACTTCGCCAAGAACTAATTCGCATTGTAATGTTATGGCCAATTATTCACTTCACAGCAAACAATTAACAAACAAAAATGAGAAAGATTCTATCGTTGTTCATTTTGGCAATTCTGATTTCATGTAATCAAAAACAGGCAGAAGATAATTCATTTGCTCTTGCTAAAATGGAGGAAGAAGTTATTCCTGAAACACAACAATCAACCAATGCGCCACCTCCGCCGATTGGTAAAATCGAAATACAAGAAGACATTCGGAAAAAAATTATCAAAGACGGGCGGTTAGCTCTTACAGTTTCGGAACTGGAAAAAACCAAATCGCGCATTGACGTATTGATAAAAAATCATGGCGGTTATTATGCCAATGAGAGTTATAATAACACGGATTGGGAATCGTCTTTTAATTTGAAAATCAGGGTTCCGTTTGCAAATTTCGAGAAGCTTATATACGATATTGAAACCGGTGACGGCGAGATACAATACAAAGAGATTGAAGCGCGCGACGTAACCGACCAGTTTATTGATTTGGAAACAAGACTTGAAAATAAAAGGAATTATCTGATACGTTACAACGACTTATTGAAACAAGCAAAAAATGTAAAGGAAATACTTGAGATTGAGGAGAAGATACGTGGATTGGAAGAAGAAATTGAAAGTACAACAGGCAGACTCAAATATTTGGGTGATTTGGTGATTACAGCAATACACTTGATTTGACTATTTCGAGGAAAAAAGAATTTAAATATAATCCGGTTAATCGGGACAAGTTTTCTGAAAGAATAAAACTGTCGTTATCAAAAGGATGGTATGGTTTTGTTGATTTCTTATTATTTGTGATTAAGATATGGCGATTTTGGATACTCGTTACCCTGACTATTTATTTCTGGATAAAATTTAAAAAGAGGAGAAATAATAAATAACCGGATCACTGTTGTAGTACTATTATATCGCGTGGTTTTAGGTATATGCAAACCCACGATATAGTGGTGTGAGCGAGAGGGTATAAGGTTTTTTAGCTGTAAAATAAAAGAATGATACTATGAAAATAATTGGAATAATATTATTGGTTTTAGGAATAATGAGTCTAATAGGTGGATTTATTATTTCATCAGAAAGTCCATTAGATGAAAGAATTGTTGCTTTAATAGTGAAAATAGGAATTATTTTATCAGGGCTATATCTGATTAATAGAAGTAAAAATAAGAAAGCAACTTAATTCCCCCGTGTTGCAGCGAGATTATATCTCCCCGTTTCCGCGCGGTTGCATCGCTTAGTAACAGGTAACTGCAAACCATTTGATACAATGTTGCAGTAACGATATTCAACAGATAAAAAGCCCGCCCACCTAACTAAATACATTTAAAACAACTATCAATTTAAACCAAACATTCAGCACACAATTTTCCGATTCAACAAACCTTATCTCACTAAAAAGTGTTATTAAATTAACCGGTAACATATTCGCAATGTCGAAATACATACAATAAGCAGGTGTACAAATGTTATGAGCTGTGTTAAACAACTGCCAGGTATGACATAAAATAAAACTTATCGGGATAGCTATCGGGATTATTTAAACAAATATTAAAATTATGAAAAAGTTACAATTCAAAGTAAGCATCAATGCGCCTGTGTCCAAAGTTTATGACTTTATGCTTGGCATCAGCAGTAAATCAACTTATGAGCAATGGACTTCTGCGTTTAACCCCACATCGACCTATGAAGGAAGTTGGGACAAGGGAAATAAAATTCTGTTTAGTGGAGTTAATGAGAAAGGAGAAAAGGGAGGTATGGGTTCAAGGATAGCTGAAAACATTCCCAATCGGTTTGTTTCGATTCATCATTATTGTATTTTAAAAGCTGGCAAGGAAATTACAGATGGGCCGAAGTGGAAAAATGGGCAAACGGATTTGAAAACTATACGTTCGAAGAAAACAATTCAAGTCGGACGATGCGGTTGGACAGGGGACTGCAACAGTTACTGTTGACGTAGATAGCCCTGAAGATTTTGAAAGTTTTATGATCCAGACCTTCCCAAAAGCACTCGACAAGTTGAAAGAAATTTGTGAAAAATAATGAGCAAAATTATCTTCGACAGCGGGATATCACTTGACGGCTTTTTCGCAGGCGACAACAGAGGTCCAGCCAATCCAATGGGCGGAGCATCAGTAAAAATTCACAAGTGGATGCTTAATCAAAAAGCATTTTGGGAATACCTGGGAATGGAAAGCGGTAATGAAGACGGTCCTGATGGTAAATATATCAGAGAGACAATTGCAAGAACAGGTTCGTTCATTATGGGAAAACGAATGTTTGAAGAAGGCGAAGTAAGTTGGCCTGAAGATTTATACAAAGCAGATGTTTATGTGCTGACACACGAAAAACGGGAACCCTGGGTTCAAAAAGGAACAACAACTTTTTATTTCATCAACGACGGAATATATAGTGCATTGGAAAAAGCAAGACAATCAGCCAAAGGAAAAGACATAAGAATTCAGGGTGGAGCCAATACGATTCAACAATTTCTGAATTCAGGGCTGGTTGACGAATTTTTCATTCACATTGCACCTGTTTTTTTAGGAAGTGGTATCAGACTGTTTGACGGTATTGACAAGGATATTTATGATATTCAAATCGTAGAAATAATACCATCAGACTTAACAACACATTTGAGATATAAACTGAGGAAGAAATGAAAGTCCAAACCTTCATAACAGCAATGTCAACGATCTGCGGAAAAACAGAAAAGGTTATGAATATTCTGCCTTACAGGCAGATGGACGACTGGGATTAATAATGTCTTGAGGTCGCTGACCTAAGGTTATGAAAATTAAACACCTTTGGTGTTAATCTCTGACTTGAAAAGTTAAAACCTTCATAACCCAATACAGGCCAGCTTTCCAAAAAAACCTTATTTCAATTCTTCACTTACCTTAGTAGTCAAAAAGCAATACCACCAAACGGTAAACCTTATTTACCTTATTTTTAATAAACAAATCAGTATTGTAAATAAGGTTAATAATCATAGGTAAGAAACCTTGGCTACTAAGGTTTAATCCTTGAAAAAAAGGTTTATACTGCTACTCCTTTATTACAAACGAGGGACAAGGAGAAGTAAAATGAATGGGATTCAGAACAAATAAAAGGAATGCTTACAAATTAATCATCGCTTTAATCGCACCATCCTTGTAAGCTTCAACAATTTCAAAAGCTAAGGGTGTTTCTTCGAGAGAAAAATGATGGGTAACCATTTTTTCAATATCAATTTTACCCGATACGACTAGTTCGATTGCTTCTTCAACACAATGGTTCTGGCGGCGGACATTAATAACAGTTAACTCCTTGCGGCGCATTAAATCCATATCGAAAGTATATTTTGCATCAGGTGGAATTCCTACCAAAACCAGTTTACCGCCAGGTTTCAGAATTTTAACAGCATTTGTTACAGCATCCTGTTTGCCACTGGCTTCAAAAACAACATCAAGTAAAGTTCGTGCTGACTTTTAACTGTCTTTCAACATTTTCAGATTCAGGATTTACAAGATCTGGCACCTATTTCCTTTGCCTTCTTCAACCTGTATTCCAGAGGTTCAATCATTGTAATATCATCAATACCATCAGCAAGTAATTTAAACAACACGCTCAACCCGATTGGGCCGGCTCCAAAAATTCCTGCCGTAGTTTTTTTATTTTGAATTTGGGCAAGTTTAACCGTGTAAACACCAATTGTTAAAGGTTCGATTAAAGCAGCCTGCACGGGGTTCATTTTTCCTTTAACCGGAAAGCAGGTAAACGAAGGCATTACAATATAATCTGCAAGGCAACCATCCAATTGTCCGGGGCAACCTAAAAACCTGTTATTCCGGCAGGTGTGCGGCCGGCCTGCAAGGCACTGATCGCAATGACCACAGTGAACAGATGGATCGACAACTACCAGATCGCCAACTTTAACGTTTGTTACGTTGTCTCCGGCTTTTTCAATAATTCCCGAACACTCGTGCCCAACAGGAAACGGATATTGAACAACCTGGGTCCCAATTTTCCCTTCGGCGTAATAATGAATGTCGGAACCACAAACTCCGATGGTGGACATTTTTATAATTACTTCATCAGGACCAACAGTTAACGGATTTGGGATTTCCGTCATGGCCATTTCTTTTATTCCTGTTAATACAACCTGTCTCATTATTTTTATATTTTTCTTTCTGAACCAAAATATTTCAAAACTATCACAAACATATTCAATCCTAATCCTGCGGTGTCATGTACATTTTAATGCAGGATAATCTTTTTTATCTTAAAAAAGTAAGAAAAAAATCTTGTTAATAAGCCAACATATTAATGCTAAATATCAATCTGTTAATTGAAAATCGAAAAAGTTTTTTTAACAATCATTAATATTTTTTTAATATTCTTTTACAATTCATTTGATTTTATACTATATTCGTCAAGCAAAAATTTAACGTAGAATTAAAGTTTACTAATTATTGTTACCTTTTCTCTATTAGACCAAGGTTTTCTGTCTAACTAAACTAAACTATGAACAATCGGGTTATCAAATTAAATGATAACCCTTTTTTTATGCTCTTTTTTTAAGGTTATGCTGAAAGCGCAGATAGAATAAAACCCCGGCAGCACCCAATCCGGCAAGGTATCCGTACCATATTCCCTGTGGACCGATCATCAGTTTAAATGAAAGAACATAACTTGTTGGAATACCAATAAGCAGATAGGCAAAAAACGCTATAAACATTGGTAATTTCACATCGGCCATTCCGCGCAGGGTACTTAACATTACAACCTGAAGCCCATCGAATACCTGGAAAATGGCTGCAATAATCAACAAACCCGAGGCGATTTTAATTACTTCAGGATCGACTGTACACAGATAAGGAAAATATTTCAGGCTAAAATAAACACTACACCCATTGATGACATAAAATGCAGAACGAGATGCGTTGAAGCAAAAGCCGCCCTTTTTAACGCTTTGAAATCATTAACACCCATTTGATGACTTACCCTGATTGTATTTGCCTGTGAAATACCAAGTGAAATCATGTATGTAAATGAAGCCAGACCTATTGCAACCTGATGAGCAGCTAATTGTACTTCTCCCAGCCAACCCATCATAATAGCACCAATACTAAACGCAATTACTTCAACAATAATCTGGAAAGCAATTGGAATACCGATTTTTAAAAGTGAAATAATTTTTTGCCTGCTGAAAACCTGGTGGTGCGCCTGTACAAAATATGTTTTTATTGCAGGAGTTTTCAATATATACAGAAAAAATAAAACCGGCATTGCAATCCTCGAAATCAAAGTTCCAAAACCAGCTCCGTTCAAGCCTAATTCAGGAAAACCGAATTTCCCGTAAATCAACAGGTAATTAAAAATCACATTTATTACATTGGCAGTAATGGTAATATACATGGCCACTTTTGTGTTACCTATTCCTTCAAGAATTTGTTTAAAAGAAAAAAAGCATGAAAGGGCATATATGAAGCGCAAAGCAATAAGTAATAAGGTTTGGCAAGTTCGGTTACTTTCAGTCTGCCCCATCAACGGCAACAAAAAATAGACTCCAAACATAATCAAACACAAAACAAAGGCTGCGGCAAGATGCGTGAAAATTCCATTTTTGAGCCAAACGGCCACTTCTGCAAATTTTCCGCCGCTAAAAGCGCTCCCAATTAAGGGTGTAATACCAAAGGTAATTCCCATTCCGAAAAACATCCCGATCATAAAAACGCTGTTGGCAAATGAAGCTGCTGCCAGTTCTGATGTACCAACGTGACCAACCATCATATTGTCGACCAACGACACCGATACCTGCCCGATTTGGGATATCACAACAGGCAGGGCTAAATGCAGGTTCCTTTTATAATAGGGTATGTAATCGGCCAGTTTCACGCCGCCAAAGATAGGGTTTTACCTTACAAAGAAAACCAATAACTGAATTTTACCATAAAAGCGTTCTGTGCCTTAATTTTGAAATATTTTTGAAGGTATCGGTGATGGAAGGATTGTACACAGGTTCGTAATTTGAACTGGTGTTTGTCCAGACAAAATAAAAGGTTGAACCGGTTTTATATTCCCACCTCAACACAAAATTCGATCTGAACTCCTGAAAGTTAAAATCGGGGTTTTCAGTTTCAAAATTTAATAACTCATTATTGTTTTCATCCACCAATAAATTATCATTTGTATTTAAAGGTGTATATCTTTCATCCAAATTTTTTGAATTTGAAATATTTACCTTTCTGAAGGAATTATATTTACCAATTGATGCATACGGGCTTCCATAATATTGCAGTGAAAGTTCGGGAGTAACAAAATACTCCAAACGAAGTGTTGTGAATAAAGTTTCTCTTGCAATTTTTCCGACTACATATTCTTTTTTTCCATTGACAGTTTTTTGTTTTACGTATTGACTGTTATTCACTTCATCGGTAAAACCTGTATATAATGATATAGTAATATTATTATTGATGAGCCAAAACAAACTAAGATCGTACCTGTTTTTCCATGTTATTTTATCATCATATCTTGTAAAATCAAATAAGGTTGCCAAAATAAAATTCTTACTGCTATTTGTCTGGAAAATAAAACCTGTACTTGTGTTGCCATCGATCCTGAGCGATGGACCGCCCCGCAATTGCCGGGTATCAATTTCGTTAAAGGTTCTGTCAATATCCAGTTTAAACAACCAATAATTTTTAAAGGTAAATTTTGCTTCCGAATCAAACCTGTCCAAAGTGTTTTCGCCACCATAACTCCAGTAATGATGCTGATCAAAAGCCAAATAATACTTTAGAAAAATCCCCTTAGGTTTATTCACATTATACAGTAAGTGGGTTTCTTCCCTTATATAATCCGCCTGGCGCATATATCCTACATCGTTTAAATCAACACCGGGTGATCTCCAGTCAAAATTACCTGTAATCCTTAATTTTCCGCTTCGCTTTCCTCCGCTGACTTCGCCGCCCCAGCCCTGTAACGAAGTGAGTTCTGAATCATATTCCAAATGTTCTGCATCCTCCCTTTGAAAAAGGTGTTGTGATGATCTTTGCAACCTTGATATAGCTGTTTCACTTCCATGGATTTTCGAATAAAAACTTTTTGTATTGATAAAATATTTCCGGTTCAACCAGTTATGCTCAAAATCAACCCCTCCAACCAGCGATTTATCAGCAAGAAATTGAAGTTGTTCATCTTTAATCTTCCTGACTGTTGAAGTTGCAATTCCACCTAAAGTTGTATTTCCTTTATTCCAATCCTGTTTAAGCCGGCCAATAAAATAGTTTGTAAAAGGTTCAACAGATTCTTTGGTTTTACCAATATCTGAGGTAATTGTTGCCTGTTCTTTTGAAGTCATACTATTCACTACCCCCAGAGACAGACCCTTTTTATTTTTACCTGTCAGTTTTAGTGCATTAATTATTGATGTATTATCAGGGATTGATATGTTCTCATTTTCTTCCAAATCAGGATAATAACTGGGAGCATGACCAATTCGTCGTGAATAATACAACATGTCCTGATCTGCATTATATTCAAGAATACTTTTCCTTCCAGAAAAAATGGCCTTTTTCATCATAAAAAACTTCATAGGAAGTTAAATTCAGAATAGAAGGATCTGCTTCAACCTGGCCAAAATCGGGATTAACAGTATAATCGAGCGTAAAGTCGGATGTAATTCCAATTTTCCCATCAATTCCACCACCAAAGTTTTCATTACTTTCTGAATCGGTAATATATTTTCCTTTTATATAAGGCATTACCTCGAAATTTCTTTTATACGGAATGTCTTTAATCCCCCTCAATTCACCAAAAATATAAACCATTGCAGGTGCATCCACAGGTATAAGTTTCCATTGCGATTCTTCCTGAAACCTATGAATCCAGCGCCAGATATGCATTCCCCAAATATGTTCATCCTCTTTCGAGAATCTGATTTGCGTAAAAGGCACTCTCATCTCGGCATACCAGGCCGAATCGCCAATGGTAGTTTTTCCGTCCCACACGGCATTCCACTCAAAATCCCAACCATATTCTCCCATGTGCATCAGGTCAACTTTTTGTCCCGCAGCGGTTAGGTTAAATTCAAATGCAGTTTGTTTGTCGTTGTATGAATCCAATGCAATTCCAGCCATATCTCCATTATTTTCATCTCTTCTGCCAAGTATGGGGCTCATTTTTTCAGGTTCATTGTCATGGCAGATTATTGCGAAATAGAGGTATTTATCATCATACAGGATTTTAATTTCAGTTTGCTGTGAGGGTTGAGCTGCCTGATGCGGTTGTTGCTGGACAAAATTGCCATCCCATGTACCTGTTTTTTGCCAGCATTCGTCGTCAAGTTTACCGTCGATTTTGGGTTTTATTTCAGTTCTTGCTGCATAATAAACCCGTTTTATACTGGCAATTTCGTTTACAAGTGAATCATCGGAAAGGGTATAATTCAGATTTTGAGATTGGGCTGAAAGCACTGCTAAACACAGGATAAACAGCGAAAGAAGAATATGTTTCATAAGTTAGTTTAAACAGAAAAACAAAAATATTCTTTTTAACAGGAATAAAAAATTTAGCCTTGATTATTTTGAAATTTTTGACCCGTTGTTTTCCATGTTCAAAAAGTCAGGTTATGAATTTGTACCTACTTCAGGCTTTTTGTAAATATTAACAAACTTAAATTTGCTTGTTAAACATGTACATGTAATTTCGAATCTTGAAATTTCGAAATAAACAATTTAATGAAATTACAGTTAATTGTTACTAAATTTAAACTTGTTCCAAATCATATTGTTTTATCACGTATATGACTAAAATAAAAAAGATTCTGATCGCCAACCGAGGCGAAATTGCAATCCGCATCATGCGGACATGCCGTGAGATGAATATTGAAACAGTTGCAGTTTATTCCGAAGCCGACAGGACATCTTTACATGTAAGATATGCTCATGAAGCATATTTAATAGGGAAAGCACCGTCAAGTGAAAGTTACCTGAACATTGAAAAAATTATTGAGGTAACGAAAAAATGCGGGGCCGATGCTATTCATCCGGGCTATGGTTTTTTATCTGAAAATGCAACATTTGCAAGAAGGTGTAACGAAGAAGGTATTATTTTTATCGGTCCTACTCCTGAAGTAATCGTACAAATGGGCGATAAAATTATGGCCCGCGAGGCAATGACAAAAGCCGGTATTCCAGTTGTTCCGGGAACACCCAACAGTATTTCTGACGAAAACGAAGTTTTAAATATTATCAAGGATATACAACTCCCCATAATGATAAAAGCTGCTGCCGGTGGTGGTGGAAAGGGAATGCGGCTTGTTAAAAAAGAATCAGAAATTGTTTCGGCAGTAAGGGCAGCCCGTTCAGAAGCGCTTTCATCATTTGGTGATGATTCGGTTTATGTGGAAAAGTACATTACTTCACCTCATCATATCGAATTCCAAATTTTGGCCGACCAACATGGAAATGTAATCCATCTTTTTGAACGCGAATGTTCTATCCAAAGACGCCATCAGAAAATGATAGAGGAAACTCCCTCTCCATTGATGACCCCGGATTTGCGTGCAAAAATGGGAAAATCGGCGGTGGATGCTGCAAAAGCCGTTAATTACACAGGAGCGGGTACCATTGAATTTTTGGTTGACAATGAACTGAACTACTACTTTCTTGAGATGAATACCCGGTTACAGGTTGAACACCCAATTACTGAGCGGGTAACCGGAGTTGATTTGGTAAAATAACAAATTAAAATTGCTGAAGGGAATATCCTTGAATACAAACAGGAAGATTTATTTCAAAGGGGGCATTCGATTGAATGTAGGATAAATGCGGAAGACCCCGACAACAATTTTATGCCCAGCCCGGGTAAAATCTATAAAATATCAGAGCCACTTGGCTTGGGTGTGCGCACCGACGGTTATGTTTATGAAGGTTACGAGATCCCAATTTATTATGACCCAATGATATCGAAACTCATAATTTGGGGGAAAAATCGCGATGAAGCGATAAACCGAATGAGAAGGGCTTTGTATGAATATAAAATTACGGGTATCAAAACATCAATAAAGTACCTTGAACGAATCATGAGCAATAAAAACTTTATTGAAGGAAATTACGATACGCATTTTATTGAAAACAACCATGATCAATTAATGGAAAACACAAACTGTGATGAGTGCAGCGACATGGTAATTGTTGCAGCATTTATTGATTATCTGCAAAAAATAAGTAGCTCACAGGAATCTACAAAAGATTTTGCCTTACCGCAAAGCCGATGGAAAAAAAACACCTTACATCAATCATTTTTAAAATAACTAATAATGGCTATTGAAATAAAAGTTGGGGACAGGATTGCCTGGGTTGACCTTCGCGGACAGGATGGAAATCTGCTTGAAATAGAAGTAGATGGAAAAATACTTAAAGTTGATGTAATGCACACTGCTGATGGAACATTTTCCATTTTGGAAGGTGGACATTCATACAACATTGAACTTGTTCCCCGCAACCAACCCAAAAAATATACTGCATACACACTTTATCAGGAATTTGAAGTCGAAATTATAGATGCCGAGGCAAGATACCTGCTCGATCGCGGAACAAACGCATTTGCATCAGCCGAGAAAAAAATCTCATCACCAATGCCGGGCAAGGTGGTCAAAGTTTTCGTTACAGAAGGCGATGAAGTAACTGAAGGTCAAACTGCCGTTGTAATATCGGCAATGAAAATGGAGAGTGAATACAAAATCCCGATGGATGGAAAAATAAAAAAAGTAAACGTAAAAGATGGCGACACAATTGAAGGTGGTCAAATATTAATTGAACTTGAATAAAAAGAATTAACGTATGAATTTACAAGACAAATATACCCTGCTCGACGACCTGAATAAAAAAGCTGAACAAGGTGGTGGTCAGGAAAGAATTGAAAAACAACATGCAGCCGGCAAAAAATCAGCCAGGGAAAGAATTCTCCAGTTGCTTGACCCGGGAACTTTTAACGAAATCGACAAATTAGTGACTCACCGCAGTTACGACTTTGGTATGGAGATGAACAAGATTTTAGGTGATGGATTAATTTCGGGATATGGAAAAGTAAAAGGTCGGCTTGTTTATGTGTTTGCGCAGGATTTTACAGTTTTTGGCGGTTCACTGAGCCGCGCCAATGCTGATAAAATTGTAAAAATCCAAAAACTTGCATTGCAAATGGGCGCACCTTTGGTCGGGTTGAACGATTCAGGCGGCGCACGAATTCAGGAAGGTGTTGAAAGTTTAGCAGGTTACGCCGATATTTTTTATAACAACGTAATTTCATCGGGTGTAATTCCACAGATTTCTGCAATACTTGGTCCGTGTGCCGGAGGAGCTGTGTACTCCCCTGCCCTCACCGATTTTATTTTTATGGTGAACGAAAAAAGCCACATGTTTGTAACTGGTCCTGAAGTAATTAAAACTGTTACGCATGAGGATGTTACAAAAGAAGAATTAGGCGGTGCATTTACGCACAACAGCAAAAGTGGAGTTGCCCATTTCAATGGTAAAGACGAAGATCAGACAATTATGATGATTCGTGAATTGTTAAGCTTTTTGCCATCAAACAATCTTGAAGATCCACCGGTTAAGAGTACAATTGATCCATCAGATCGGGTTGAAGAAAGCCTGCAGGATATTGTACCCGCTGATCCAAATAAACCATATGACATGCACGACATAATTCAAAAGGTGATTGATAACAACCACTTTTTGGAAGTCCAGGCACAATATGCGCAAAATATAATTGTTGGGTTTGCACGTTTTGGGGGAAAACCGGTTGGTGTTGTTGCAAATCAACCAAATCATTTAGCTGGCGTTCTCGATATCAATTCTTCAGTAAAAGCCGCCCGCTTTGTTCGGTTTTGCGATGCATTTAATATACCACTGGTAACATTTGTTGATGTGCCCGGATTTTTACCCGGAACAAACCAGGAGTTTGGTGGAATTATAAAACACGGCGCAAAATTATTATATGCTTTTGCGGAAGCCACCGTGCCTAAAGTTACCATTATAACTCGTAAAGCCTATGGTGGAGCATATGATGTGATGTCGAGCAAACACATTGGAGCCGATGTAAATTTCGCGTACCCAACTTCTGAAATTGCAGTTATGGGTCCCGAAGGTGCGATTAACATTATTCATAAAAATAATTTTACCGATGAAGAACGATTGGTTGCCGTTCAGGATTACCGCGATAAATTTGCCAATCCGTATAAAGCAGCATCATTGGGTTATATCGATGAAATTATCTATCCGCGGGACACCCGCAAAAAAATTATTGGTGCTTTGGATATGACTCAAAACAAGCGGAAATCGAATCCTCCAAAAAAACATGGAAATATTCCGTTATAAATTGATCTGAATTTTCATTAACTGAACTATAACAGAAACAAAAATCCTTGTCGTTTTCGGCAAGGATTTTTTTTGATTTATTCATTCTTACCCATTAGTTTGATAAATAGTAAATTATTTATACTTTTGCGCTTCCAAAAATTTTGGGAAAGAGTTATTAATAATTTAAAAATTAGTTGATTATGTTGAATCAGTACGAAACCGTCTTCATTTGTACTCCCGTTTTATCTGAGCCACAGGTAAAGGAGGCGGTAAAAAAATTCAAGGACATTATCACAAGCAACGGATGTGAAATGCTCCATGAGGAGAATTGGGGAATGAAAAAACTGGCTTACCCAATCCAAAAGAAATCTACAGGCTTTTATCAGTTATTTGAATTTAAAGCCGATCCTGCATTTATTGCGAAATTGGAAACTGAATTCCGCCGCGACGAAAAAGTTATCAGGTTTATGACCGTGAAACTTGACAAATTCGCAGTTGAATACAGTAATAAGAGAAAAAGACTTCAAAAAGAAAAAACAGAAAAGGAGGGATAAAAAATGGCACAAAGTTCAAGTGAAATCAGATATTTAACCCCACCGTCAGTAGAGGTTAAAAAGAAAAAATATTGTCGTTTCAAGAAAAACGGAATTAAATACGTTGATTACAAAGATCCCGAGTTCCTGAAAAAATTCTTAAACGAACAAGGCAGAATTTTACCACGCCGTATTACAGGTACTTCGTTGAAATACCAACGCAAAGTTGGACAGGCAGTTAAACGTGCCCGTTTGATTGCTTTGCTGCCATTTGTAACCGACAACATGAAATAACAGGAGGAAAAGAAATGGAAATTATATTAATACAAGACGTTGAACGTCTGGGAAGCAAAGACGATTTAGTAA
This sequence comes from Draconibacterium sp., assembly GCA_016705335.1. Classification (GTDB taxonomy): domain Bacteria; phylum Bacteroidota; class Bacteroidia; order Bacteroidales; family Prolixibacteraceae; genus Draconibacterium. The sequence continues at coordinate 17,810 of JADIYN010000047.1, read as the reverse complement.
AAGTTAAAGATGGTTTTGCACGTAATTTTTTAATACCGCAAAAAAAAGCAATTGCTGCTACATCAACAGCTAAAAAAATATTGGCTGAAAACACAAAACAACGCGCGCAAAGAAGCTAAACTTAAAAATGAAGCTCTTGCAATTGCAGAAAAATTGGCAAACAAGAAAATTTCTATCGGAGCAAAAACCAGTACTTTGGGTAAAATTTTTGGTTCGGTAAATACAATTCAGTTGGCTGAAGCAATCAATAAAAAAGGTTTTGAAATCGACCGCAAACAGATTTTGATGCCTGAAGATCATATCAAAGAAGTTGGTACATATTCTGCAAAAGTTAAACTTCATAAAGAAGTTATTATTGAAATTGAATTTGAAGTAGTTGCTGAATAGCATCTGGTATCAGAAATAGAAAGATATTAAAAAAGGGTTTTCGACATTTCGAAAACCCTTTTTCTTTTGGGATCGTGAGTTTCCAACTCACAGATTTTATAAAGCCGGATTTGGGAAAGTCCTACTCCTGAAAGTCATGCTCTATTTCATTGCTATAGTTTCAATTTCAACCAAGGCACCAAGTGGCAAATCTTTTACCGCATAAGCAACTCTTGCCGGTTTTTTTTCAGTGTAATACTGGCCGTAAACCTCGTTCATTGGTTTAAAATTTTCAATATCGCTAAGCAGGCAGGTCGATTTTACAACATCAGAATAATCATAACCCGCTGCTATTAAAATAGCGCCAATATTTTCCATAACCTGTTTTGTTTGCTCTTTTATTCCACCTTCAGCAAGTTTCATAGTAACCGGATTTAAGGGAACCTGACCGGAAACAAACAAAGTTCCGTTCATCTCAACTGCCTGACTGTAAGGGCCTACTGCCTGAGGGGCATTAGTCGTTTCGATTATTCGTTTCATATCAAAAATTATTATTGGTTAGAAATTATCGTAATTACTTTCACGTTTTTGCAACCTTAAATCTTTTAGCATCGATGATTTTGCATTTATGGTGAAACTGTAGCTTTTCATATAACCAAACGGAACAAAGTTAAATGCCATTTGCCAGCAATGCAAATCGCGGTTTACATTTATCGTTGTATAAGAGAATTCACCGGCTTCAAAATCGAAATTGGTATTAACAGATACCTTCCATTTTTCGGTTAAACTAAGGTTTCCACGTAAACCAAGTGTTTGCGAAATCCTGCCATTGGGTGCGCTTTTTGTCGGAGCCATTGTAGCTAAAACTGTAATCGAAACCAAAAGTCCAGGGAATATTAAAATTAACATAACCTGAACCTAATTCCGGTACAACAGGTTTTACTTCTTCATCTTCATCTTCAACATTTGCCTGGCCACCCGGTCCACCTTTACTTTCTTTCTTTTTCGAATTGAAATTCATACCAAATGAGAGGTTCGCATTTGAAACCCTCCCTATTCTGCTAATTCCTCTTTTGTTGTTCCAAACAAACTCATTGTAACGCTGGTAATTATCATTCAACATATAAGGGTCGAGAATCGTTCCCATATTTATACTAACACCGGCAACAGTGGTTCTGGCCCTGATACTAATTGGCGCAAGATTCATTGAATCTCTTATTAAATCATAAGAAGACGACATGCTTAAATTATCTATGATTTTCACCTTTTTAAACTTTTCGGCAGCTTTGGTATCGGTGGTATCTTTAGTATCCAAAACTTTCATTTCGAGGTTATTACTTATTGACATATTAATAGACCCGGATGCACCACGGCCAGGTGAATTACCATAAACACCTCCCGCATTAACATCGAAATACGCGTAGTTTCCTAACGAGTCAGTTTGAACATGTTGGTAGTATCCAAAGCGTTCCTTTCCAAAATCAGGACGGTAGCTAAAACTTGCTGAAGGTGTTATTTTATGTCTGATACCCTTTATTTTTGAATTTGGGTTTCGGGGCATAAACATTCCATAAATGTTTGTTGATGCGCTTAAACTGTAATTGTAATCGTAAACCCGGCTTAAACCGTTTATTGTATCCTTATGAATGTTTGAAGGATTCCTTCCGTTTTCATCATAATGAATATTTTCAGGATCGTAAGTATAATTGTATTTCTGGAAATACCATTTTTCGTTGTAACCAATACTTGGGCTTACATTTACATATTTTGCCAGATTAAATCCAGGAAAAGCCAGTGGGATATTATGTTGTATCCCGTTTTTCCAGTCATCGGGAAATTTTTGTTTCATTAAATCGTACTCTTTAACATTGCTTATAGAATTTCGCAAATTCCCTGTATAGTTTATACCGAATTTCTCATAAAATTTCACCGGGCCGGTTCTGTTCTTTTTTCGAAACGGATAGATCTTTGCCATACTAAATGTCATTTCAGGTAACGACAATGAAATTGTTGTATCAACGGAGTTTTGCGAATGCCTGAGATTCATTGACATATTAAATGGCGTGTTTTCAAATTTTTGAGAATAAGATATACTTGATGATTTTTGAGTAGTAAGGTAATTATTGCCTCCTGTTTGTCCAACATACGAATTTTGTTTATCATATCCACTGCTTGATAAATTCACGCTTGCAGAAAATGTTCGGTTGGGATTTGCTTTTTTGATCCTGGCTATGATTCCAGGTAACGGCATATTGTTTTGATTTTTGATAAGTTTCTAATCCTGATTCACCGTAAACATTAATATTGTACCTGAAATCGAACCCTCCTGAAAATTTATAACGTTTTCGATAATTTGTATGCAATTGTGTTCCCCACGAACCTTTCGAATAAATTTCGCCACGCAAAGCCAAATCGAAATATTCGCCGGCCGCCCAATAATAACCTCCATCACGCAAATAGAAACCCCTGTTTTGCTCTTCTCCATACATTGGCACCAAAATTCCTGAAGAATAGGATGGTGTATTTGGAAAAAATCCAAAAGGTAAAATGGGGAAATATATAGGAAAATCCTCTAAAACCATGTACGCCGGACCTGTCACAATTTTCTTATTCGATATAACTTTTGCTTTGGTAAGGTGCATGTAAAAGTGTGGGTGATCGGCATCGCAGGTCGTGTATTTTGCCTTTTCAGTTATAAAAGTTTCCTTACCTATTTTTTTGTACGATCACTCAAAATAAACCCTCCCTTGTTCTGATACAACTTTTGTAATAAATGCCTTTTCCGTTTCAAAATTGTATCGCATGGTTTCCGATTCGTATTCATCGGATCCCTGTTTAAAAATCGGCTTTTGTATCATGGTTCCGGTGCTGTCCATAAGTCCTTCAGCATAAATTTCCTTGGTTTCTAGATTGAGATCGATATAATAAGCCGTAAGTTCAATTTGTTCATAAGTAACTTTTGCATTATTATACAAATAAACTTTTTGACCATCGAACGAAACAACTATTGAATCTTCAGCATTATATACGATTGGTGCTTCTATAAAGGGGTTTTATCACGGTGTCGGTGGCTAATGTATCAACCAATAAAGTATCGGAAGCAGTAATTAAAGTTTCGATTGAATCAGAAACAATTGTATCTGGCTGAACGTTTTCGATATTTGAATTTATGGCTGGCCACTCTATACTTTCGATTGTGAGTTTTTCCGATTCCTGACTAAATACAATAAAAGGCAACAGGAAGAGTATATATGTATATATAATTTTAAACAAATTGTTTTCTGTTTTACAAACTGCAATTAAGCCCGACAAAAATAAAAATAAGGGTTGTAGTATAACGCTAATAAATGTAAAATAATTTTAATATTTCTATTTTTACAATGGAAACACAAAACATCATGATAAAGACTATTTTAAATTTGATTTTTATCTGCTTTTTTATTTCTATTTCGGCCGGTTCAATCAATAGAAAGTCTTCATTTACAGCAGAAAAGGATGATAAACATATAAATGTTGTGGTTATCGATCCGGGGCATGGAGGAAAAGATTTTGGCGCTTCAGTTGGAAATGCAAGAGAGAAGGATATAGTTTTGGATGTTGCTTTAAGACTGGGCGAATCAATAAAAGCCAGTTATCCGGAAATAAAAGTTATTTACACACGCAACAAAGATGTTTTTATCCCTTTATATGACAGGGCAAACATTGCAAATAAGAACAAAGCCGATGTGTTTATTTCAATTCATGTTAACGGAACGGAGAATTCCACAGCACAGGGAACCGAAACCTTTGTATTGGGCGAACACCGCAGCAAAGCCAATTTTGAAGTGGAAAAAAAAGAAAACTCGGTGATTTTACTTGAAGATGACTATACTACAACTTATGAGGGATATGATCCAAATTCGCCTGAATCGAATATCATGTTTTTAGCTATTCAGAGTGAGTATCTTGAACAAAGTATTATGCTGGCATCAGAAGTTCAGGAACAATTCAAAATGGCGAAACGCGGAGACAGAAGTGTTAAACAGGCTGGTTTTATTGTTCTTCACCAAACAACAATGCCAAGTGTTCTTATCGAATTGGGTTTTATTAGTCACCCGACAGAACGAAATTTTTTAATGAGTGAACAAGGTAAATCAACTCTTTCCAATTCAATTTTTTATGCATTTAAGGATTATAAAAAGAAAATTGAAGAAAAAAGCAGTTTCGCAATTCGAACTGATCCGGGAGTTTCCGGCAAATCCCAAACTCAATCAAATATATCTCAAACCCAATCACAAACAACTGTAAAAGAAAATATTACGCAAATTTCAGAAACTAACAATATATATTATTCAGTACAAATTGGTGCATCAAAAAGTAAAATTGATCCCTCGCCTTCAAATTTTAAAGGTGAGAAAAATATTTTCAGAAAAGAATCAAAAGATATAATACGTTATTTCTCCGGAAGATTCGATAATTACGACGAAGCAGTGAAAGAAAAAAACAGGATAGAAAAAAAATTCCCTGAATGTTTTGTTGTAGCTTTTGAGAACAATGAATTAATATCTGTTAAAAAGGCAATGGAAAAGCTGTAATTGAACATTGAAATCTCTAATTTTACATCTGTTGAAAATACAACAGCAAAAAAAGCGAACAACATTAATTAAAAATTTGTAGTAATGAAATATTCAAAATATGTAAAACTGGGATTTTTGATTGTGGTATCACTGGCCATCTTATTTTGGGGGCTAAATTATCTGAAAGGAAATGATGTTTTTAAGCGAAATAATTACTATTACGTTGTTTATGACAGGATTGACGGCCTGCTCGAATCAAACAAAGTAACAATGAATGGATATCAAATTGGTCAGGTTAAAAGTATTACATTCGATCCATCAAAATCAGGAAATCTGATTGTTACATTAATGGTTGATGCCTCGTTTCAAATACCTGTAAATTCTGTGGCACAAATAATTAGCAGTGATATTATGGGAACCCGCTCAATAAAAATGGGTTTAAGTAATGAAAGTACTTATTATAAATCCAACGACACAATTCAGGGCGCAATAGAAAGCGATTTAAAAGAACAGGTTAGTTTACAGGTTTTACCCATAAAAAACAAAGCTGAACAATTATTGAGTACGATCGACTCGGCTATTACTGTACTAACTGTAATACTAAATGAAGATGCGCAGGAGAATTTATCTGAAAGCTTTAAAAACATTAATAAAACTATTGAAAACGCAGAAAAAATAACTGGTGATCTGGCAGAAGTAATGTCAACTGAAAAAGCCAGTATTAAACAAATAGTTGCCAATATTGAGGTATTAACCAACTTTTTGAACAGTAACACAAATGAACTTGAAAAAATATTAAAAAACCTGTCTTCTTTTAGCGACACGTTATCACAACTTCAGGTTTCACCAATACTGGCAAATATTTCAATGGCATCAAATCAACTGTTAAATATCATGGAAAAATTAAACAGCGATGAAAATACAGTTGGGTTACTTTTAAACGACGATAAGTTGTACCTTGAAATTACTGCCCTGTCTCAAAACCTCAGTTCATTGTTAAAAGACGTTCAGGAAAACCCCAAAAGATATGTCCAGTTTTCAGCAATGGATTTTGGTAAAGAATACTATATCAATACTTCAGGGGATGTATCTTCGAAAAATATAATTTTTAAAGTGCATTTAATCTCCAGCGAAACAAAAATTCCTTCTAATTCAAATATGTTTGATGGATTGGGTAAAGTTGAAGAATATTATGCAAATGAAGCCTATACTTATTTATTGGGAAATACAAGTTCGTATTCCGAAATAAATGAAATTTTACAACTGGCAAAAACGAAATTTCCAGAGGCAGTGATAGTCGCTTTTAAAAATGGCCAGTTGATAAAACTTGAAAAAGCACTTAAAACGTTACGATAATCAACATCAATTTGTTGATAAATTATGTAAACAGCCGTTTATACCTACCACTACCCACCTGTTATGATTCTATCAGTCAATTGTTTAATCATAATGTACTAATAATCAGTACGATAACTAATATAAAAAAAAATAAAATTTTAAATGCCTGAAAACGAAAACAATATAAGATTAAGGAGATTTTCAATAGTTTTTTAATTTTTTTTTTAACTTTTTTTTCGCAAATTTTGCCAATGGGAATAAGTTTAATGAAATATTTGAGTGACTTCAAAAAAAACCTAAAATTTAAATGAGTGAAGAATACAAAGCTGTTTGGGACAAATGTTTAAATGTTATAAAAGATAACGTTCCCGGCAGTAGTTACAAAACCTGGTTTGAACCAATAGTACCGGTCAAACTTTCGGAAAAAGTACTTACCATTCAAGTACCAAGTGCATTTTTTTATGAATACCTTGAAGAACAATTTATCGATATTTTAAAAAGAACTCTGCGAATGGTACTTGGCAACGGTGCAAAACTTGAATACAACGTTGTTATGGGCGATAAAAATGGCGCTGCACCATACACTGTCAGTTATCCAACAAACAGTAATGCAAAAATCGTCAACAACCCATTAACTATTCCTTTAAAAGCAGATGAAAAATCTGCAATTAAAAACCCATTTATAATTCCCGGAATACAGAAACTGCAGATTGACCCACAATTAAAAGCCGACAATACTTTCGAAAATTTTATTGAAGGCGATTGTAACCGGCTTGCGCGCAGTGCTGGTTATGCTGTCGCCCAAAACCCCGGAGGAACCGCATTCAACCCGTTAATGATTTATGGAAATTCAGGTTTAGGCAAAACTCATCTGGCACAGGCTATTGGTATTGAAGTTAAAGAACGTTTCCCCGACAAAATAGTTCTGTATGTAAATGCAAATAAATTTCAGACACAATATACTGAGGCAACACGAAATAACAACAGAAATGATTTCCTGCATTTTTATCAAATGATTGATGTTCTTATCCTGGACGATGTTCAAGAGTTTGCGGGAAAAGAAAAAACACAGGAAACTTTCTTTCATATTTTCAATCACTTGCACCAAATGGGCAAGCAGTTGATTTTAACTTCCGACAAACCGCCTATCGAACTAAAAGGGATGGAACAACGGCTTTTGTCAAGGTTCAAGTGGGGATTAACCGCAGATTTGCAAATTCCGGATTTTGATACCCGCATGCAAATATTAAAACACAAAGTTTATAAAGACGGTATTTCATTTTCAGAAGATGTGCTAGAATATATTGCATCACATGTTTCAAATAACATTCGCGAATTGGAAGGAGCACTTGTTTCTTTATTAGCCCAATCAATGTTGAATAAAAGGGAAATAACACTGGAACTTGCAGCTAAACTTATCAATAAATTAGTTAAGAATTCGAAGCGGGAACTATCTATTGAATATATTTCAAAAGTAGTTTGCGATTATTTCAACATGCAAGTTGATGCATTACAGGCAAAAACACGCAAACGAGAAGTTGTGCAAGCCAGGCAAATTGCCATGTATTTTTCAAAAAGCCTCACAAAATACTCTCTAACAAGTATTGGAGCGCAAATTGGAAGCAAGGATCATGCAACAGTATTACATGCCTGCAAAACAGTTAATAACCTGAAAGATACAGATAAAAACTTTCGACAATACGTGGAAGATATAGAAAAGAAATTAAAAATGTAATCGAAAGCATCCATTGAAAAATGGGTGCTTTTTTATTAATTTCCAACGATTTTTGCATTCATGGAAGATACTTACAATACCATAGAAGTAGAAAGTCAAGGCTTTTTTAAGGACAAAGGCAGCAAATTTTACGCATTTGCCAGTCCGATAACAAATGAGGAAGATGTTAAAGAAATACTATACAAACTTAGAAAAGAGCATCACGGTGCCCGTCATTTCTGTTATGCCTGGCGTTTGGGATTTAAAGAAATCAGTTACAGGGCAAATGATGACGGAGAGCCATCTTCCACTGCTGGAAAACCCATTCTTGGGCAACTTCAAAGTTTTAATGTTACAAACTTAATAGTTGTTGTAGTCAGGTATTTTGGCGGCACACTTCTGGGAACAAGTGGCTTAATAAGTGCTTATCGAAATGCTGCCGCTGATTGTTTAAAAAATGCTGAAATTCTGCAAAAAATTATTGAAAAGAACATAAAACTTGAATTTACTTACAACGAATTATCTGAAGTAATGAATGTGATTAAACATGAAAACCTTTCGATAATAAATACCCGTTTTGAAGAAAACTGCAATTTGACTTTTTCTGTAAGGGAATCTGAATATGAAAGAGTTATACAAGTTTTTAATAATATTTACGGTGTTGGGATTAAACATCAAACCTAATATAAATGCTGTTGATAAAACGGTAATAAATTCACTCTGCTTAATTGGATAAAAGAATGAAAGCCGCTAATTTTGAAACATGATGAATTTGATGATCAGTAAGTCGGGTTATTTGAGAGTTGATACAAAACTCATCCCAATAGAGGTATTTATATTTCGGAATTATAATTCACAACCATTTGTTTTTAATAATATATTAAGGAACGTAAAAGAAAAAAATATATTTCATTCGATTGAAAACCAACATTTTAAATTTATTAATGTTGGTTTTTTTTTGATTATTGAAACCTGAAATCAATACAATATTAATATGAAGAAGGATTTAATTTCAATTACAGATTTTTCGAAAACGGAATATCTGAAAATTATGAAACTTGCTGCTGAATTCGAAGAAAACCCCAATCAGGATTTATTGAAAGGGAAAGTTGTTGCTTCTTTGTTTTTTGAACCTTCAACGCGGACAAGATTAAGTTTTGAAACTGCAATAAGTCGTTTGGGCGGTAGGATTATTGGATTTGCCGACCCTGACAGCTCAAGTGCCAGCAAAGGAGAAACATTACATGATACAATTAAAATGGTGAGTAATTATGCTGATTTGATTGTAATGCGACACCCGCTTGAAGGAGCCGCACGTTATGCTGCTGAAATTTCACCGGTCCCTGTAATTAATGCCGGTGATGGCGCCAATCAGCATCCAACACAAACTTTGCTCGATATGTATTCCATTCTAAAGACTCAGGGGACTCTCGATAACCTGAATATTTTTATGGTAGGAGATTTAAAATATGGAAGAACAGTTCATTCATTGCTAATGGCCATGTCGGAATTCGAAAACCCAATTTTTAATTTTATTGCACCAACTGTTTTGGAAATGCCCGAAGAATACAAACTATTACTGCGCGAAAAAGGGATAAAATATTATGAACATAAAGAGTTTACGGATATTATAAGCGCTGCCGACATTATATACATGACCCGTGTTCAAAAGGAAAGATTCTCTGACCCGATAGAATATGAACAAGTTAAAAACGTTTATATTCTTCGCAATGCAATGTTGGAAAAAACTAAACCTAACGTAAAAATTTTACATCCTCTGCCACGTGTAAACGAAATTCATACTGATGTTGATGCAAATCAAAAAGCCTACTACTTCACCCAGGCCAGAAATGGTGTATTTGCCCGCGAAGCTATCATATCCCATATCATGAACGTAAAATAATCTATGCCATGCAAGACGATCAGAAGAAAAAACTAAAATTAAAAGTCAGCGCAATAAAAGAAGGAACTGTAATTGACCACATTCCAGCAAAAAATCTGTTTAAAGTAATTTCTATTTTAGGACTTGATAGTATTGAAAACCAAATAACATTTGGGACAAACCTTGAAAGTCATAAACTTGGGGCAAAAGCAATAATAAAAGTGACTGACAAATTTTTTGAAGATGATGAAATAAATAAAATAGCATTGATAGCTCCACATGCTAAATTGAACATTATCAGAGATTACGAAGTGGTTGAGAAAAAGGTAGTGGAAATCCCGGATACAATTTCAGGAATTGTGAAATGTTTTAACCCAAAATGCATAACCAACAACGAACAAATTACTACCCGGTTTAAAGTGGTTGCAAAAGATTTAATCTCGTTAAAATGCAAATACTGTGAAAAAATAACCAACTCCAATCAAATACGCATGTGTTAGCAGAAATCTGAAATGAAAAGTAAAATTCCATCTTCACAAATTAAATGAGGGTGGATTTTTTTAATATATTTGCCCCCACAAAAGCCCAGATGGTGGAATTGGTAGACACGCTAGCTTCAGGGACAAATGTCCTAAAATAGTAATTAATTGATAATAAAAGAATACAAGGGCAATTAAAATCGTTCCTAAACTATTCGTAATTCAGATTGAATTTTATTGCTTCATTCAGATATACAAATAAAAAAAACACACGGGTGAAAACCAGAATAGTTAACTAAATCTCACACTAAACTTATTTAACATATTCTGTCTTAGATGGAAATCGAAACAATACATTTTGACATTATTTTGAAAACGAAAATCGTTTCAAAAGATTACCTAAGATATCAAAATAACCAACTTGTAAAAGGCGAATATACCCAATAGAATCAGCTCTATTATCAATAACCAGAAAGAAAACCTGTAAAATTTAGGAATTTATATTGTTGTATCGACATAGACCGGTAACTCAATATAAAATGTTGTGTCGCGTGAATTTGTATCTGTTGTCGTGTGTGTGATGAGCAGTAGTTGCGCATCCTGATATAAGAATAATTGCCATTAATAAAAAAGCTGTAATTTTCATGTTGATCTATCTTTGATTTAAGTTTTGCAAGGAGGGAGAAACCCCTCACCCTCCTGCTAACCTATTTATAAAAGCCTGTCATTCTTCAGGATTAATTTAAGAACGGTAAATCAATCTAACAATGAACTCTGGTTAATAAATAATAAAAATGAACTTTATAAATTCTTTTTGTTTTCGGTAGTTGTTTTTATTCGTGAAAACTATTCAGGAATTGTATGGCTTGCTAAAATTTCAATCAGCGTTTTCAATTTTCTGGTTTTTTGTTTTTGACGGATACTTGCAGGTAAGCAATTTGTGTTCGGTTTCAAGCTGAATTAAACGTTTGTCTATTCCCTGAACAATTTTATCATTTATTACAAATGAACTTCGGAAACAATTCGATTTGAGCATCTAAAAGAGGCTGTTTTATTTCATATTGCAACTGTAGGCTTGTTACTACTAATTTAAGTTGATTAACAGCATTAGTTAGACCTTCTGTGGCTGCTGTTACAGCTATTTCGCGGTTAATACTTGCGTTATCCCTGCGGCGCAAAAAAAAGCCTATAATTCCAAAAGCAATTATTAAAATAACTGATTCTATGTAGAAAAAGACTTTTATAGCCTGCAGGTCTGTTATGTTGGCAAATTCATTCATTTTGTAAGTATTGGATAAGCTTCCTTTATAATATTAGCAAAGATAAAATGCAGGCGAGGTATCGAAAAGGACAAAAAAAAGGCAAAGCGAAATAAATCGCCTTGCCTACAACAAGTGGCTCGTAATGCAAGTTAAGCCGCTTTTGGTGTAAAAAGCATTGAAGTAAGTTGCAGTAAAACGTCCAATCCCTGTTCAACTTTTTCCTCCGCTTCGTCGTCTTTCAAATCAAATTTAGCTTTGAATAATTCCACCAGCGCGGGAATATCTTCTTCTTTCCGGGCTTTAATTTCCGCCTTAATTTTAGGCAGGTTTTTGATAATGCCGATTATGCTGATTGCTTTAATCGAAATTGCCATACTTTCTTTAAAATCAAACCCTTCCATCGTCTGCAATAGCTTTTGCTATAACGTTTCCGGTTTCCAACAATGTTACGAGTGCTTTTTCTGTTTCTTTCATGATACTATTTTTAAGGTGAATGAAATTTTTAATCAATCTGCAATTGCTTCCCGGTTCCGCCATAAATCGTGGAATATCCCGCTTGCCATTAATATGTCTGTTATATTGATTAATATTTCCTGATTAGCCGGGCTTACAGGTATTTTTTTACTGAACATTTGCAGCAAAAGGTAAAGCACAACTGCGCTTTTAGTTTTATAGCCATTGGTCCTTTTATGGCGGCATTAATCGGTTTCATTATTTTCACAATTATTTATTTTCAGTGAAGATATATTCGCCTGGGGTTTTGAAAAGGACAAAAAAGGCAGGAACGTAAGAACCTGCCTGCAATAAAAAGAGTTTAGTGTATTATTTCTTTTTTCTGTTTGCTCAATTTGCTGATTCGCCTGTTTGTGAATTTCGCCTATAAGTTCAGCAAACTCAGTGTGGGTTGTTTGGCAAGAACTGATAAAATGTGATTCACTTTTTGCTCCGCTAATTCTAATTTGTAGATTTTCATATTAAATGGTTGTTAAAATTGTTATGTAACTTGAATATTCATAAGCTGCCCAGCCTACAGCACCGAATTCTTCGGGCATACCTCCTGCCCATAAACTGGTTGATTCTGCTCTTTGTGTTGCAGATGCATTATAACGAATCCCAGGGTTTGTTTGAAATACCCAGGCAAGCCATACAATTTGCCCTTCGGTAACAGGCAGTAAACTTGTTAAATTAAGTTTTTGCCATCTGCTGTTGCATTTATTGGCGTTGATAATGATATTGCAAGACGTGAACCCGGTGCATCAGTAACGTTAGAATAAATAGCCAATATTAAATTTCCTGTTCCGCCATTGTGGTAAATAGAGATACTTGTGCTTTGCCCTCTGTGCATGTAATTTTTACAGCGCGGCGATTAGCTGTTGTGCTGGTATTTGGATGAACCAGAGTTACCCCTATTTTAACCTGCTGTAATATGGTGCTTGTATTTATAAATCTGCCTACTGTCATACGGTTTTCTCTGTAATAATTATTGTTACTGTGATTATATCAGTTGGATTTTCCAAAGCATAAACTTTAACTGATCCTGTACTTGAATCTGTTCGTGGTTGAATAAGAGAGGCCATTACTACTGTCATGCTTGCATTATCCGGGATTATGTCAACAATGCTGTTTGCTGTAATATTAGCATCACTCAAATCGTATTCGTATAATCCACTTACCAAACTCCAACTACCTGAATTCAAAGTTTTACCTGTAACTACAACCGGGGCTTTGGATACCTGTCTGCGCTGCGTTGAGTTAGTATAAAATAAGTTAGTTCCATCGTATTCAATTGCACCGGCTTCCGGTGTTGTTAATTTTGTTCCGCTTTCTAATTTAAGCGGTGCATTTCCTGCGGTAGCAGTTCCGGCTTGTATATGTACTTTCGCGGTTGGATAATAAGTTCCAAATGCTACTTTAGCTGATGGTCCAACAGTAAAATCTCTACCTGGATTGATTTCAATATCATCCGCACTATTAAAAGTTGCAATGATTAATCTTCCATAACCTGATTCCATATCATCGCCTGCATTACTTATTCTCCATGCATCTACTCCACCACTTCGCCCTACGATTTCTGATCTGTAATAACCATACGCTTCACTGTTTATTATTAATGAACTGGATGATTCACCTGAAGCAATAAAAATTTGGCCGTAGTTTTGGGAAATAATACTATCGCTTACATTATGTATATCCGTAAATACAGCAAGGTAATTTGGCCTTCCCCATACTGCTTCATATAATTGCCCTAACGATGCAGATTCACTTTCAAGTGTAGCATCGGCGTGAGCAATTTTCCCGGAAGTATAAACTTTTGTTATCGAAGTATTTCCGATTTGAACAGTATTCGAACCATTACCTACGGCACTATGTCCGATTACAATTTGATTGGTTTGACCCGAAGCGTCGGCACGGGAACCGTACCCAATTAATACCGAATTATTAATCGAAGCTAAGTTTCCACCTGCAGCAGTCAACAGGGCTGAATTGCTTCCAAGCAAAACATTTTGCGCCCCGCTTGTTAAATTATATCCTGAATAATAACCCCCGGCTAAATTATCCCCACCGGCTATTTTCCCATAAAGCGACCTGGTTCCTATTGCTGTATTATTCGAATCGGTATTATTGTATAAACCTCTATACCCGATAGCCACATTCGAACCTCCCGATACATTTGAAAACAGTGTCCAGGTTCCCAGCGAAACATTATAAATCCCGGAAACATTGGCAAGTTGTGACTGGTAGCCAATCGCATAACAACCACCGCCAATAGTTTTGTTTTTTAACGCCTGGTAACCTATCGCAACACACCAGTTAGCCGTAACAGCCGACGATAAAGCTTCATCCCCAATCCCAATCAAATAACTGCCATGGTCAATTGACGTTGCTGTGGCTCCCATCGAAAAATTACCGGCATTTTTCCCGATAAAAATGTTGCGTCCCGATGGTGTTACTGAACCATTATTACCATACGAGAAATTATGCAGAAAGGGAATTCCGTTTTTTTCAATCACACCTACCTGATTGGCAAATGTTGTATCCGGGAGATTTAAAATATCGCGGATATTTTTAAACTCGGTAGCTATTCTTTTAGCCAGGCTCCCTATCTGTTCAATTAAGCTCATACTAAACCAGATTCAAAACGGTTACAAAATTCGTTGTGGGATCGCTAAGTTCAGTGCGTGTAAACGCTAAGATTTGCCTGTGCCTGTGTTTGCTGTGGACCTGAAAGCGTTTGTGCCGCATCAAAACGCAAGCGGTTTGTTAAAGCTGTGTTTACTGTGGCTGCAAAGTTTGCATCATCGCCAAGTGCTGCCGCAAGTTCCACAAGGGTATCGAGTGCGCCGGGAGCTGCACCAACTACATTTTGGATTAAAGCATTAACTGCCGTGTTAAAATCGGAAATACTACTTGACGGCTGTGTACCTGTGGTTTTGCCCTTGCAAGTAAAGTAGCGTCTGCAGAGTTGGCAGTTGCACCGGCTGCAATACCATCCAGTTTCGATTTGTCGGCTCCGGCAAATAACCCTGCAAGCAAGGCTGTAGCTCCTGAAATGGTTACGTTTTGACCTGTGCTTGACACAATTTGCAGGGTAGTTGCATTGTTCGTGCCAAGGCTTAAATCAGTTACACCACCTGCGGGCCAAAGAACTTCATTGATTGCTGCAACAAGGTTTACCTTTGTTGTTGTGTTCAATGCCGAAAGGTCAATTGCGTTCCCGTTCATCAAGGTTCTTAATGCCTTGCATTCAGTGGCTATTCGTGTAGCCAGATCTTGTAAATTCGTTTGTAAGCTCATACTAACATATTTTCAAAAATTAATTTTAAAGTATGAATTTCATCTGCTGCTTTTTTGTCGAGCTCCGGTTTTAGTGTTCCCGGAACAATTGCTTTTGTTGTGTCTGTACCTGTGGTTACTTCAAGCTGTGAAGCAAGGCGCACAAATCCGCGAATGGTTTCTGTTGCATCGGGCATATTTGCTATGTTCCCGATTTCACCGGGCAAGCCTTGCGGCCCTGCCTGTGCTGTACCTATAAAAATTGATGGTGCAATATCAAGCTCCAATTGAATAGGTTCAACGATTATAATTTCTATTTCGATTGCTCCTGACATTAGAATATTAATTCACTTATTATTATAAAGATTCCCCGCCCGATTGTAAATACTTCATTTGTGTTGGAAATTTCAAGTTCCCAACTGTGCTTACCTGCTTTGCCTTTGGTGTCGGCAATCAGTAGTGGTATAGTAATGGTTTGCCCTATTATTGTAATGACGCCATCTTGTGATTTTTTATCGATAAGAGTACGGCGGTTGTTATCTTTCACGCTGAAACGGGCATTGTAACTAAGCATATTAATTACTTCCGGAACGATGATTATCACTTCCGCTGTATCAGCTTCCTGCCGGGTAATGCTTTTTCGCGTGTTATTAAATATGTTGCCATTTATAATTTTTTATGGAAAGATAGATTGCAGCAGTGCGATTGAAAAGGACAGAAAAAGTTGTCAAAATTAGGATTTAATATATACGCGTTGGGATTATTAATTAAAAAAATAAATTCACTACTTGCATCGTAAAATACAGAAGTTCCATATTTATCAAAAACTTAAATTTTACAAATGTAATATTGCGGGTTTGATATATTGAAAATATAAACCCCTGTGTCTGGCGCTCCAAAAGACCTGTAAGTAATTACATAAGCATAATTTCCATATACGTCAACGTCCATTGGATAGGATTTGGTGGAAATCATATTCATCAACTAATGAAGGCGAAGTAGGGTTCGAAATATTGATTATTTTGAAGCCGTTTACAGTTAATATAATGTGCAGAATAAAGAAAATTTCCAACAACTTTAATTCCAAAACAGGTTCCACTTAAAGAAAGAACCCGAAAGATGGGGCTTGATGGTACGGTTATATCAAGTATTTTAATCGAAGCATTTTCCCCTACATATAAATAGTTTCCAACGGCGTAAATGGAATTACAGGAAAGGGCACCACTGTTGTAAGTATAGATTATTGCAGGAGAGTAAGGCGTGGTTATATCTATTATTTGACAACCTGCTGTATAGTCAGCAACAAAAGCATAATTTCCATTAACAAAGACATCCTGTGGATTTGTGTTTGCTAACGAACAACTACCAATAAGAGTTGGCACTAATGGATTTGTTATGTTGTAAATTTTAAAACCTGCACTACCACAAATGAATAATGTATTGCCTTTGATAAATATATCATTCGATGAAACATTTATTGTTACTTTGAATATTGGGTTTGAAGTGTCGGAAATATCTAATATTTTGGTTCCCCAGCCTGCATCCGCAACATACATATAGCTTCCATTAACTTTAACTGTTCTTGCATTTTTTAATAGACCATAAACTCCAACAATATTGATTTCCTGAACAATTACTCTCGGTATAAATAAAATACTGCTTCCCATATTATCTTGAATAACTTAATTTTCCTGTCAGTTTTGTTGGTGCCCTGAATACCGTGTGGATATTTCAAAAGTAATAATGTTGCCAATGGCTACAGCGTTTGTGGCAGTGGCGTTTGTTCTTGTGGCAGTTGTTGTAGCTGTCAGGGATGATAATCCTGTTACTGCTACTCCGTTAATTTTTAATGCAATTCCGGTTAAAGTACCGTCGTCAACTTTTACTACAATCGAGTTGATTGTGAAAGCAACATCAGCCATTGAATCCAAAACCAATGTATCTGCTGTACCTGCAACTATATTCCTGTATTCAAACTGCTGCCATTCCTTTTTTAAATTTGCATTTATATTCAAAATGCTATTGCCATCAATAATTAAATCATCGCCAATTTTTACGCCGCCGAGTGTAACGCCGCTGGCGGTTGGTAACAGTATAAGGTGCAGGTATTGTCGGTTTACCATCAAGCACATTCGGACCTTCGGTATCGTTCCAATTAGTATGTTGTTTTTTTAGAATAATCCGTTTGATACTTGTATCCAGTTCATCAACTTCCGTTTCAATGTCTATCCCTTCGGTAATGACTTCAACCGAATTACCGCTGGCAATTGTAAAAGGTGACTGATAAATGAAAGCTGTATTCTCAATGGGTATTATTCCGGGAGTTGTTGGAACGGTTAAAAGATAATCCCATGTATTTGTTGCCAGTTCAACATATTCAAGTGTTGCAGTATTATATACGGTAACCGGTTGCTCCTTCCACCGCATCAAAGTCAACAA